>JAEEPZ010000117.1 GCA_016285055.1 Prevotella sp.
ACGCAAGAGCATCAGCGTCACACAGGAGGCTGCAGCACAGTCGGCCTACAACGCTCCGGAAGGCTATACCCTCGTCTGGCAGGATGAGTTCGACAAAGGCTCAGAGCTGAACGGCGACGACTGGACACACGAGGTGAAGGGCAGCGGCTGGGTGAACCACGAGCTGCAGAACTATGTCAACCACAAGACACCGGAGGGCAACCTCGTCACCGAGGTGCGTGGCGGCAAGCTGCGCATCACGGCCCTGAAGGAGAACGGCAAGGTCTATTCCGGACGCGTCTATGCCAAGGTGAAGGAGGGCTGGAAGTATGGCTACATTGAGGCCAGCATCAAGCTGCCGAAGGGCAAGGGCACATGGCCTGCCTTCTGGATGATGCCTGTGAACTTCCGCTCGTGGCCGGCCGACGGCGAGATTGACATCATGGAGGAGGTGGGCTATCATCCCAACTATGTCTCGTCCAGCCTGCATGCCAACGCCCATGTGCATAGCAACGGCACACAGGTGACTCACGAGATGCTCTGCCAGGGTGCTGAGGACGAGTTCCACACCTACGCCATCAAGTGGACCCACGAGAACATCACTACCTATGTCGACGGCAAGGTACAACTCAGCTACGACAATCGTGGCAAGGGCCGCGACGACTGGCCCTACGACGATCCCTTCTATGTCATCTTCAACCTCGCATGGGGCGGTGACTGGGGCGGAGCGCAGGGCGTAGACGAGAGTGCCCTCCCCGCCGTGATGGAAGTGGACTATGTCCGCGTATTTCAGAAGAAGTAATTTCGCTGTGTCCCCTCCCTTCCCTCGTGGCAGGGAAGGGAGGGATCTTTACGTCCGAATCTAAATTTTCGTCATTTGAGCGGCCTGAGAGGCCGCACCCCAATCTCAGAGGCGCGCCCCCCCAATCTCAGGCGAGCTCCCGATGCTCATAAAAATTTTCGTCATTTGAGCGGCCGCGAGCTCCCCGATGCTCATAAAAATTTTCGTCATTTGAGCGGCCTGAGAGGCCGCACCCGCAAAAACAAGAAAAACATGAGAAAATCCTTGATGATAAGCCTTCTGTTCATGGGCGCTTTTTCATTCAGCCCCATGAATGCCCAGACCTTGCCCGTCTATCTCGATGAGTCGAAACCCGTGGAGCAGCGCATCAACGATGCCTTAAGCCGCATGACGCTCGACGAGAAGATTGCCGTCATTCATGCCCAGTCGAAGTTCTCCTCACCTGGCGTGAAGCGTCTCGGCTTCCCCGACCTCTGGACCGACGACGGCCCTCACGGCGTGCGCCCCGACGTGCTCTGGGACGAGTGGGTGCAGGCCGGACAGACCAACGACTCGTGCGTGGCCTTCCCCGCTCTCACCTGTCTTGCTGCCACGTGGAATCCTGACATGGCCCGACTCTATGGCGAGAGCCTCGGCGAGGAAGCACTCTATCGGAAGAAGAGTGTCATCCTCGGCCCCGGCGTCAACATCTTCCGCACACCACTGGGCGGACGCAACTTCGAGTACATGGGCGAAGACCCCTACTTGGCATCGCGCATGGTCGTACCTTATGTGCAGGGGCTGCAGTCGAAGGGCGTGGCAGCCTGCGTCAAGCACTACTGCCTGAACAACGACGAGGAGTACCGCCATCAGGTCAACGTCATCGTCAGCGACCGCGCACTGCACGAGATCTACCTGCCCGCCTTCCGCGCTGCTGTCACCGAGGGAAAGGCATGGAGCATCATGGGAGCCTACAATCTTTATAATAACCAACACAACTGTCACAATAGCATCCTGCTCAACAAGATCCTCAAGCACGACTGGGGCTTCGACGGAGTGGTCATCAGCGACTGGGGCGGATGCCACGACACCGAGCAGGCCATCACCAACGGACTCGACCTCGAGTTCGGAACATGGACCGACGGACTCACCATGGGGCGCACCAATGCCTACGACAGCTATCACATGGCAGAGGCCTACAAACGGCTCATACGTGAGGGCAAGTACACCACGAAGGAACTCGACGAGAAGGTTCGCCGTGTGCTGCGACTCTTCTATCGCACCACCATGCAGCCCGCCAAGCCCTTCGGATTCCTCTGCTCCGACGAACACTATGCCGCCGCGCTGAAGATAGCGCAGGAAGGCATCGTCTTATTAAAAAATGAAGCCCCCCTTTCTTCCCCCGAGGGGGAATCATTACCTCTGTTGCCGCTGACGGAAGAGAGGTTGAAATCGTTGCATGAAGCCCGCAAAACAAATGAAGCCCCCTCGGGGGCAGTAGGGGGGGCTTCCATCCTCGTCGTCGGCGAGAACGCCATCAAGATGATGACCGTGGGCGGAGGCTCCTCTTCGCTCAAGGCACAGCACGAAATCCTACCTTTAGATGGCATTTCGCGTGCTATCACCGGCCATGACTATTTACTCCCCTCCCCAGTCGGAGAGGGGCAGGGGGTGAGGCTCGACTTCGCCCGTGGCTATGTCGGCGACACCGTGCAGACCTTCGACGGCGTGTCGGTGGGGCGCTCGCTCTATGAGCCGCGGTCGCAGGCAGAGCTCACAGCCGAGGCTGTCAGCAAGGCCAAGGTGGCCGATGTCGTCATCTTCTTCGGAGGACTCAACAAGGCTGGCTATCAGGACAGCGAGGGACACGACCGTCAGAGCTACGACCTGCCCTACGCACAGAACGAGGTCATAGAGGCCATACTCAAGGTCAACCCGCGCCTCATCTTCGTCAACATCTCCGGCAACTGTGCCGCACTGCCCTGGCTCAGCCGCGTGCCGGCCGTCCTACAGGCATGGTTCATCGGCTCAGAGGCAGGCGAGGCCATCGCCTCAGTGCTCTTTGGCGACGTGAACCCCTCTGGTAAGCTGCCTTTCACATGGTATGCCTCCCTCGACCAGTGTGGCGCACACGCCCTCAACACCTATCCCGGCACATGGCGTCCCGACCATCAAATCATAGATGAGGAGTATAAGGAAGGGCTCTTCGTGGGCTATCGGTGGATTGACAGGGAAATGGCAAAGCGTAAATCAGCAAAGCGTCCATCAGCCCAGCCACTCTTCCCCTTTGGTTACGGTCTGAGCTATACCACTTTTGAAATAGGAAAGGCCACCGTGGAGGCGTCAGCCCATTCTTCACTCTTCACGTTCCACGTCCCAGTCAAGAATACTGGCACGGTGGCCGGGGCAGAGACTGTGCAGCTCTACATCCATGAGCTTCAGCCCAGGGTAGAGCGGCCCGTCAAGGAGCTCAAGGCCTTCCGCAAGGTCTTCCTGCAGCCGGGAGAGACGCAGCAGGTCACCCTCACTATCGACAGGAGTGCCCTCAGCTTCTACGACGACCAGGCAGGCCAGTGGACAGCAAAGCCCGGCGTCTTCGAGGCGCTCATCGGCAACTCCTCGGCCAGCATCACAACATCCTGCCGCTTCACCCTCGCCGAATAAACAGCCTCCCTAAAAAGCCCGTGCCCGCCGCTCCCCACCGCGAATAAAAATTTTCGTCAATTGCCCGGCCTGGGAGGCCGCCACCGCGAATAAAAATTTTCGTCAATTGCCCGGCCTGGGAGGCCGCCACCGCGAATAAAATTTTCGTCAATTGAGCGGCCTGAGAGGCCGCAGCCGCAAAAAGCAAAGCGGCCCTCCCCAAAAGCCCAAAAGCCCCCGCTCACTAAGTTAAACTTTCTTAAACTCCTCTTTCAATAATAACAATCAGGAAAGAAAAAGAAAAATAATGACTACCTTTGCACCCTCTTAGCCTCACATACGTGGGCAGGAGGCCTTTACAGACGCGGGCCTCCGCTATGTATAACCCTTAAAAACAACAGGTCTGATGGCGTCTGGTCAGGCCTTATGCCCCGAGAGGGGCAATGAGAAAATGTCAGAATTAACAAAGAACGTTCAGCCGCTCCAGGACTTTAACTGGGACGAGTTTGAAAACGGCACCGTGGCCAACGTCAGCAAGGAAGAACTCGACAAGGCCTACGATGAGACACTGAACAAGGTGGCCGACCATCAGGTTGTAGAGGGTAAGGTCATCAGCGTCGACAAGAAAGAGGTCGTCGTCAACATTGGCTACAAGAGCGACGGCATCATCCCCGCCACTGAGTTCCGCTACAACCCCGACCTCAAAGAGGGCGACGTCGTAGAGGTCTACGTAGAGAGCGCCGAGGACAAGAAGGGTCAGCTGCTGCTTTCGCACAAGAAGGCTCGCCTCAGCATGGCTTGGGATCGCGTCAACGAAGCACTCGACAAGGAGGAAATCGTTCAGGGATTCATCAAGTGCCGCACAAAGGGTGGCATGATTGTCGACGTGTTCGGCATCGAAGCCTTCCTGCCAGGCTCGCAGATTGACGTTCATCCCATACGCGACTACGACCAGTTCGTTGGAAAGACCATGGAGTTCAAGATTGTCAAGATCAACCAGGAGTTCCGCAACGTCGTCGTCAGCCACAAGGCACTCATCGAGCAGGAGCTCGAGGCCCAGAAGCAGGAGATCATCTCCAAGCTGGAGAAAGGCCAGATTCTGGAAGGCACGGTCAAGAACATCACCAAATACGGCGTCTTCATCGACCTCGGCGGTGTCGACGGACTCGTCCACATCACCGACCTCAGCTGGGGCCGCGTCGACGACCCCAACAAGGTTGTGTCACTCGACCAGAAGATCAATGTCGTCATCCTCGACTTCGACGAGGAGAAGAAACGCATCGCCCTCGGTCTCAAGCAGCTCACTCCGCATCCTTGGGATGCTCTCGACCCCAATCTCAAGGTGGGCGACCACGTCCACGGCAAGGTTGTTGTCATCGCCGACTACGGCGCATTCGTCGAAGTGCAGCCCGGCGTTGAAGGTCTCATCCACGTCAGCGAGATGTCATGGAGCCAGCACCTGCGCAGCGCTCAGGAGTTCCTCAAGGTGGGCGACGAGGTGGAGGCTGTCATCCTGACCCTCGACCGCGACGAGCGCAAGATGTCACTCGGCATCAAGCAGCTGAAGGAAGACCCATGGGAGGCTATCGACGTGAAGTATCCCGTCGGTTCGAAGCACAATGCCAAGGTGCGTAACTTCACCAACTTCGGCGTCTTCGTAGAGCTGGAGGAAGGTGTCGACGGTCTGATTCACATCAGCGACCTCAGCTGGACCAAGAAGGTCAAGCACCCCTCAGAGTTCACCAAGGTGGGCGAGCCCATCGACGTCGTCGTGCTCGACATCGACAAGGAGAACCGTCGCCTCAGCCTCGGCCACAAGCAGCTCGAGGAGAATCCTTGGGATGCCTTCGAGAGCAAGTACAGCGTTGGAAGCGTGCACGAGGGTAAGATTACAGAGATGCTCGAGAAGGGTGCCGTGGTAGCACTCGAGGAGAATGTTGAAGGCTTTGCTACACCGAAGCACCTCGTCAAGGAAGACGGCTCGCAGGCACAGCTTGGCGAGACCCTGCCCTTTAAGGTCATCGAGTTCAACAAGGACAGCAAGCGCATCATCCTCAGCCACAGCCGCACCTTCGAGGACGAGAAGCGCAAGGAAGAGCGTGCTGCCCGCAAGGCTGCTGCTCCCCGCGTGGCCAAGAAGGACGACGCTCCGAAGATTGAGAACGTCGCCGCCTCCACATCGCTCGGCGACCTCGACGTGCTCGCACAGCTGAAGGCTCAGATGGAGAAGAGCGAGTAAACACTGACACTTCAACCGCTATTGATAAGCTGCGCATCAATCATGGTGCGCAGCTTTTTTTAGGATGACTGAGAGTTAAAGCAAACACTCATATAGTTAACTATCTATAAATCTCAGTAGCCAAAACTCTAAGCTCGAATCTTTTTTAGTATCTTTGCACCTACATAACAGAAGTAAAATAGAACAGAAGCAATGCTGAGATTCATATCCTTTGGCAGCGGAAGCAGCGGGAATTGCTATTTCCTCTACACTGGCAGCGACGGACTGATGATTGATGCCGGAGTGGGCATTCGCACACTGAAGAAACATTTCAGAGACTATGGACTGAGCCTCACACAAGTACACCAACTCTTCATCACACACGACCACGCTGACCATATCAAGTGCGTGGGAAGCATCAGCCACGAACTACACCTCCCCGTATATGCCACAAGCACAGTGCACCAAGGCATCGACCGCAACTACTGCGTATCAAGAAAGGTAGACGCAGCCGACCGCCGACTCATAGAGTGCAACCAATCCATCGACATCGGAGATTTCAACGTCACCCCCTTCATGGTGCCCCACGACAGCAGCGACAACGTGGGTTATATGGTGGAGGCAGAAGGAGTGACATGCTGCATCATCACCGACGCAGGGCACATCACAGAGCAGATGGGAGACTTTATCAACAAGGCAAACTATCTTGTCTTAGAGGCCAACCACGACCGCGAGATGCTCATGGCAGGGCCCTATCCGGCTCACCTCAAAGAACGTATCTCCAGCGGAACAGGACATCTCAGCAACAACGACTGTGCTGAGGCCATCGCACAGCACATGAGCGAAAACCTGCGGCACGTCTTCCTTTGCCACCTCTCGGAAGAGAACAACCACCCAGAGCTGGCTCGCAAAACAGTAGAAGCCACCCTGCGCAGCTATGGCATCGTAACGGGAAAGGACATCCAGCTTGACGTGCTCAAGCGAACCATGCCAACAGGTATCTTTGAGCTTATCTGATTCATCTTTCTCAAGTCTTGTGAAGGAGTTAAAGGAGTTAAAGGAGTTAAAGACAAATGTCTCTCCATAGAAAGGCCTTTGTTTCTGAGTTGAAGGCCGCAGCATCGCTATTGTCTTTAACTCCTTTAACTCCTTTAACTCCTTTTACTCCTTTTACTCCAAAACTCAACTCCTTTAACTCCTTTAACTCCAAAAAGAACTCCTTTAACTCCCAAAAACTCCTAAAACATGGAACCATTTCGTATACACATACTCGGATGCGGCAGCGCACTGCCTACCATCAAGCACTTCTCGTCTATGCAAGTAGTAGAATGCCGCGGCAAACTCTTCATGGTGGACTGCGGAGAGGGAGCACAGGTGCAGCTCAGGCGCTCATCACTGCCATTCGACAGGATTGGACACATATTTATATCGCACATACACGGCGACCACTGCTTCGGACTCATCGGGCTCATAAGTACCTTCGGACTGTTAGGGCGCACCGCCACACTGCACGTTCACGCACCTGCCGAACTGGAGCACATGCTGAAAGCCCAGCTGCAGCTGTTCTTCAATTACGACATCGGCTTCGCAGTAGAGTTTCATGCCGTGGACACTACAAAGCAGGAGGTGGCCTATGAAGACCGCTCATTGACAGTGGAGACCATCCCCTTGGACCACCGCATTCCCTGCGCAGGCTACCTCTTCCGGGAAAAGCCCACCCTGCCACATATCCGACGCGACATGATCGACATGTACGGCATACCCACAGCACAAATCAACAACATCAAGGCTGGCCAAGGCTATACCTTGCCCGACGGCACCCTCATTCCCCACGAGCAGCTCGTCACACCGCCCGATGCAACACGCAGCTATGCCTACTGCTCAGACACACGCTACATGCCGCAGCTGCACCACATCGTGCAGGGAGTGAACACCCTCTACCACGAGAGCACTTACGCCAACGACAAGAAGGACGGCGCCGAGAAATACTATCACTCCACAGCCGAGCAGGCTGCCACAGTGGCCCGTGACGCACAGGTGGGGAAACTGCTCTTGGGACACTACAGCGCACGCTATCATGACGAGAGCATACTGCTCAACGAGGCCAGAAACGTCTTTCCCAGTACCTTCCTCACCAACGAAATGGACATTATTGACGTCTGAACGGCATTTTTTGCCGTTTTTTTTTGGCGGTTCGGGAAAAAAGCACTATTTTTGCGCTGTAATTACAAAATTTTCGTGCATGAATAAAAAGAATTTACTCATTATTGTCTGTGCATCTATGCTGACGATGGCTGTTCCTGCCAAAGCTGCCAACATGGTGATGGAACTGGGCGTGGCCGAGCAGATAGACGAGCAGATGCCTCAACTCAGCGTCGACGGCAACACCGTCAACGTTCAGGGAGCCGCTGGAATGACACTCGAAGTGGTGTCGCTGACGGGACGTGCAGTGGCTACCTACAGGATAGAGGGTCCCGCACAGCGTATAGAACTTAATCTTCCCAAAGGGTGCTACATTCTGAAAGTAGGCAAAGTGGCGCGCAAGGTTACCGTGCGTTAGCCATTGCAGCCGCAGTCACCATTGCCCTCAACATTTCAGCCTGCCAGGGAAAGTCTGCACAACCGACAGCAGAAGAGATAGCCGCCCAGAGGCTGGAGCAATTCTACCAGCAGAACAGCGAAGAGGCGCACAGGCTGTTGGCCGATATCGTCAGCACGCAGCCAGCCAATGGCTATGCTGACCGCATGTGTCATCAGTATTACGCCGATGCCGCCGACAACACCGCATGGCTGTGGATGGGCTCACCGACCGACATGCCGATGGCCGACGCATTAGACAGTCTGATGCACAGCCAGGCACAGGTCATGGGTTTCAAGGAAGCGTACTTCCTCCTCTCCGACATCGACTCTGCGCTGGCCGTGATGCACCAGAAAGACTCGGCGCAGAACGCACCGCAGGCCATGGCACAGGCCGAGTATCACCTCACCAAGGCTTATCTGCGCTATGCCGTAGGGCAGCGTTTCGGATTCACCAAGCCCCGGCAGCTCTTCGGCGAGAAAAACTACGACATCGACATCGACCAGGCTGACAGCGCTTTTATTCATTATGCCCTCAGCCAGCTCACCGACAAGCAGACGATGCTCAGCTTCCTCGACTCCATCGAGCCGCAGGATCCTGCCTACCAGCTGCTGAAGGAACAGCTGACCAAGGACAGCACTGCCGACGCCCGCCATCGCACACTGTGCAACATGGAGCGTCTGCGCTGGCGAGACAAGAAGCATCCCGAGCAGGCCAGCCGCCGCATCTTTGTCAACGTAGCCGCCCAGCAAGTGTGGGCCATAGCCCCCGACAGCATCATCAACATGCGCATCTGCTGCGGCAAGCCCTCCACGAAGTCACCGCTGCTCACCAGCGAGATCAATCGCATCGAGGTCAATCCCGAATGGGGCATCCCTCAGAGCATCATACGCGGTGAGGTGAGCGGACATGCCGGCGACTCCGCCTATTTTGCCCGCCGCAACTACTATGTGGTAGGCCCCCGTGGCCGCGTCAACCCTGCCAACCTCTCACGTGCCGAGTTGGCCAGCGGGCGCTATGCCGTGCGGCAGCGCAGCGGCGCCGGCAACTCCTTGGGGCGCATCATCTTCCGCTTCCCCAACAAGTTTGCCGTCTATCTCCACGACACCTCTTCGCCAAGTGCCTTCAACAATGCCCGTCGCACCGTCTCTCACGGATGCATCCGCCTGCAGCGCCCTATGGACATGGCCTGCTTCGTGCTTCCCAATGCCGACCCGTGGTTCCTCGACAAGATACGCCTGTCGATGGACAAGCAGCCAGAGACCGAACAGGGACGTGAGTACAGGCGCACCCATAGCGGCGCCATACGCCTTGTCAGCAACACCGAGGTGGAGCCCGCAGTGCCGGTCAACATTAATTATTTTACGGAATATCCTAACCCACAGACAGGAGAGCTGGAAGTGTGGGGCGACCCCTACGACTATGACAAGACCCTCCTGCAGGCCATCAAGCCCTTCCTCAGAGATTGAATTACGACGACCAGCAACTCATTGACCTGCTGAGAAACCCTGCCACGCAGCGCAAGGCATTTGAGGCAATGGTGTGTCAGTACAGCGAGCAGCTCTACTGGCAGGTGCGCCGTATTGTGCTGATACATGAGGACGCCGACGACGTGCTGCAGAACGCACTCATCAAGGCATGGAGCTCGCTCGCCACCTTCAAGGGAGACTCGAAACTCATCACCTGGCTCACCCGCATTGCCATCAATGAAGCCCTCGACTTCACTCGGCGTCAGAAGAAACGGCAGACCCTGAGTGCCGACGACACCACGCTCGGCCTGGCCAACCGCCTCATGGCCGACAAGTATTTCGACGGCGATGAGACAGAGGCACAGCTGCAGGAAGCCATTGCCGCCCTCCCCGATGTGCAACGCACCGTGTTCCAGATGCGCTATTACGATGAGATGAAATACAGCGACATCAGCAAGGTGCTGGGCACCAGTGAAGGCGGGCTGAAAGCGTCCTATCACATAGCAGTGAAAAAAATTACAGAATTTTTTCATCGCCACGATTAAACCCTGCCCTATACTAACCGTCTAAGATGCAAAACGAAACAAACTATGATGAACGAAGAGCAGTATCTGAGAAACAGAATGGGGAGCCACAATCCCTTTACCGTGCCTGAGGGCTACTTCGAGCAGCTCACACAGCAGGTCATGGACAAGATTCCAACGGCAGCCATGACTCCTCTTGTCAACGAGGAGCCTCCTGTGCGCAAGCCTGCCCGTGTGGCAGTGATGAAGCGTCTGCGGCCTTGGCTTTACGCTGCCGCCTGCATCTGCGTCGGCGTGTTCATTGCCGCCCTCGCCTTCAACGACAGGAGCGAGGTGGCCGCACCGCAGGCAGCATCACAGCAGATAGCCGTCAACACCCAAGCGGACAACGGCTACTACAGCGACACTTACATCGACGAGGAGGCCGACTACGCCATGATTGACAATCAGGAAATCTATGCCTGCCTCATGGCCGACATGTATTATTAGAATCTCAAGTTTCGGAAGTAAAATAGGAAGTAAAAATAGAAGTTAATTCGCTGCGCTCATGGAAGTTAAAATAGGACAATGGCTCCTCTTTTACTTCATATTTCACTTCCTCTTTTACTTCCGAAAGATAAGTTAGAATGATAATCAAGAAGTAACAATGAAGAGACTATTCTTTTTCTGCATGGCGCTGATGCTCACTCTGAGTGCCAGTTCACAAGGCTTCGGCCAGGGCTTCGGCCAGGGCTTCGGTCAGGGTCACAGACAAGGGCAGGGCCAGGGCCGGCGCTTCTCGCCAGAGCAGTTTCAAGCACAGCTGGAAGACTATTTCAAGAAAGAAGCCCACCTCACTCCGCAGGAGGCCGCCATCTTCTTCCCCATCTACAAGGAGATGCAGGAAAAGCAGCGTGCCATCTTCGAGCGTCAGCGCAATCTGGCCCGGGTGAAGCCTGCCGACGAGCAAGGCTGCCTGAAGGTCATCAAGGAGCGCGACGAGATAGACCTTGAGCTGAAGCGCATACAGCAGGCCTACCACCTGCGCTTTCTGGAGCAGCTGCCCGCCTCGCGCGTCTATGACATCCTGCAGGTGGAGGAACGCTTCTTCCGTCACATGATGCGCAGCTGGGGCCGTGGCCCACGTCCGCAGATGCCCCAGCAGCAAGGATCGTCACAGCGTTGAACCGCTACAAAGTGGTCTGCAGCAGGTAGATGAGAAAGAGGTGGACTGGATAGAAGAGGTAGAAGGCATACTTGGCAACAGGGCCTTGTATGAATCCACGGTGCCCGTTATACATGTTGATGGGAACAAACGCCAGTCCGGCTATCCATTGACCGCTCAGCGCACAGCTGCCAATGACCGCTTGCAGCAGCCTGTTGTGGCGCAATGAGTAGAGCAAGAGAATAAAGCCATAACCCACGCAGCCATAGTCGGCTCGCAACAACACCGCGACAGCCAGCAGCCCTATCAGTGTGAAGCCCATCCGGCGGATGTCGTTGCGGAAATACTCCATGGCACATAGTCCAAGAAACCCGAGGCAGAGCGTGAACATCACGTTCTGCCCATTATATTGCCATGTGCCGGTATGCACCAGGTTCCACGGTATCTCTGAGATGAAAGCGAAGAGCAGCAGGTTGCGCCCATACTTTCTGCGGTCGTGAGTATGCAAGAAGCCCTCGACGATGAGGAAGCAGAATATGGGGAAGGCCAGCCGCCCCACCATGCGCAAAATGAAATAGAGCGTGATGTGCCTGTGCCCTATGGAGAAGAGAGGCTGGAAGAACTGCGGGTCATACCACCAGTAGAAAGCCGCCAGATGGTCGATGAGCATGGTGCCCATCGCCAGCACTTTCAGCCCGCTGCCGCTCAGCATGGCCCAACGCCTGCCGTTTGTCTCCATAGTTTTGTCAGAAAGCCGGGAACCGCTCATCGCTCTGCGCCTTTACCGCCATGCACTCCATCTCCACGAGCCATCCCGACCGGCAGACGGGAGCATTGACGATGACGCGAGGCTTGTTGGGGAACCGCTCGTCGTAGAGTCGGCTCACCACGGCATAGTCGGCCGGGTCGCGCAGATAGACAATCATGTGAGCCACATCGTCGTAGGTGCATCCCGCCTCGCGCAGCAGGGCTTCCACGTTCTCCCACATGCGGAACGTCTGGTTCACCACATTGCCCGCATGCACTATCTGTCCCTTATTGTCGATGCTGGCCGTCCCTGAGATGAAGACGTGTCGTCGGTCGCCGTAGTCTATGTAGGTGCCTCGCTCGAACGACACGCCATAGTCGCTGGTGCGGTTGAGGTGGGTTGAGGCATAGAGGTAGTGTATCTGTTCTGGTGTGATGCCAGCAATGGCGTAGTTGTCCATCTGTGTGAGCACGCATGGATCCTGTGCCCTTCCGCCTATGCCTGTGGAAGCTATGAAATGTGTGTCGTGCGTCAGCCCTTGCGTAAAGAACACCTGGTTGCGCGCCCTTACCACCCCTCCATAGTTTAAGTCGATGTCGTTGACAAAGAGCCAGGTGCGTATGCAGTTGGCCGCCAAGGTGCATCCCTCCTGCATGAGCTGCACGACATACTCGTTGAAGAGCAGCCGCGTCTGATACTCTGAGTTAGCTGCAAGGTTATGAGCCGATGCGTTCCACAGGTGCCTTAATGCAGCATCGCCAGCTGCCGCTTTCTTCACCTCGAAGAGTCCTCCGTCGGTGATGCGTGTTGTGATGCCTGTCATGAGATAGGCCCATAGCGCTATTTTCGTTCCGTCGAGGGGTGCCTGCTGTATGAGGCTCTTTGCGCAGTCGCTGGTGTCGGCTGCGAGGATGCTGTCGGCCTGGTTGGCGGCATCGCTGAGGAAATAGCGTTTGAACACTGCGATGGCCCCCTTCAGCCTGTCGCCCATCATCTGCTGGTAAGTGTCGAGCACCGCATCGAGCTGTTGCTGAAAGGAAAGCAGTGGATGCTGTACGCGCACCATGACGTGAAACTCGCTGACGTTGCCTTGCTGAAAAGAGAAAATCCTTGCTTCTGTATGCTCAAAGTAAATTGTTTCGTTCATTGTGTTTTTTCATTTTGCGTGCAAAGTTACGAAAAGTCGAGCGAAATGCAAAAGGAAAACTTGTTTTTCTTTTCATTTCCGAGTAACGAATTTTGCAGGGCCCAAAATGAAGTCCCGAATAACAAATAGCCCTCGGCAAGCCGAGGGCCTTTGGAATTAGAGGAATAGTTACTATCTTTGCAACATCAAGCAAGTAAATCATCTACGCTCTGGGCTGACACCCCAATTCCGAGTATGATTCTGTTGTCT
>JAEEPZ010000248.1 GCA_016285055.1 Prevotella sp.
CCGCCTCGTCAAACGAGCGCGCCACGATATAGAACTCAGCGAGACGATTCCTGATACGGTATAGATGCTTATCTCGTCCATCAACGTTTTTTTCACCAAGGTTTGCCATGCCAAGAGCCTTAACTGTTTCATCGTATTTCTGCAGCAAGGCGCCAACCGTGTCTTTTGGCTCTACCCTAACCGTCACCCCGTTCCAGCGCAGAAACACATCCTCGCCAGTCTCAATAGCCTTGCTGATTAGTTTCGGAAGCACATTCTCCAGCGTCACATCGCTCAGTTCGCCTTCAAATAATAGTCTTTGTTTCATGTTGGTTTTATCGTTTATTATTCAAATTCTCGTTCCAATCTGCGCATTTCCTCGGACACCCATCTTGGGACAGGATGACGAGAGTTGCGCGCCGTCTCGCGCAAGCTGAGTAGCAGTTCCATTTTATCCGCTCTTGACCACACTTTACGTCGTGGCACCGGCCTGTTTGCTGTCATTGGCATAGTGATGTATAGTTTAATTGTTTTTGTTCTCGGACTCTAACCGCCTGGTTTTTTCTAATGTCTGCTTCGCGATACCCTCCATCTGCTCTTTCGTCACGTCAATAATAATTTTCATACCGGCAGGCTTCTTCTTTACTCTGAACTCAACCTGAAACGGCATAGCTCTCATCATGTCGGCAACTCCAAGAATTGTCTTCTCTCTCTTGTTTTCGTCCATCGTTCTCTGCTTTTTATTTATTTATGCTTATTATTTAGTTCTCTTTTTGGTCGTACCTTTCTTCCCACTTACGCTCTTTCAGATTATAGATGCCGACGTTCCAGTTGGCAATGATGGTGCAAGGGATGTCGAAATACTTATTGATGAACTCGCGCCACTCCTTCTGCGCATCTTCTTTCTTGCTGTAGGTCACGTCCTGGTCGTCGTCGATGTTGTGGTCGCTGTAGAACCTGTCCGTCATTTGGTCGGCTATGTCGTCCAACGATGGCGCAAAGTCGGCAGGCTCGTAGGTCTCAGCCGTGCCAACGTAGATGCAACCAGAGTAGTCGCAATCCTCGTCGAACGGGTTGCCGTCCTTATCGTCCCATGACGCTTGTGCATACTCAATCACTTCTTCGATTGTGTCGAAGAGGTCAGCCTCGCAGTGCGTATCATCCGTACCGAAGGCATACTTTAATTTCTTCTCTGTCATAATTTCCTTTTAATTTATTTACCTTTTAACTACAATACAATCACTTCCTCCTCGCCCCGTCGGCTGACGTAGGCGAACACCTGTTCACGGCTCACCTGCATCTGCTTCACGCGGCGGCCTTTCGCCTTGGCATAGCCGCGACACCACTGCTCGTCGAGCGTCCACGATATGCCGGGGTCGGGATCGCCGTCGTAAGCCCGCCAGACGGTCAGCGGAAACGGCATCGCCTCCAGCGCGGCGGCATCCTCTGGCGTCATAAACCACGAGCGGCAGGGGCGGCCCGACTGCATCAGCGTGCGGAACAGCGGGGCCGTCTCGGTGCTGCCCACCGCCACCCACACCGTCCGCATCACCTCCCAGTAGCGCGGGTTCGACAGCAGACGGGCCTTGCGGCGGAAGATGTCCATCACCTCCTGCCCCCTGCCCGCCTCGTAAGCGCGGATTATCTGACTGACGATCTTCGCGTCCCTCGCCAGCTGCTTCTCCGGCAGCGCAGGGATGCGCCGCGTGAAGTCCGTCCGCTCGTTCACCGCCAGCCCCCGAGGGTCATACGTCTGGACTGAGTATTTTGGTAGTTCAATCATATCGCCTTAGTTCTGTTCGTCCAACTTGCGTGTAATCTCTTCAACTGAGTCAATAGCGTCGGAGAGGTCGGCCACACCGCCGTTCTTCTCAATCTTCTCCGCCATCAGTGCTGCCATCATCGTCAGGGCTTCCTCAGCATAGTCTTTCTTGTCGAAGATGTCCTTGCAGGCGGCTATCACCCTCTTAGGCGGTTGTCCTGCGGTCACTCCGATGGTCAGCGCGGCATTCTTCGTGAACGATGCCAGCAGGTAGATGGCCTCCAGCGGGCTTGCGCACTTTTCCATCAACATCGGCAATACATTCTCTTCCAACCAACTACTGACTGCGCCAAAGTCGGTTTCCTTTTTCTGTCCTTGTTTACTCATAATCACTTAGTTCTTTTTATGTTTCTTACTCGTTTTCTTCTCAGGAGTCAGCACGTGAGTCGGTGCGGGCACCTCGCCGCGAGGCTTCATCTTGCCCTGATACATCACCGTCTTGCCGAGCACTCTCGCAGCCGCCCTTTCGAGCCTTGCGCCGTCGCTGGTGTGCCAGCCGTCCATCAAAAAGATGCAGTCGCACGTCATCCAGAGCCACGCTAATTGAAGCAGTAAGCACCACCGATAATGGCCGTGTTGAGCAAGAAACACTGGTAAGCGCATTTTAGTTGGATTCACCGTGCGATACCCAAGTTTCTGAAGATACTTTTCCGCCTCTCCAAAGCGTCGGCAGGCTTCCTCATAGCCGATGCTCGAAATAGGA
>JAEEPZ010000118.1 GCA_016285055.1 Prevotella sp.
GTCGGGTTGTTGGGATAGCAGAGGTAGATGACGTCGACGGGGCGTCCCTTGGGCAGTTCGGGAATGAAACCGTTCTCGGCGGTGGTGGGCATGTAGCGCACGTTGGTCCAGCGGCCGTCGCGGTAGGTGCCGCAGCGGCCTATCATGACGTTGGAGTCGATGTAGACGGGATAGATGGGGTCGGTGACGCCGATGAAGTTGTCCCAGTGCAGCAGTTCCTGGAAGTTGCCGGTGTCGCTCTTGGCACCGTCGTTGATGAATACTTCGTCGATGCTGAGGCGGACGCCACGCGGCTGGAAGTCGTTCTTCAGGATGGCCTCGCGCAGGAAGTCGTAGCCCTGCTCCGGGCCGTAGCCACGGAAGCCGTCGGCGGTGGCCATCTCGTCAACGGCACGGTGCATGGCCTCGACGACGGCGGGGCAGAGCGGCTGGGTGACGTCGCCGATGCCGAGCGAGATGACGTCGGCCTTGGGGTGCATCACACGGAAGGCGTTGACCTTCTTGGCGATGTCGGCGAACAGGTAGTTCTGCTGCAGGTTCAGGAAGTGGATGTTTACAAGAGCCATAGTTTTCTTTCGTTATTTCGTTATTACGTTATCTCGTTATCACGACTTTTCGTTATCACGTTATCTCGTTATCTCGTTATCACGACTTTTCGTTATCACGTTATCTCGTTATCTCGTTATCACGACTTTTCGTTATCACGTTATCACGTTATTACGTTATTACGACTTTTCGTCATTACGTCATTTCGATTTCGCCGTCGAAGACGAAGGTGGCGGGGCCAGTCATGTAGACGTGATTGTCGGTTTCGCGCCACTCTATTTGAAGGGTGCCGCCGTCCATGACGATGAGGCTCGTGCGGGCGGCGCGGCCGGTGAGACAGGCGGCAACGGCGGTGGCGCAGGCTCCGGTGCCGCAGGCCTGGGTGATGCCGCTGCCCCGTTCCCATACACGTGTCCTGACGGTGCCGTCGGGCTGAATGTGGGCAAACTCGATGTTGCAACGCTGGGGGAAGGCAGGGTGATGCTCGAGGATGCGCCCTGTCTCGCCCACCTGGTCCACATCGTCGGTGAAGATGACGTAGTGGGGATTGCCCATCGAGACAAAGGTCCCCTTGCTCATTCCCCTATTGCCCACAAACTGTGATTCGTCTTCCAGTATAGGCTCGCCCATGTCTACCGTGACAGACTCAACCTCGCTGCCTGACAGGTGTAACAGGAGCGTCTTGATGCCAGACAGCGTCAGCAGGCGAATCTCCGTTTTACCTGTGATGCCTTTCTCGTAAAGATACTTACCTATGCAGCGCGAGGCATTGCCGCACATCATGGCCTCAGAGCCGTCGGCGTTGAAGATGCGCATGGAGAAGTCGGCCTCGGGGACGGGACTGCAGCCGATGAGGACAAGCCCGTCGGAGCCGATGCCTTTGTGGCGGTCGCTCCATTTGATTGCAGCGGCGCAGGGGTCGGCGATGGGGTGCTGCATGGCATTGACGTAGATGTAGTCGTTGCCGCAGCCGTGCATCTTGGTGAAGGGAATGGTGGGCATGGGGCTAATGGGACTTATAGGGCTTATGGGACTTATAGGACTTATGGGACTTATAGGACTTATAGACTCATAGGGACTCATGTGCGAGGTAGGCGTGGACACGACGGGCGGTGTCTATGCCGCTGGCCATGGCGCGGACCACGAGGGAGGCACCGTTCTGGGCATCGCCGCATACGAAGACGTTCTCCGTATACTGCGGATGCTCGGGCTTGAGGAAGCCCATGGCGAGGAGGCAAAGTTCGGCCTTGATGATTTCGGGCTTGCCTTTCTCCACCATGACGGGGCGGCCACCGTCGGGATTAGGCTTCCAGTCTATCTCCTGCACCTTGACGCCTGTGAGGTGGCCGTTCTCGCCAAGGAACTCAAGGGTGTTGATGTTCCAGCGGCGGGTGCAGCCCTCCTCGTGGCTTGAAGTGGTCTTGAGGGTGCGCGGCCAGTTGGGCCAGGGGTTCTGCGGGTCGTCGGGGCCTTCCACGGGACGAGGCATGATCTCTATTTGGGTGACGCTCTTGCACCCCTGGCGATGGGCCGTACCGATGCAGTCGGAGCCAGTGTCGCCGCCACCGATGACGAGCACGTCCTTGCCACGGGCGGTGATGCGCTCTTCCTTGCTGTACTCGATGCCGGCGAGGACGCGGTTCTGCTGTGCCAGCAGTTCGAGGGCGAAGTGGACGCCCTTCAGTTCGCGGCCGGGTATGCGGAGGTCGCGGGCCGTGGGGGTGCCGGTGGCGAGGACGAAGGCGGAGAAGGGGGGCCTGGGCTGCGATAATATCGCAGCATAGGGAACTTCAGCATGGGGGGCAGCTTCAGCATGGGGGACAGCTTCACCATTAGGGACAGCCACGCCGTAGCGGAAGACAATGCCCTCGGCCTCCATCAAGGCGATGCGGCGGTCGATGATGGCCTTGTTGAGCTTGAAGTTGGGAATGCCGTAACGGAGGAGGCCACCGGCGGCCTCGTTTTTCTCGAAGACGGTGACGGCGTAGCCCATCTGGTTGAGGGCGTTGGCGGCGGCAAGACCGGCCGGGCCGGCTCCGATGACAGCCACGCTCTTGCCGTTTCTCACAGGCACTCGCGGCTGGATATAGCCCTCGCGGAAGGCTGCCTCGATGATGGCGCACTCGTCCTCGCGGTTGGTCGTCGGTTCGTGGTTGAAGCGGTTCAGCACACAGGCCTTCTCGCACAATGCCGGACAGATGCGGCCCGTAAACTCCGGGAAGGGGTTGGTGCTTGTGAGCAGGCGGAAGGCCAGCTCCCAGTCGCCTTTATACAGGGCGTCGTTCCATTCCGGTGCCTTGTTGCCCAATGGACAGGCCCAGTGGCAGAAGGGTACGCCGCAGTCCATGCAGCGTGAGGCCTGCTCACGGCGCTGGTGCGTGTTGAGCGTCTGCTCCACCTCGCCAAAGTCATGGATGCGGTCGTGAATCGGACGGTAGCCCGCCTCCTGGCGGTGTATACTGAGAAATGAAGCCTCACCCCCGACCCCTCTCCGATTGGAGAGGGGAGTAGTTACCTGCAAGGCGAGACGGCTACTTTCATTTCTTTCTTTTATTTCTTTCATTGGTTTTATATATTTGTTATTCTGTTGGCAAGTCTATATACTCCCCTCTCCACTCGGAGAGGGGTAGGGGGTGAGGCTTCTTTAATAGTCTCGCTGGATGTCAGCTATCTTCTCGTGCAGTTTCTTCATCTGCTCCTCCTGCAGTACGCGCTTGTATTCAATGGGCACCACCTGCACGAAGTCTTCGACCACATGCGACCAGTTGTCGAGCATCCGCCCTGCCAGCGCCGAGCCAGTGTGGAGGTAGTGCTGACGGACAAGCTCCAGCAGCTCTTTGCGCGAGATGCTGTCCTCTACGAGGTTGATTTCCACCATGTCCATATTGCAGAAGTAGTCGAATGTGTGCTTGGGGTCGTAGACGTAAGCCAGTCCGCCCGACATGCCAGCGGCGAAGTTGCGCCCCGTCTCGCCGAGCACCACGACGCGTCCGCCCGTCATATACTCGCAGCAGTGGTCGCCAGCCCCCTCGATGACGGCGATGGCGCCCGAGTTGCGCACGCCGAAGCGCTCACCCACCTTGCCGTTGATGTAGAGTTCGCCGGAGGTGGCTCCGTAAAGGCCCGTGTTGCCGGCGATGATATTCTCTTCGGCCTTGAAGTCGTCGCTGCGGCGGGAGGGAGGCAGGATGCTGATGCGTCCGCCGCTGAGTCCCTTGCCGAAATAGTCGTTGCACTCGCCCTCCATTCGGATGTCCAGTCCTTTCACGGCGAAAGCGCCGAATGACTGGCCTGCCGAGCCTTTGAACTTCATCTTTATCGTGCCGTCGGGCAGGCCTGCCTCACCATATTTCTTGGCGATGACACCGCTGAGCATCGTGGTGACGGCACGGTCGGTATTCTTGATGGCGTAGTCGAGCGTCACCTCCTCCTGGTTGTCAATGGCTTTCTGTGCAGCCTTGATGATTTCCTCGTCCTTCACACCCGTCACCTTCGTATAGGCACCACGATCCCAATAGAGCGCTTTCTCTGTGTCGGGCTTGTGCAGCAGACGGCCGAAGTCGATGGTCTGCCACTTCCCAACGGCACCGCCGTCGGGCACGCGAACCTCGATGAGCTCGGTATGGCCGATAATATCCTTCAGACTGTGCACACCCATTTCAGCGAGGTATTCGCGCACCTGCTGGGCAAGGAATGTGAAATAGTTGACCACGTACTCGGCACGTCCCTCGAAGTGCTTGCGCAGCTCGGGGATCTGTGTCGCCACACCCATCGGGCAGGTATTTGTGTTGCACTTGCGCATCATCACACAGCCCAAGACGATGAGCGGCAGCGTGCCGAATGCGAACTCGTCGGCTCCCAGCATCGCCATGATGATGACATCCTTGGCGGTCTTCAGCTGGCCGTCGGTCTGCAGGCGCACCTGATTGCGCAAGCCGTTGCGGACCAGCGTCTGCTGCGTCTCGGCGAGACCAATCTCCGGCGAGATGCCTGCGAAGCGCATACTGCTGGCTGGCGAAGCGCCCGTGCCGCCCTCAGCACCGCTGATGACGATGAGGTCGGCCTTGGCCTTGGCCACTCCGGCGGCGATGGTGCCCACGCCACTCTCGGCCACGAGTTTCACGCTGACGGCAGCCGTCGGGTTGATGTTCTTCAGGTCGAAGATGAGCTGTGCCAAATCCTCAATCGAATAGATGTCGTGGTGAGGCGGCGGCGAGATGAGCGAGATGCCGGGGATGGCATTGCGCGTCTTGGCGATAATCTCGTTCACCTTGAAGCCGGGCAGCTGTCCGCCCTCGCCGGGCTTGGCCCCCTGCGCCACCTTGATTTGTATCTCCTCGGCATTCACCAGATACTCTGCCGTCACACCGAAGCGACCGCTGGCTATCTGCTTGGTCTTGCTCGACAGCGATACGCCATCCACCTCCGTGTGGTAGCGGGCGTTGTCCTCGCCGCCTTCGCCCGTGTTAGAGCGAGTGCCGAGCTTGTTCATAGCCAGTGCCAAAGCCTCGTGGGCCTCGATGCTCAAGGCTCCGAAACTCATGGCGCCTGTCACGAAGTGCTTCACGATAAACTCGACGGGCTCAACAGACTCTCCCCCTTGTCCCTCCCCGTGAGGGAGGGGATTAGATACCTTCTTAAAGGTGAGGAAGTCGCGGAGGAAGATGGGACTCTCTTTTTCATCGACAAGCTTTGACCACTCTTTAAACTTCTCGTAGTCTCCTTTTCGACAAGCCAACTGCAGTTTTGCAATCGTCTCGGGGTTCCAGGCGTGCTTGATGCCGTCCTTGCGCCATGAGAATTGTCCGTAGTTCTTCAAAAGCGATTGTTCCTGTGCAGCTGCTTGCAGGCGTATGGCATCCCTCGCAATCTCCTTCAGACCGATGCCACCGATGGTGCTGACCTCCGTGCCGAAATATCTGCGTAGCAAGTCTTCGCCCAATCCGATGCTCTCGAAAATCTTTGCGCCACGATACGAGCGGATGGTCGAGATGCCCATCTTCGACATGATCTTCTTCAGCCCCTTGTCCACGGCCTTGATGTAGTTTTTCTCTGCCGTAGCGTATTCCTCCTGTATCTTGCCGCGCTTCACCAGGTCGTCGAGAATGGCGAAGGTCATATACGGACACAGCGCGCTGGCCCCATAGCCTAGCAACAATGCGGCGTGCATCGTCTCGCGTATCTCGCCGCTCTCCACGATGAGGGCTGTCTGCACGCGCTTGCCCACTGAAATCAGATAATGATGCACGGCGCTGACAGCTAAGAGAGAAGGGATAAAGGAAGGCCCTCCCCCCTGCCCCTCCCTGTGAGGGAGGGGAGCAATTACCTCATTACCTTCTATAGGCAGTTTGTCTGTCAGTATGATATAATTGTATCCATCATCAACGGCCTTTTCCGCATCCTTGCAAAGTTTGTCAAGAGCAACTCTCAAATCCTCTCCGGCCTGAGTGTAGTCACTTCCCTCCCTCACAGGGAGGGGGTGGGTCTTGAAGGTCATCGGCAGCTTCTTCGTCTTGAATCCCTTATACTTGATGTTACAGAGTATATCGAGTTGCGTGTTGGTCAGTACAGGCTGGGGCAGGCGCACCATCTTGCAGTTCGAGGCGTCGGGTGTCAGAATGTTGGTACCCACGGCGCCGATGTACTCTGTCAACGACATCACCAATTCTTCGCGGATGGGGTCGATGGCGGGATTCGTCACCTGCGCGAACTGCTGGCGGAAGTAATTGAAAAGCACCTGCGGACGGTCGCTGATAACAGCCAGTGGCGTGTCGTTGCCCATAGCTGCAACCGGTTCCTGACCTGCCGTTGCCATCGGTATGATGGTACGTTCGATGTCCTCCTGGCCGTAGCCGAAAGCGATTAGTTTCCGCTCGAAATCGCTCACGGAGTTCTCTACCTTGCGGCCACTCTTCAGCTTCTCTAACTGCACACGGTTCTCGCTGAGCCATTCACGGTAGGGATGGGCCTTGGCCAACTGCTCCTTGATTTCGCCGTCGTAGTAGATCTTGCCTTCCTGCGTGTCGATGAGCAGGAACTTTCCCGGCTGCAACCGTCCCTTAGAGACCACGTCACCCGGCTCGAAGTCCATGACGCCCACCTCCGATGCCACCACCATCATGCCCTGCTTGGTGATGGTATAGCGCGAGGGGCGCAGCCCGTTACGGTCGAGCATGCCGCCGGCATAGCGTCCGTCAGAGAACAGCAAAGCTGCCGGGCCGTCCCACGGCTCCATCAATATCGAGTGGTACTCATAGAATGCCTTCAAGTCCTCAGATATCGGGTTCTTGTCGTTGAACGACTCTGGCACGAGTATCGCCATCGCCTGCGGCAGCGACATGCCACTCATCAGCAGGAACTCGAACACATTGTCCAACGAGGCCGAATCGCTCATGCCCTCCTGCACGATGGGCGAAATATCGGCCCCCCATACTGCCCCCGAGGGGGCTTCGTTACTCTTGTGGGATATTGTGCCCCCCTCGGGGGGCGAAAGGGGGGCTTTTCCTAATAGCACACTCTCGCGGGCCTTCATCCATCCGCGGTTGCCGCGAATGGTGTTGATCTCGCCGTTGTGAGCCAACAAACGGAAGGGCTGGGCCAGCGACCACGTGGGGAAAGTGTTGGTGCTGAAGCGTGAGTGAACCAGCGCCAGCCCGCTTGTCAGGTAGGGACTCGACAGGTCGGGGAAATAGCGGCGCAGCTGTCTGCTGGTCAACATTCCCTTATATATAATATTAGTGTTGGATAGAGAACAGATGTAGAAGTCGTGATGATTGATGCGCCGCTCAATCTTCTTTCTTATGATATATAACGTACGCGGGAGGGCATCAGCCTTCTCGTCAGAAACACCTGTCACAAATAGTTGCTTAATGGCTGGTTCCACCCTTCGGGCCGCCTCGCCCAGCACGTCAGGGCAAGTAGGCACCGTGCGAAGGTGCATCAGCTGCAGGCCCTCGCGCTCTATCTCCTCAATCATCACGCTGAGAATAGCCTGCTGCTCCTTCTCCTCCTTGGGCAGGAATACCAGGCCTGTGCCATACTTTCCTTTCTCGGGCACAGGGATGCCCTGCAACAGAATGAACTCGTGGGGAATCTGCAACATGATGCCAGCACCGTCGCCCGTCTTGTCACGGGTCTCAGCACCTCGGTGCTCCATGTTCTCCAGAACCTTTAGTGCCTGGTCCACCAGTTCGTGGCTCTTGCCTCCGTGTATGTTCACTACCATGCCCACGCCGCACGCGTCGTGCTCATATTGTGGCTGGTAGAGTCCGTTTAGTTTGCTTTTTGTCATAGAATCCTTACTTAATCTTTCTTTTACCTCGATTTCGGGCACAAAGGTAATACAAAAGGTTATAAAAACAATGCATTTCCTGACAAAAATATTATTACTATTCGCACACAAATATCATTTTGGCATGATTTTTTCAAAATTTTAAACAAAACGAAAGTATTGGACAGCTTTTTGCAGCCTCTCAATTTACACTTTGTCATTTTGCAAGAAATAGTTGATGCAAAGTTTGAAAATGTTTCGTTGGTTTCCTTGAAATCGCTGTACCTTTGCCGCCGAAATCATGCATGATGACACAGGTATAGTAATTATTAAAAGGTAAAAAGAAATGAGATGGCGAACCATGAAAGAATGAGGGTAGCCATTCGTTGTTAACATCAACAAAAGACTTAACAATATGAAGATCAAGAAGCGTTGGATGATCCTGATGGCAGCCATGACAGTGATAGCTGCCGCAGGCATATTTGTAGGCGAGCCTACGTTTGAGTGTGACTGGTCGGTGGTCTCGGCCGCCGATGTGGCGTGGCTGATTACCGCCACCATTTTTGTGCTGATGATGACGCCGGGCCTGTCGTTCTTCTATGGCGGCATGGTTGGGGCGAAGAATGTCATCTCGACCATGCTCCAGTCGTTTATTGCCATGGGACTCATTTCGGTGCTGTGGGTGGTCGTTGGTTTCTCGCTGTGCTTTGGCGATGACATCGGTGGTGTGATAGGCAATCCGCTGACGTTCCTGATGTTTCATGGCGTGGGTGGCGAGGTATATACCACACCGGCAGGCAATGTGCTGGGCGGAGCCACCATTCCGCTGGCGCTATTTGCCCTGTTCCAGATGAAGTTTGCCATCATCACGCCCTCGCTCATCACAGGTTCGTTTGCCGAGCGGGTGCGTTTCTCGGCCTACCTGTTTTTCATGATGTTCTTCTTCTTCGTCATCTACTGCCCGCTGGCACACATGACGTGGCATCCCGAAGGACTGTTTATGCGCTGGGGCGTGGTTGACTTCGCAGGCGGCATTGTGGTGCATGCCTCGTCGGGTATTGCCGCACTGGCAGGAGCCATATATTTGGGTAGGCGCAGTACGGAGAAGAGTGAGCCCGCCAACATTCCCTTTGTGTTGCTGGGCGCTGCACTGCTCTGGCTCGGCTGGTTTGGCTTCAATGCCGGATCGTCGCTGCATGCAGACGGTCAGGCCGTCAAGGCGTTTCTGAACACCAACACCGCCTCGGCCACGGCCATGATGACGTGGATATTCTTCGACTGTCTGCGCGGCCGCAAACCGTCGGCCATGGGTGCCGCCGTGGGCTGCGTGGTCGGTCTGGTGGCCATCACGCCGTCGGCAGGCTATGTCACCGTGGGTCAGAGCATCTTCATCGCCTTCGTCATCACGCTCATCTGCAACGTGGCCGTCTATTGGCGCTCGCACACCAGCATCGACGATGCCCTCGACGTGTTTCCCACCCATGGCACGGGCGGCATCTTCGGCACTGTCCTGACGGGTATCTTCATCCAGGAAGGCCTCATCGCCGGCACATGGGAAGGCTTCGTCATTTTCCTCTACCATCTGCTGGCCATCGTCATGGTCTTTGTCTATACCTTCATCATGAGCTGGCTGGGCTACAAACTCATCGACAGTCTCATACCCATGCGCGTCTCGACCTACAGTGAGAAGGTGGGCCTCGACCTCTCGCAGCATGACGAGCACTACGGCCTGGCACATATCGGCGAGCGCGAACTGGCTGAATACGAGGAGCACATCAGAGAAAAGGAAAGCAAGTAGGTATGAAGAAGAACGTTTTATTCGCAATCGGACTGATGCTGAGCGCTACTACTCTTGCTCAGAATGAAGTTGAGACGACCATCAGTGGCGACTTTGTAAGCAGTTACATCTGGCGAGGCCAGGACTTGGGCAGCGTGTCGCTGCAGCCAACATTCGGCGTGGGATACAAGGGCTTGTCGCTGTCGGCTTGGGGAAGCGTAGGACTGGCCGACCCTGCCGACACGAAGGAGCTCGACCTGACGCTCGGCTACACTATCGGTGGACTGAATATCGGTGTGACCGACTACTGGTTCAATGCCGGTCTCGACCCCAACTGTCGCTATTTCAAGTACGACGCCCACAGCACGAATCACCTCTTTGAGGCCAACATCGGCTATGACTTCGGGATGGCCTCGCTACAGTGGTTCACCAATTTTGCGGGCAACGACGGTATCAATAAGGACGGCAACCGCGCCTATAGCAGTTATATGGAAGTAGTTGTCCCATTCAAGCTTTCTGCCATTGAATGGACTGCCACGGCCGGTGCCGTCCCTTTTGCCACAGACTTCTACGGCACGAAAGGCTTCGCTGTCACCAACCTGTCGCTCCGGGCAACGAAGGACATCAAGGTAACAGACTCGTTCTCTATTCCCGTCTTCGGACAGCTGACGGCCAATCCTTGTTCGCAGAAAGCCTACCTTGTTCTCGGTTTTACTTTACATCCTTAATATGCAAACGAAATATATCTTTGTCACGGGCGGTGTCGTCTCCTCGTTGGGCAAGGGCATCATCTCAGCCAGCATCGGCAAACTGTTGCAGGCACGCGGCTACAAGATTACCATCAAGAAGTTCGACCCCTACATCAACATCGATCCTGGTACGCTGAACCCTTACGAGCATGGCGAGTGCTACGTGACAGAGGACGGCTTTGAGACCGACCTCGACCTGGGGCACTACGAGCGGTTCACGGACATTCATACCACGCGCAACAACAGCATCACCACGGGCCGCATCTACAAAACCGTCATCGACCGCGAGCGCCACGGCGACTACCTGGGCAAGACCATTCAGGTGGTGCCGCACATCACGGACGAGATAAAGCGGCGGATGCTAGCCCCCCTTTCGCCCCCCGAGGGGGACACAAATGCCCTAAAGAGTAATGAAGCCCCCTCGGGGGCAGTAGGAGGGGCTTTCGTTATTTGCGAAATTGGCGGCACCATCGGCGACATCGAGAGTGCGCCGTTCATGGAAGCCATCCGACAGCTGCGCTGGCAATTGGGGCGCGATGCTGTGTGTATACACCTGACGTATGTGCCCTACCTGAAGGCTGCCGACGAACTGAAGACAAAGCCCACCCAGCACTCCGTGAAAGAACTGCAGGGCATGGGCATCCAGCCCGACATCCTCGTGCTTCGTACCGAACGCCACCTTGATGACGCTATGCGCATGAAGGTGGCATCGTTCTGCAATGTCGACTTGGAGTGCGTGGTGCAGAGCGAGGACATGCCCAGCATCTACGAGGTGCCGGTGAGTATGCAGCGGCAGGGGCTCGATGCAGCCATCCTGCGCAAGATAGGCATCCCCGTTGGCGAGACACCTGCCATGAAACCTTGGCACGACTTCCTCGACAAACAACGCAAGGCTACCCGCGAGGTGCACATCGGCTTGGTTGGAAAGTACGATCTGCAGGATGCCTACAAGAGCATCCGCGAGAGCCTGAATCTGGCCGGCATCTACAACGACGTGAAAGCCAAGATTCATTTCGTGAACAGCGAGGGGGTGACAAGGGAGAACGTCGCTGCTCAGCTTAAAGGCATGGCGGGCATCATCATCTGCCCCGGTTTCGGACAGCGTGGCATCGAAGGGAAAATCATAGCCGCTGAGTACACACGCACTCACGACATTCCTACCTTTGGCATCTGCCTCGGTATGCAGATGATGGTCATCGAATTTGCGAGGAATGTCTTAGGCTATCAGGATGCCAACAGCCGCGAGATGTCTGCCGATACGCTACACCCTGTCATCGACCTGATGGAGGAGCAGAAAACGGTGACGAACATGGGCGGCACCATGCGGCTGGGCGCCTACGACTGTGAGCTGGTGAAAGGCAGTCGCACCGATGAAGCATACGGTGGGCAGACGATTGTAAAGGAGCGTCACCGCCATCGTTATGAGTTTAACAACTATTATAAGGAGGAATACGAGCAGGCTGGCATGAAGTGCGTAGGCATCAACCCTGCCGCTAACCTGGTGGAGATAGTCGAGATACCCGACAAGCGCTGGTACATCGGCACACAGTTCCATCCCGAGTATTCGTCAACAGTGTTGCACCCTCATCCGCTGTTTATGTCATTTGTTCAAGCGTGTATCTGATATGGAGCAACTTAATCATGAATGTGGCGTGGCATTGATTCGCCTGCTGAAGCCGTTGAGTTACTACGAACGGAAATACGGCTCACACCGCTACGCACTGAATAAGCTCTATCTGATGATGGAGAAGCAGCACAACCGCGGACAGGAGGGGGCTGGCATTGCTTGCGTCAATCTGGATGCTCCTGTGGGTGAGGAATATATGTTTCGTGAACGTGCAGAGGGCAAGGATGCCATCACCGAAATATTCAGGAACCTCGGGGAAGGCTGGGAAAAGGCTTCCCTCTTCTTGGGACATCTGCGCTATTCCACTACGGGCAAGCACGGGCTGCAATACGTGCATCCTTTCCTCAGAAGAAACAACTGGCGGGCGAAGAACCTCTGCCTGTGCGGCAATTTCAACATGACCAACATCGACGAGGTGTTCCGCTTCCTCACCTCGCAGGGCCAGTCGCCGCGTGTCTATGGCGACTCCTACATCACCCTCGAGCTGATGGGCCACCGGCTTGACCGCGAGGTGGAGCGGCTGTATGCCGTCGCAAAGAAGCTGGGTTTGCAGGGCACCGACATCACCGACTATATTGACAACCACGTAGAGATGGCCAACGTGCTGCGAACCACGATGGAGCACTACGACGGCGGCTACGTGATGTGCGGTCTGACGGGCTCGGGCGAGATGTTCGCCATGCGCGACCCCTGGGGCATCCGGCCGGCATTCTACTATCGCGACGACGAGATGGTGGCGGTGGCCAGCGAGCGCCCCGTGCTGCAGACAACCTTTGACCTGCAGGCTGAGGACATCTGTGAGCTGCAGCCTGGCCAGTCGCTCATCGTCCGCCGTAACGGGGAGAGTCATCAGGAGCAGATCATACCCGCCAAGCAACTGAGTGCCTGCAGCTTCGAGCGCATCTACTTTAGCCGAGGCTCCGACCGCGACATCTATCAGGAGCGCAAGCGACTGGGCGAACAGCTGACGCCCGCCATCCTGAAAGCCATCGGCAGCGATGTGGCCAACACGGTCTTTTCCTATATCCCCAATACGGCCGAGGTGGCCTTCTATGGCATGACCGACGGTTTCCGCCAGCAGGGCTATAACTTGCGAACAGAGAAGGTGGTGTGGAAGGACATCAAGCTGCGCACCTTTATTACCGACAACAGTGAGCGCAACGACCTTGCCGCCCACGTCTATGACATCAGCTACGGTTCGCTGCGGCCATACGAGGACAACCTCGTCATCATCGACGACTCCATCGTACGAGGCACAACCCTGAAGGAGAGCATCTTCAAGATTCTCGACCGCCTGCACCCCAAGAAGATTGTGATGGTGAGCAGTTCGCCGCAGATTCGCTATCCCGACTATTACGGCATCGACATGGC
>JAEEPZ010000249.1 GCA_016285055.1 Prevotella sp.
AACTCTCATCTCTAAACTCTAAACTCTCAACTGAAATCGCCATCGACGGCTCCTGCTGTACCACGAGTTCCATCGAGGCACTCATACAGGACCTTCGCCAGCATGGCGGACTCACCCTGCGCACCAACATCGACCTGCTGCAGCGCCTGTGGACCAACCGTCCGGCCATTCCCCAGGCGCCCGTCGTGCCGCAGCCCATCGAATATGCCGGCGAGGATGTCGCCTCGAAACTCACCCGCATCCGCCGTGCCCTGCGCCAAGTCCATGCCGACGGTATGCTCATGGCCTCGCTCGACGACATTGCCTGGACACTCAACCTGCGCGGCGCCGACGTCCATTGCAATCCCGTCTTCGTCAGCTACCTGCTCATCAGCTCCCGTTCAGCGACGCTCTTCGTCGACGAGGCGAAACTCACCGTCCCTGCCCGCCAGCAACTCCGCGAGGCCGGCGTCGACACCGCACCCTACACCGCCGTCAAGGAAGCCCTGCGCCAGTATCCCGACTACAACATACTGGCCGACCCCGACGAAGTCAGCTACACCCTCATGCAGACCATCAAAACCTGCAGGAAAACTGTCAATTGTCAATTGTCAATTGTCAATTCTCCTTCCCCCGTTCTGGCCATGAAAGCCGTCAAGAACGATGCCGAGCAGCGTGGCTTTCGGCAAGCCATGATTCGCGACGGCGTGGCCCTCGTGCGCTTCCTGCGCTGGCTGAAACCCGCTGTAGCCGCCGGTGGTCAGACCGAGATGAGCATCGACCGCCAGCTCACCGCCCTGCGCGCCGAGCAGCCCCTCTATCAGGGCCTCTCGTTCGACACCATCGCCGCCTATCAGGCCCACGGTGCCATCGTCCATTACGAGGCCACCCACGACACCGATGCACCCCTGCGTCCCGAAGGACTGCTGCTGCTCGATAGCGGCGCACAATACGTCGACGGCACCACCGACATCACCCGCACCATTGCCCTCGGACCCGTCACCGACCGCCAGCGCCACATCTACACCCTCGTGCTGAAAGGCCACATCCAGCTGCAGCTGCTCTGCTTCCCCGACGGAGCCAGCGGCACCCAGCTCGACGCCATCGCCCGTAGCCCCCTGTGGCGCGAAGGACTCAACTTCCTGCATGGCACCGGCCATGGGGTAGGAGCCTATCTGAACGTCCACGAAGGACCCCATCAGATTCGCATGGAGCATCGCCCTGCACCCCTGCATGCCGGCATGACCGTCACCGACGAGCCCGGCATCTACCTCGAAGGCCAGTTCGGCGTCCGCATCGAGAATGTGCTGCTCACCCAGCCTGCCCGTCAGACCGACTTCGGCCGTTTCCTCCGTTTCGAGACGCTCACCCTCTGTCCCATCGACACCGCGCCCCTCGACGTCGCCCTGCTCACCCCCGACGAGCGCCAGTGGCTCAACGACTACCACCAGATGGTCTACGATCGCCTCTCACCCCACCTCGACGGCCCCGACCGCGACTGGCTCCGCACTGCCACCCAGCCCCTCGGCTGATATAGGTCTATCGTGAAAAAATCGGGCCGACCCTAACAGTCAGCCCGAAATTTTCTCGCATTCACCATCTTTTTTCAGACGTCGCGTGATGAGCTTTACGTAGTAGTCCAGTCCGAAGATGCTGCCCACCAGCAGGAAGGCCTGCGCCACATACACCAGCAGTCCGTTCGACACATCGTCAATCACGACTACCTGATAAGCCACGAGTGCAATGCTGCTCACAATCAGCAGCACTGCACAAGTGTATTGAGAGATCAGAAAGCCCTGTTTCATAGCTTATGATGATCACGGAGTCCCCTGATCTTCGCGTTCTCACCAGTGCCCGCCTGAATGTTTTTTACACAACACCTACTCTCCTACTTCAACCGTTGGGAAAGCCTTTGTACAGAGGGGGTTCGATAAAGTAGGTATTGCCAGAACACCTACTTGACACCTACTCCACACCTACTTGTTTCATGCGGCCTTCAGCGGAATGACTTTGTAGAACACTACATTGTCCCGCTTGCTGTGCTCGTAACCCAGTTCCTTCATGGCGAAACCCACATGGATCTTCGTGCTGTGATTAACCTTTACCGACGGATACTGCCTGCGGATCAACTCCAGCATCTGCGTGCTGTTCATCGTCTTCACCTTCTCGCCGTCCTTGGGTTTGCGGAAGCAGGCAGTAATGATCTCTGCCAAGTCCTGCTGGCCCATAAACTCCTGGTTCAGCTCCTGAATGCGGGCCACCTCGTCGTTGTTGAACCAATAGGGCGCACCCTGTTCCATCACCTCGTACACCAGCTGAGCGTACAACTGTTCGTAGTCGATGTCGCCCGAGTTGTCGATGAGCAGCCCGTCTGGAATCCTCACGCAGATGTAGCGTCGGCTGCCCGTCGCATCCGACAGTGGACGAGGATTGTTCGTCGTTGCCGTAAACGAGGCGTAACGGGGACGGTCGGTCTGCGCATCACCGTAGATCTTGCGTCC
>JAEEPZ010000119.1 GCA_016285055.1 Prevotella sp.
GCTTATTCCTTCACCGTGCCCGAGGGCGTCAGCCGCCTCTGGCTTGTGGTCTCGCCTGCCTTGAAGAACTACATCACCCACCGCTGGGACGACAAGATAGAGGACGACGATATGTGGCCCTACCGCTTCCGTCTGCAGGGCACCGACATAGCCGACGCGGCACAGGTCTATGCCAGTGCCACCATCGACAAGCGCAGCGTGGCCGACATCACCTTCACCTACGACGTCACCATACCTGACAACGACAACATCGTCATCGCCCTCAACGGACGACTGGCGGCGGCCCTGGGCACCGCCTTCCAGATGCAGCCCACGGTAGTGGCGTCGCGCATGCAGCAGTGGGACGAGCGAGGACCCGCCAACGGCAAGATCATGTTCTACGCAGCCAATGCCGACGGCTCGCTGCAGCAGACCGCCAGCACCGCCAACGGCTACGGACACTGGTTTGATGCCGACGGGCGGGTGACGAGCTATGCCAATGGCATCCTCTACTCAGAGTTCTACCCCTCGGCCATGTCTTTCGTCATCGGCCAGTACCCCGGACGCTGCCCCTCAGGCAGCACCTACACCCTGCGCCAGACGCTGCTCTACAAGCAGAACAATAAAAGCAGCGCCAGGGCCAACTTCGTCTTCCATGTCACCATTGGCGGCACCACGCCAACGGCCACCCTGCACAGCATGGACTACAACGACCCGACGGCCATCGGCGCTGTGGTGATGAGCAACGGACAAGGCGCAACGAACCTTATCTACGACCTGCAGGGACGCCGCACGGAGCATCCCACCAAAGGCCTGTATATAGTCAACGGCCAGAAAGTAGTGATGAAGTAAAAGAAGTGGGAGCTCGCTCACACTGCCGAGCGGGAACGAATCCGAACGTAGTTCAAAGTTCTTGTCAAGTGATATGAACAGACTTATTGCTGTCCTGTTGTTGTCGGTGTCGGCAGTAGCTGCCGAGGCGCAGTCGTGGAACGCTCCCGGGGCTGCCAACCCCTTCATTCCCGGCTATTTTGCCGACCCCACCATCCGTAAGTTCGGCGCCACCTACTATCTCTATGCCACCACCGACGGCACCGGCAATGGCTACGGGCCGGCGCAGGTGTGGGTGAGCAAGGACTTCCGCAACTGGAAGAATATCGTGATGAACTGGCCTACGACAGAGGTGGTGTGGGCGCCCGACGTGGTGCAGCAGCCCGACGGCACTTTCCGCTACTACTACTGCCGTCCGTGCGAGGTGCTGGTGGGTGAGAGCGCATCGCCAGTGGGGCCGTGGAGAAACATCCTCGGCAACGACGATGCGGTGCTCGTGCCCGACCGTTTCGTTCACAACGCTATCACACTCGACCCGCAGCTCTTCCGCGACGATGACGGACAGGAGTATCTCTATTTCTGCACGTGGGGCATCTACAAGGGTTTCGGCTGCGGAGTCACGAAGGTGAATGGCACCGAGCTGGGCGATAAACGCCTCATTCCCAACACGGAGCTGAAGGACATCTTCGAGGCACCCTTCGTGTTCAAGCGCGATGGCATCTACTACTTCACCTACAGCTCCGGCTCCTGCCACGACCACACCTACCGCGTGCAGTATGCCACGTCCACCGCAGGGCCGATGGGACCATTCGAGTACAAGGGCTGCATCCTGCAGACCAATGCCGACCAGACCGTGCACGGACCGGGTCATCACAGCATCCTGGAGCAGGATGGCCGCTACTACATGGTCTATCACCGTCACAACCTGCCACGCTCCGTGCACGGCTTCAACCGCCAGGTGTGTATCGACGAGATGCGTTTTGACAGCGACGGAAACATCCTGCCCATCATTCCCACGCACAACGCCCAGAACGTGGACTTCTTCAAAGACACTTCGAAGAACAGAAACCTGGCCTTCGGTGCCAAGACATCCGCCTCGTCTTATTACGATGAGTGGTTTCGTCCTGAGTATGCCGTCGACGACAACAACGCCACGCTTTGGCGTGCCGCCAACACCAACTGGGGCCGTGGCGGGCATCAGGACGAGTGGCTGCAGATAGACCTCGGCAAGCCGCAGAAGTTCAGCGAGGTATGGACACAGTTTGAATACGCCACCTTCTTCTACCAGTACAAGGTAGAGACCTCACTCGACGGCAGTCACTGGACGCTCTTTGTCGACCGCACACAAAACGCCATGCAGGGCTCGCCTATGATTGACAAGGCGCCAGCGACCTCTCACCTCGTGAAAGCCCGCTATCTGCGCATCACTATCACCGACACGCAGAAAAATGGCCATATCCCTGCCATCTGGAATGTCAAGGTGTGGAAGCAGGCCCCCGCACTGCCCGACATCAAGGCTGAGAGCAACGACGGTTATCCGGGCATGCACCAGAAAGACGTGGCTCCCGCCGACAGGACTGATGCCGCCATCTCCTTCGATGTCAGCCAACTGGCACAAGGCCGGCAGCACCCCTTCGACGTTACTGAAATCGCAACCGCCTCGCGCCTCTCACCCCTGAAAGCCAACAAACCCATCCGTGCCCGTGTGAAGGACGGACGCTGGGCGCTGTTCTTCAACGGCACGCAGCATCTCTCCGCCACATCGCCGCTGCCTGCTGCCTACCGCTACAACTCACCCTACACCATCGCTGCCTGGGTGCTCAGCACGAAGGTGGGGCCGGTATCCACCGTGGCCTCGCTCTCCACTTCACATGCCGACCTCGCCACCACCGAGTTCCGACTCGGCACCGACCCACAGACGGGACTCATCAACCACAACGGTTCCTTCGAGAGCTGTGGACTGACGGATGTCATCAAGGAAAGCGAGGGCCAGTGGCAGCACTGGGTCATCACCTACGACGGATGGATGGAGCGTGCCTACCTCAACGGCCAGCTGGTGCACGAGCAGAACAACTTCCTCATGGTTCGTCCCGAAGGGCATGTCACCATCGGGGCTGACGGCACTGGCACAAACAGTTTCATGGGCTACATCAGCCAGCTCACTATCACGCCCACAGCCACCACAGCCGAGGAAGTAGCGGCCCTCTTTGCTCAACAGTCAACAGTCAACACTCAGCAATCATTAGGCGATGATGACTTCGAGGAAATCGACCCCGACAGCAAGTTCACCCTCCCGGCCACGATGAAGCCCGTGTTCCGGCAGGCTGACGAGCAGACGCTATCGGCTGCCGACGGGCTCTTCAACGACAATCCCTTGCAACACGGAGGACAACAGTATCAGGAACTGGAAGGCGACTTCGTGATGATGACCCGCGTCAGCGACATGGAGGGCCTCGCCAGCCACAGCGTCAAGGCTTACAACGAGGCCGGCCTGCTCATCGTCGTTCCCTCTCAAAATGGTGAATGGCGGGTGGCCTACCAGCTGGGCGTCTTTCCCCTCTACAACTGCGGCAACATGCTCACCGTGCTCAGCCGTCACGGGCGACCGCAATATCCCAACTACAAAGGCTACGACTTCGACCCCATCCTGCAGTTTGAGCGTCGTGGCAACCAGCTCTTCGCCCGCACCAGCCGCGACGGCGTGCAATGGCAGAACATGCCCGGCTCGCCCATAGAGATGACAGAGCCCACCGTCGGCGTCGGGACCTATCAGACCACCTACAGCGACAACCACTCGTGGGCAAAACTCACCGACTTCATCATCTATCAGTAACATCACCCAGCCATGAACAGGAAAAAGATAGTCCTATCATTATTGAGTTTTAGTCTTATAAGCAGTTCCCTGTGGGCACAAGGCACGCTGGCCGACTACCAGCGTGCCTTCAACATTCGTTCGCAATACAGCGGCAAGACGAAGAACACCAACGTGCGTGCCCACGCCATCGACGATACGCACCGTTTCTGGTACTCCGTGTTCGACGGCGAGAAAGAGGTGTTCAAGGAGGTTGACGCCGACAAGCTTACCGTCACCGCCCTGCCCGGCGACCCTACGCCGCCGCGCCGCTGGCATCCGCACGGACCGCAGCGTCACTGGATGGAAGTGCCCGACGAGAAGGACGGCCGGCAGACATCGCCGACGGACAGCACCCTGTCGATATACCACCGCGACAACAACCTGTGGGTGAACGACCGCCAGCTGACCACCAACGGCACCCCCGACTATTACTACTCGTCGTGGGGATCGTTCTCGCCCGATGGCCGTTACTATGCCACCGTACGCATCGTGCCGGCACCCAAGCATTATGTCTATTACATCGAGTCGTCGCCCAAGGACCGGCTGGAACCTGTGCTTCACAAGCAGGAGTATGCCAAGCCCGGCGACTCGCTCAACTATCGTGTGCCGGTCATCGTCGACGTGGCGACAGGCCATGTCACTGAGCCGTCGACAGAGCTCTTCCAGCACCAGTATCAGGTGTCGGCACCTCGATGGGACAAGAACTCGCAGACCGTCACCTTCGAGTACAACGAGCGAGGGCACAAAGTGTTCAGGGTGCTCGAGATGAACCTTGCCGGACAGGTGCGCACACTCATCGAGGAGCGCAACGACAAGTATGTCAACTACACCCGCCAGCAGCGCCACGACCTCAGCGACGGACAGCGGATAGTATGGACCAGCGAGCGAGACGGACGCAACCATATCTACCTCTACAGCCGGCAGAAAGGGCTGATTCGACAGGTGACGCGCGGTGAGTATTATGTACGCGACATACAGCACATCGACGAGCAAAAAGGCCTGGTCTATTTCTCTGCCTGCGGCATGAACAAGCAGGAAGACCCCTACCTGATACACTACTACCGCATCGGCCTGAACGGCAAGGGACTGACGTGCCTGACCCCCGAAGAGGGAAATCATAGCGTGGTCTATTCGTCGGATATGAAGTATCTCGTCGACACGTGGTCAACCGTCACCACTCCGCCCGTCAGTGTGCTGCGCTCTGCCGACAGCGGCAAGGTGCTGCTCACGCTTGAATCATCCGACATCAGCGCCCTGACGGCAGCTGGATGGCGTGCTCCAGAGGTGTTCGTTGCGCCCGGTCGCGACGGTGTCACACCTATGTGGGGCATCATCATCCGACCCTCCAATTTCGACCCCAGCCGCAAGTACCCTGTCATAGAGTATATCTACAGCGGCCCCGGCGACCAGTATGTACCCAAGTCGTTCCGTGAGTGGCACTGGGGCATGGCTGAACTGGCCGAGCTGGGATTCATCGTCGTTCAGTTAGATGCCATGACAACGTCATTCCGCACCCGACAGTTTGAGGAGGTGTGTTACAAGAACCTCAAGGATGCCGGACTGCCCGACCGCATAGAGTGGATAAAGGCCGCAGCCCGCCAGTACCCCTATATCGATGCCGACCGCGTGGGTATCTACGGCTGCAGTGCTGGCGGACAGAACGCACTCTCTGCCGTACTCTTCCACGGCGACTTCTACAAGGCTGCATACGCTGCCTGCGGCTGTCACGACAACCGTATGGACAAGATATGGTGGAATGAGCAGTGGATGTCCTATCCCGTGGACAGCAGCTATGTAGCGTGCTCCAACGTGGAGAATGCTTGGCGACTGGAGCGTCCGCTGATGCTCGTCGTTGGCGAGATGGACGACAACGTAGATCCTGCCTCTACCATGCAAGTGGTGAACGCCCTTGAAAAGGCAGGCAAGGACTTCGAGCTCGTCGTCATCCCCGGCGCACACCACACCATGGGCGAGGCCTACGGCGACCACAAGCGCATGGACTTCTTCGTGCGTCACTTGTTAGGTGTAGAGCCGCCCAAGTGGAACTTGCTGAAATAAAAAAAAGCTTCATCTGTTTGCGGGGTTACACGAAAAGCCCGCTCCTCAGCCATCCGCTCGGCTCTGCCGCTTTTATGCATTAGGTTTCCTGCCGAGAAACCAATGGTTTCCTGCCGAGAAACCGATGGTTTCTCGGCAGGAAACTTTTAAAACCCATAATGCCTTGAAACTGCGGGATTCTCACAGGGGTGGAAATCCATAGAAAACTATTGTACCAATTTGTTTTTCTTGTTTTTATTGGTTTTTATTTGTTTTTATAAGACGCGAAGCGTATCAGCTCACATTTTGACACACCCTGAATGTAATCCTCCGCTCACGTTAAATATCCAATTTATAACACACACAGTCCTCATCGTGGTAAAACTCTTTTGCACCCCAACGTTGCCAGTATTGATGAGTCTTGAGGCGATACAGCACAGGAACGAAGATGAAATCGTAGTTGGCTTTCAACTCGGGCATGATTGACATCAGCATGTCGTAGTTCAATCGGGTGCCACGATACTTTTCAGCCACGATGAAAGAAAAGACTGCGATGTAACGCTGGGCGTTCAGACTTTTTATCAGCTCCGGCTTGTCTTTCAGGATCTGCGGCGTCTCCTCCTCAATTCTGTAGTCGCTCATGTTGAGCAGGCCTACGACATGGCCGTTTTCATCCAAGGCTTTTACGCTCAACGGCCAGTTGAAGCGTAGTTCTTGCACCCACGACTCCACCTCAGCGCGGTCGAAACCGTACTGTCGCACCATCCAGTCGACAGTTAACGGCACGTCCTGTTCAGTCATTCTTTGTAATATGCACGACATTGTAGGTCAATAAGATTTCAGGGTGATACGACAGTTTCGCTTGGCGAAGGCCCGGAATTCCCATATCTTCTTCGCGGTTCAGATAGATATATTGCTCTGGCAGGTGCTCGGCGAACTGCTGGTTGATGATGGCAAAAGCACCCTCTACGTGACGATCGGCTTTCTCCACACAGACATCCAGGGTGTCGGTTGTAACAGCGGAGCCGTATGTGAAAGCCACCATACGACCGTCCACGAAGATGCTTCCGCCTGTCATGCCGAGAGCGTCCCAATTCGAGAAGATGGTCTCCATCACGCGATGCTCGGCATCGATAGTTTCATTTCTGTTCCCGCTTTGGCTTTCATTGAACTTCGTTCGAGCCTGCTCACGCTCTGCAGAGCTCAAGTAAACTTGGCTCTGCTCTCGCTTAATCGCAGCCTTCTCTTCCTGCCATTTTTCCGTCAGTCGGCGACATTCGTCAAAGTATTCCGGCGTAAGAGGACGATATTCAAAATCGGGATGCTCCGCACGGAAACGATTGATGTGATTGCGCTTGGCGTCTAAATGTCTGCCATGAAGCGTTGCGAGATCAGTACGACGATAGATGTAGTCGTATTGGTCGCGAACAGGTTCGGATGAAATCGAGAGTTCTTTCAGTCGCTCCGCTTTGTGAAAGCGAGCAAGCTCGAGCGGACCATTGACCATTGAGAGTTGTGCCACTTGCGAGTCTTCAAGCCCCCTCAATGCCAAGTCTCCATTGCTGTCATCTAATAATGCCTCCATCAGTTCCAACGACAACGCTTCTGACGTGCAAACCATATACGCCCGCTGGCCATCGAAGGTATAGCGCAGCACCACGGCTTTTTCAAGCACGCACACCTCGGTACCGAACAGAAACTTCCATCCCACAAGGTTGGCAAAGGTGTAGTTGCAGTTACGCCGCCCTGAGGGAAGCGTAACTGCTTGCATGGCCTCGCGGTCTGAAAGAGCCAAAGGATGAAAAGTCATTGTCATTTATTGTCGCAAATCTACGGTGCAAAGGTACATTGTTTTTCCCATAAATCCAAATCTGAGACAATACAAAAGTTGTCTGAAACGACACGAGCATGAAGATATTTCGCACTTTTGTACGCTTTTTCCCCCTGATAATTGAATTTCCCATCAAAATGTTTGGCCGTTTCAAATAAAAGCAATACCTTTGCACCACCAGAACCCGCCAAGCCTCTCAACGATGCTCAAATGTGCGGGTCGTTTTATTTTTATACAATGAGCAACAGAGTTCCATTCCAGAAACCGTACACCAGTGCGCACGACCTCGTGAGTCTGCTGCAATCGCGCGGTCTGACGATAACCGACAGCACCAAGGCTGAGCAATACCTTGAGTTTATAGGCTATTACCGTTTGTCGGCCTATATGTATCCACTCTTGCAGATGCCCAAGGAGCAGCACCGCTACAAGCCGAACACAACGTTCGACCAAGTGATGATGCTCTATCGTTTCGACAAGAAACTTCGCTTGCTCATCTTCAATGAAATCGAGAAGATTGAGGTAGCTGTGCGCAGCGCCATCGTCAACATCGGTTGTGACATGACGGGCAACCCATTCTGGATGACCGACAGCAGCAATTTCATTGATGCCGCGAAGTTCCGCCATACGATGGATTTGATAGACGCAGAGCTTCACCGTTCACGCGAGGATTTCATCGTCCACTTCAAGCAGACCTATTCCGACGCCTATCCTCCTGCCTGGATATTGGCAGAAGTGCTTCCCTTCGGCGTCATTACCAATATCTTCAGCAACATCAAGGTTGCCCGCATCAAGAAAAGCATCGCCCGCAGGTTCGGCCTGCAAGTGGCACCATTCGAGTCGTGGCTCACCATCGTAACCCTGACCCGCAATTCCTGCTGCCACCATGCCCGTGTGTGGAACAAGCAGAACACCATCCGCCCCATGATTCCTAACCGCATGGCAGGCAGTTGGATTTCCCTGCCAACAGACACGCTTCGCATCTACTTTGACCTCTGCATCATCAAGTATTTCCTGAACATCATTTCGCCGAACAATGATATGAGGTCTAAGATTGACGCCCTGCTGTCCGCCTACCCATCCATTGACACCGCGGCAAAGGGCTTCCCCCGCGGATGGGAGAACGAGCCGCTGTGGCAATAGACGTTGAAGGATAAAGACACAAAAAAGACCGCCACGACGGACGGCCTGTAAGAAATAATAATGAGGAGAATCCCAAGGGCGGGGAGCCGAGGCCAAGGACGTCGGCACGGGTTCCCGTCCTGCATAGTTTATGAAAAAAACAAAAATAAAAAAGCATCTTTATGACTTCTTTAGAACCGATGAACAGCAATTACTGAACACTCACCATCTTTCATAGCAGTATATTTTAGACTATAACCATAATTATCAAAATAGTAGACAAATGACTGTTGATTATTCAATTCTGTTGACAGCCAAATACCCATAGCAGATAGTTTACGAGGTAGTATCGCAGCCATTTTCTCGATTTCGTCAGCGGCAGGTAAATACCAGCCTGAGACACTCCCAATATTTAATTGATCGCAGAGATAAAAGGCTGGATACAAATCCTTCCATATTGCAATACGTTTTATTATTGCCATATTATAAACTCCATCTGTAGAGCTATTCGCTCCTGTAGCAATTAACTCCTCTGACCATTTGGCCATCTTATTTAAATCTTTTACAACATAGCTTAATGTGTCATTAATCACTCCAGTGCATATATAACCTACGAATCCAGTTATCCCATTTTCTGAATAATCATCACCAACAGCATATTTACTTTGATGGACACGAATTTGCTGTTTAAAACCCGGGAAAGATATAATTGCATCCCTGTCTTTTGTTGTTGCTGTGGAGCGGATAGTCATTTGATTACCATTATTTGAGAATGTACACCAATCTGAAGAACTTTTTGCATTCCATGAACTTGCCGTTGTCGTTATAGTTATCGTTACGCTATTACTATTCTTATCAAATACGACATTATTCTGACTTATCCAAAAAGATACACCCTTCTGCACAACTTTCACAACCCTATGAATATTGTATTTGGATGACTTTATAGTAATATTGGCAACCCGCTCGTCTTCGCTTTTGTTTTCTGAAAACTGTAACTTTAGACTATATGATTGCGATGCTCCACCTGATGCACGAGTATTTTGTACAGGAGAGTTACCTATAAATTTCACGGCAACTCTTGTGCTGTTAGCGGTAAGAATCTCCGCTTTGCACCAAGATGTAGCTCCTGTTATTTCTAATTCAGAAACATCTACATTCGTTACAAAAGATAAGGAAGATGTTTGCTCCCTGCTCGTAACCTCAATACTAGAAGAGCCCATAGTAATAAATGGCTCTTGTCCTGTTTGAATAACTTTTATTTTCGCTTCTTTGTCATAGACTGTTTTTATTGAGACTATAGCTTCTCGACTCGAACTTGAAGAATTCTCTTCACATGTGATATATACGCCATTATATAAGAAATAATTGTCATTGGTTGAACATTTCTGTACCCTACACCAACTTTGGTCTGAGCTAACAGAATATAGAACAATATTCCTGTTTTTGAAAATAATTTCTTCCGAGGAACCAGTATTCGCATTCAGAGTAACTTCTGTTTTGGGTAATTGGATAGCTTCATCCACTCCCTTGAACGGTTTTTGATACTTAATGTCTGCACCAATAATTCCACCCGTCGTCGCAACAATATCATCAACCACATATATACGATAATATTTGTCATTATTGTAAGCCACATATCCGTTGCCTGCAATCACGGACATTTGCTCAGCCCAACCGGTCGTGGGGATTGTAGATACATTGCCCAGTCCTTTCACGGCGCCAACTGATGCAAAATAAGCCCCTCTAAAATTCTCGTTGGAAATGTAAATGTTGTCAAGATATGTTTTTCCGTTGTCGGCATTACGCATTGACAGGGAAATCGTTCCTTCGGGATCATTCACTGTAGTTCCAGGATTCACGGGCTGTTCATTGTTGGGGTTTTCGTTCTCGTCGTCATCACCACAAGAAGTGAAGCCGATACTTAGCATTGCAACCACTATCATGGTCAACAAGCTCATTAGATTGCTCTTTCTACTCATAATCGTAATATTTTATAAGTTAATAAATGCCAGTCCTCTAATTCTGATATGGAAGGGAACACTAACTTATGAGCATAAAGAAAGCGCAGACCCATCCATTACCGTGAACAGGCCAAGCACAGCCTCAATAATCTAACGGAGTAAGTCTGCGCTATTTGGGCGCATACTCCTTCGATTATTGGTTTGCTCGTCAAATCTCCTTGGTCGAGGTGCTAGTTCGTTCACGGAAAGTTGAGCAATCAAATGTTGTGTCTCATACGAAACACGGTGCAAAATTACACATTTTATTTCAAATTCGGGTGATTATTGCCAAAAATATTAAATTTTTGTGGATTTCTGGGGCGAAATGATACGGGATTGGGGATTTTTTGTCGTCTTTGCAAGTGATTTGAGATCAGAAGCGGCTGTCCCGACGCAGGAAAGGGCCAAATGAAAATGAAAAGTGGCTGTCCCGATGCGGGAAACGCCCAACGAAAAATAAAAATGGGTTAAATGAACCGTTTTAAGCCCAATGAAAATTAAAAACGGCAAAAATGAGTCATTTCGGGCTTTTTCAAAATTAAATGGGGGTAAAATGAATGGATTGGGGCGTTTTCAAAATTTAATGGAGCTGAAACGGACGGTTTCGGGCGAAGTGAAAAAAAGAACATGATATCTGAACGCGCTGCAGAAGTTACAACCGGAGTAAGATACAGACCCTCGGAGAACTGGAAGGATAGGACATTTAAATCGGCAAGCAAGGCTCTTGGGCTTTGCTTGCCAATTATATTATGTGTAATTTTTGTACCTTTGTCGCGATTATTCTTCTACGGGTACAAATTTCTCCTTCTTCCGCTTGCAACGGGGGCAGCGCCACGTATCGGGCAGGTCTTCAAACTGGGTTCCAGGTGGTATTCCCTGCTTGGGGTCACCTTTCTCTGGGTCGTAAGTGTACTTACAGGGGCATTTCATCTTAGCCATAGTCGTAAATGTTTTAGGTGATTAAAATAGTTTAGAGTTTAGAATGGAGAATGTAGAGTTTGCTACCGCTGAACAGTCTGTTGAAGGAATGGCGGAAGCAAACTTTCAACTCTACAATCTACATTCTACACTTGAGAGATTGTGACAGTGGAAAGCACTCTGGAAGAGTGCCCCAACAGCGTAGTTGGGCGACCCATTCAGGGTCGATGCAATCACTTGTCATATTCGGGGGTGCTACGCACCACCCGGCTATTGAGAGGAGACGCTTTCAGCGTCACTGTCACATCTTTGCGGATAATTATTTTAGGTGATTTTACAGTTGCAGCAACAGCCAGTTCTGTGTGCCAATCTTCTCGATGAGCTCTACAGCGCCCTGGCTCCAGAAGAGGTCTTCCTCCTCGTCCTTCAGGTAGTCCTTCAGCAGGTCGTAGGTGAGGGGATCGTCCTTCACGCCCTCCATGCACTTCATCAGCAACTCAACGCCAGGCTCCTGAATGGCGAGGTCGGCCTTGACATACTCGATGGGGTCGCAGATCAAGTCGCGGCTCTTCATGCCCTCGAACTTAATCTCTCCGCCGAGGTCGAGGATGCGCTCTGTGAACTTCTCTACCCAGCCCATCTCCTCATCGAAGTGGCCGATGTACTTCTGTCCGAGCTTGGTGAAGCCCTGTGCCTTGAAAATCATGCCCTGCTGCTTGTGAACGATGGCACCTTCTGCCAGATGGGTTACGAAAAACTGTAATGCTTCAATAGATTTCTTCTTGTCCATAATGCTTTTGTTTTATTTGTTAAACGATTCTTGTTAATTGTTTTTATTATTTCGACCGCAAAGTTACGACTTTTTTCCTACGAATCCAAATCTGAAGCAAAACAAAAATTGTCTGAAACGATACAGCCATATGATTTTGCACTTTTAACGTCTGAAAGGCAGAAAGACATCTCTTTTGCCTAATTCTTCATAATCATTAGCCCTTTTCTTCTCGTTTCTCGTAAAAAAGTTGTAACTTTGTCGCCGTATTCTGATAAGTAGCGAAAAGATTATGATAGGAACAACTTACAACAGGACACCCGCCTACGACCGCATCCATTTCGCCATGATGGCTGTGGAAAGTGGAGCCAAGCGGCTGGGCATCACGCCACTGACCATGTATAGGAGGCTGAAGCGGCAAGACCTCATCCACCAGCGACTCATGCGCCACTACGACATGCTGCACACGCAGAGCCTCGACTACGTGGCCGAGGACATAGCCGAAACACTTCAAAACTGGGAGGCACAGCCATGATGACACTCTATCACGGCTCCTACGCCGCAGTCAGTCAGCCCCAGGCATCCCGTGGCCGTCGCAACCTCGACTTCGGGCGGGGCTTCTACCTCACCTTGCTGCGCCCGCAGGCCGAGCGGTGGGCACAGCTGGTCACCGAGCGCAAGACGCGCAACGGCATCCCTCAGCTCAACGTCTATCACTTCGACGAGGCTCTTGCCAGCCAGAACCGTTGGCTGCGTTTTGAGGAATACAACTTGGAATGGCTCGACTACGTGGTGGCTTGTCGCGCCGGAGAAGACCTCTGG
>JAEEPZ010000120.1 GCA_016285055.1 Prevotella sp.
TCTCGCCAGTCGCCGTGCGATAGGTTTCCAAGTCGTCATACATTGCTGACACGCTGACGGGAAGGTTCAGCCGGAACGACTTGCCGATGGGGATTTGGAACGACGAGCCGACGCTTATGCTGAGCGTCGAGGACTGCGCTGTCTGCCCGTAGTCCGTACCGGCTTGGCTGAACGAGAGCCTTATCGTCGGTGTCCGCCTGAACGACACGTTGGCATGGACGTGTCGCCGTGCGCCCTTCTCCGTCCTGCCCATCCAGAACAAGTCGTTGCCCACCTCAAACGATGATGTATTCCGTCGCTGCTCCACTAAAGAGCCGTTAGCAACCACATCCCCCTCATTCTCCTCAAACTTCCCTTTCAGCACAAACGTCTCGCTGAGATACACGCGGTCGGCGTTCTTCAGGTAGTTCACCGACAGCTTCGGCAGGTGAATTTTTGTTATTGGCGATGTCTGTTCACTCACGGTCACATAGTTCCCGCCGTCTGCGAGATACGTCGTGCTCTGGCTGATATCGTGCGTGGCGCGGTGGTAACTGTAGTCGGCATTCACCTTCATGGTCGTGAACGAGTCCGTGCGCAGGATGCCGTTCACCGTCGCCATGCCGTTGCGCTGGTAGAGGTATTCGCCCTGCGGAGGCGCACCGCCATCGAAGCCGCCAAACAGGCTTGTGGCGCGTGTGTTCACGTCCGAGCCGCCGAAGTGGTCGAACATGTCGGCCCGTGCAAAGCCCTTGTAGTTACCACCCTTCACCGAACAGATGGTCTGGAACTTGTTCGTGAACATCATGCCCGTCAGTCCCAGCAGGGCTTGCAACTTATCGTTGCCGTCCTCCATGTAGCCCGCTCCCGCTTCCTCCTGTCCGAACGGCTTGAACTTCGCCTTGTTCGACAGTTTGATGTTCATCGACACCTCATTGCTCGGCACGTCCTTCTCCACCCGTCGGCTGTGGTGGTTGCGCACTATCTCCACGTTCGTCACATAGTCCGCCGGGATGTTCCGCGTCGCCAGGTTATACTTACCACCCAGCATGTCCAGCCCCTCGATGTTGAACTGCGAGATTGGCTTGCCCATATAACTGATGCCGCCGTTCTGCGACACATCCACGCCCGGCAGCCGCTTCAGTCCGTCCTCCAGCGTCACGTCGCCCTTGCCCAGGAACGACGCCAGGTTATGGCTTAGCGTGTCGCCCTTCTGCCGCAGCGGGTCGGGCTTCACCGTCACCTCCTTCAGCGAAACTGCCTTCGGAGTCAGCACCATGTCCACCTTCGTCGTCCGTTCCTTGAACGTAAGTCTTTCCGACTCCTTCTCATAGCTGATGTGGTTAAACTGTAGCGTCACCTCCCCCGTCGGTGCATTCTTGACTTCAAGGTTATACACACCCTGCGCATTGCTGCTGGTGAACGCCAGCGTCTTGCTGCCGCTCACCAATTTCACAATCACATCGCTCACAGGCTTGTTTTGCAGGTCAATCACACGGCCCGTCACTTTCACCTGTGCCGATGCCGTCGCCGCCAGTGCTATATATAGTATAATGTATAAGAGTCGTTTCATATCAAGTCTTATTCTAATTCAAGGGGCTTATACACATGGCTCTTCTGTAGAATCATCATGTGGGAGTTATAGCCGACAGAATAGAAAGTTCCATTTACATTGACTTCCAGCACCTCGTCAGCTCCTTCGGGCACATAGTATGTTGGCTCCTTGGGGTAGCGGGGATTGCCCAATGTCTTTTTCTTGAACGCCATCAGTTTCTTGCGGCTCAGTTTCTGGTACTCAGGACTGCCAATCATATTGATGTCAATCACCTCGTTCTTCGTTTCATACAGCGTAAAACAGTGGATACCCTCAGCATCCTCGGCTTTGATAATCAGTCCCGGCAGTCCGCGCAACTTCCACGGGCCGGCCGACGAGGGCATTTCCTCGGTGTACCATGCCGTCCATTGCTTGCCGTAGAGCTTGCCCGTGGCACGATGGCAGAGCAGTCCGCTGATGGTCAGCGTGTCCTCCGTCAGCGTCCAGTCAATCTTTGCCATTGGCTCATGGGTCTCGTAACGGTAGGGATAGATAGGTTCGACGGCTACGACCTCCGACTTTTCCACATCGGTCAGCACGTTCTGGTGGTGCATCATAAATTGATTCAACTTTTCTTGACTTGCCCCTCCGTCTTTATTGTAGGACGAGACAGTGAAGCAATACGTGGCACGGGTGCCCACCAGCAACGCCAGCCGTATCGAGTCCGTGACGTTCTGCCCCTCGTCGTCCTGCGTCTGAATGGTGTAGTTGTAGAAAGCTACAAACTGTGTTGAATCAATTTTTTCGGCCTGCGCTGCTATCGTCAGCGCGAAGGCGATGATGATGGTGATGAAGTGTCTTTTCATTTCTTTTTAGGATTCTTGTTCCAGTGATATACTAAATGCGCCATGACGTAGTGCGGAAGGGAGCGATACCATGTCTCGGTGCGGCCCTGGGCGTTCACGGTGTACTGGGTGTTGCTGAGTTGGTGGAGCAGGTCGAAGGCTTCGATGCGGGCGATGAGCTTGCCCTTGAAGAACGGCTGGCTGATGGAGGCGTTCAGCACGAAGTCGTCGGTGTTGAGTTCGCTGCTGCCGTAGCCGCGACGCGAGTACATGTTGCCGTCGGCTGACAGCGTCGTGTTGATGCGCGGCAGGGTGTAGCGGGCGGAGAGGCCGTATTGGAAGTCGGTGGCGTTCAGCGTCTCGAAGTCCTGCATCTTGCCCTCCGAGTGCCGCCAGCGGATGTCGCCCGTGGCGCGGATGTTCAGCATACCTTTATTATATTGTATATAGGCGCCGTCGTGCAGGGTCAGGGTGTTGACGGCATTCACATGGCTTTCGGTCTCGCCTGCCAGCATAGAGTGGTCGAGCGAATGGTGGTAGTTGGCATCCGTGCCGTTCTGCCACGTCCAGAATCGCTTCTCGCCGATGAAGTTGGTTATTTGGAACTTGGCATTGGCGATGTATGCTCCGCTCACATTCTCCGGCTTGTAGGTATAGACACCGCTTGCGGGATTGTACATGACCGACTGCGACACGTCGCGATGATGATAGTTGAACGAGGCCGAGGCGTTCCACTGCTTCTGGCTATGTCCGCTGCCATGACTGAAATACTCCGCTCCGAAGTCGGTGCTGGCGTGGCCTTTCAGTCCCGGTGTACCCAGCTTTACCACCAGCGGATTGCTGTCGTCGCGATAGTTGATCATGTCGTAGATGTTGGCCGTAGTCTCCGTATGCCTGACGTTGAGGTGTAGCTCATGGTTCTTTGCCGTCTTCCTGCCATACGACAGCCAGGGCGTGACAAACAGCGTCGTGTTGGTGGCAAGCGTGTCGATGGAGCCTCGCTGATAGTCGAGGGCGTGGCGGGTGAACGGCACTTGCAGGCCCAGCTGCCAGTTGGTGCTCGATTTCTTGTCGGGCTGCAGCTCGTTGCGCGTATAAATACTGATTTCCGTCGTGTTCGTCAGCGAGCGCAGCTTGCTGTCATAGCTGTTGTTCACGTCGGTAATGGCAGCCAGCGCATCCAATTGCGAGGCCAGCAGCAAAGTGTCGGGGTGGTAGAGATAGTCATGGGTAGCGGTTCGTGACAGCCCCGTCCTGTTCTTGATTCTGAACTGCATCCTGTCCGTCAGCTTGCCGATATGGTCAAGCGAAAGTTCGCCTGCCGTCACCCGCTTGTCATAGTCGCCGACGTTATAACGCTGTTCCGATGATGGAATCGTATAGTTCCGCGTGTCGTAGTGGATGGCGCTCTCCGACTTGTCGCTGCTGTGTTCTGCTTTGACGACGTATGTAATTCCCTTGATATCGCCTATCACCTCCATTATGCCATTCCACGATGTGCCCTCACTCATTCCGACGGTGCGCATGGAGGCCGTGAGCGTATCGCCAAATTGTTGGAACATGGAGTTAGACTTGCCGTCGCGCTTGCCATAGTTGAAGTCCGTGGAAACCATTATACCAAAAGGGGCATACATGTTAAATAAGTTATGCAGTGCAATCTTCCAGTTGCTCGACTTGCCAGTGCGCTCGGTGACTGACAGCGGATTGCTGCCCATGAGAAACTGCTCATGGCTTTGGCGCATCTCCTGATTATCACTTGACGAAACGAACTCCGTGCGGAACGTCTCTTCAATCATCTGGTCTCTTGATTGGTAGTCAATCTCCGACCGTACACTGCGCGTCGTTATCAGCGACCTCGGTCTGCGGTCGGGCGTCCAGTTGCCAGTCTTGCCAATGTGCTGCGTCTCGTTGACGTTGTTGACGTTGCCCAGCAGGGTGAAGCGGTACTGGTCGGTGAAGCCCAGTCCGAACATTCGCCCCAACCAGCGGCCATGCGTTCCCGCTGCCCCTTCCACATTCGCGATATAGCCCCGCTGGTACTCCTGCTTCAGGTTGACGTCCATCACATATAGCTTCGGGCCATCGTCACGTCCCAACACCTCGTCCCTCTTGTCCTTCTTGTTATATACCTTGATATGTTTCACCGTGTAGTACGGCAGATTTTCCAAGAGTATCTGCTTGTTGCCGCCGAAGAATGAGCGCGAGTTTAGCAGCAGCTCGTCCACCTTCTTGCCGTTGACGAATATCTCGCCCCCGTCGTTCATCGTCACGCCCGGCATCTGACGGATGAGGTCGTCGAGCATCGAGCCGTCTGGCATGTTAAAGGCCGTGGCATCATAAATCAGCGTGTCGCCGCGATAGAACATTTTTACTTTCGTGGCCGTCACCACCACCTCATTGAGCGTGATGTGCCGCGCCCGTCTCATCTTGATGAGCGGCACCGACAGTTCTTTCTCCGTAGTGTTCGTCACCGACACCTTTTGCCACGCCACCTCATATCCCGGAAGTTCTGCACGTATCAGATAGTCATGCGGGACGGCTTTTACAGGTGCATAATACGGAGCTATGATGATGTCGCCTTTCGCATCCTCTATCCTTTCCACATGTACGGAGTCCAACACGCACGTCGTGCTGTCCGTCTCATAGACCGAAATCTTTGCCACGAGCGGTCTTTTCAGAAACACGTCCTGAACTTTTCCCACAAGCGTTATCGTCTGGCTATGTACTGCCTGTGAAACGAACAATGTCGCGAGGGCGAAGATAAGTGTGATGATATGTCTTTTCATTCTTCTGCTATCATTAGGTCCTTTCACTCCTTCATTTTTTGATTGGGACGTTACTTCTTTTTCGCATCAAACTTATAGTTGAACGTGAGGGACACGTAATGATGCAAGAACGAGGAGCCGCCCTCGGTGCGTGAGGTTGCCGTGACATCGCTAAAGTTGTTGGTGGAGCGGTTGAAGAGGTCTTTGGCGTAGAGGATGAGGCTCGCTTTGTTCTTTAGGAACTGGTAGCTGATGCGGGCATTGAACAGGAAACGGTTGGTGTTCATTGCATCGGACATGTAGCCTCGGTCGAGGAAGAAGTCGGGAATGAACAGAAATTCCCAAGTCTTCAGTTTGTAGCTAAAAGTGAATGCGGCCCGGTAGTTGTAGATGTTCTGTCGTGGCTGGGCGGCATCGCTGTAGGTGTAGTGGTGCCAGGCGAAGTTCTGCTGGAGGAACAGGAAGAACGGGCCGCTGGTGTATTGCAGGTTCAGTTGCTCGGAAAGGTCAGAGCTGCGCTGGCGATTGTATGTGATGCCCGTGTCCTCGTCTACCAGCGTCATGATGCCGTATGACTGGCCGTAGCCCTCGGATATGTAGTTCCTGATGTGGAAGCCGCCGCCAAGGTCGCGCTCGTAACTGAGGCTGGCACCCCAACGCTCGCCGTCCCTGACATTCTGCTTCTGGGCGTGGTAGGCTCCCGTCTGTGAGTTATAGTGGAGAATTGTGCTGATGGGGTCGTAGTCCTTGCTATAGTCCACGGAGAAGTTCAGCACTTGGCTGGCGTGGGTGAGCATCGAGGAAAGGCCGAGGCTGGCACTCAGCATGTGAGAGGTCTTGAGGTCGGGGTTGCCCATTGTTACATAGAGCGGATTGGTGTCGTCGCGGTAGCCGATGCAGTCGATGAGGTCGGGGCGGTTGGACGAGTAAGTGATGCGGCTGCTGAGGCGGGTCTGTTTCTGCAAGCGGTAGGTCAGTTCCAGCTCGGGCGTGGCAAGCAGTAGGTTGCGACGTGCAAGGGTGTCGAGCCGCCCGCGTCGGTAGTCCGTCTGCTCATGCCAATGGGTGAGGTCGAGCCTGGGTTTTGCGCTGAACTTGCCTTGTGTGATGTTTGCCTCTATGTAGAAGGTGTTACGCCATGTGTCATCGTCGCGGCGCAGGCTGTTGGCAAGGTCGAGCGTGTCGGCACGATGTCGCTGCTCGTCGCAGAAGTTCTTGTCGTAGTTGGTCTGCCATCTGGCCATTGCAGACAGGTTTTTGCCAAAGGCATGTCGGGCCTGCACGCTGGCATCGGCGGTGAGGTGGTGATTGGGTGCGTGGTAGTGCTGGCGGTCGGTCTGCGTCGTTCCGCTCTGAAAGTACTGGTAAAGGCCTGTCGATTCGCCGTCGCTCTTCTTGTTGTCGTATGTCAGCGAAGCCGATGCTCCGAGTTCGGTCTTGCCGAGCAAGGAGTTTAAATTAGCCCTGACGTTCGTAGAAAAACCTTCCTCTGTAGCCAGTGAATGATAGTCGGAAGCGTTTGTCATTGCATCAGGATTAGCAAGGTCAAAAGTCCGCTGCTTGTTTTCCTTCGCGTTGCGCCCACGATGATAGGTGATGTTAGCATCAATATCCATCCTCGTGTCCGAGTTGAGATTGAGGAAAGAGCTGAAATCAACGGGGACTTTCAGGTCGTGCTGATAATTGCTGCCTGTCTGGTCGGTCTCGGTCGCCGTGGTTCCGGGCAGATAGTTTTGTCGGTTTTCCCAGGTGTCTCTCCGCTGGTCGGTGTGGTTGGCTCCGCCGTTGATGCTCCAATAGCTCGGTCTGTCGGCTTTGAAAACAGGCTTCCACAGATGGCTGTAGCCCACGGCTCCCGTCTGCTGGCGAATGGGAGTGTTGGTTCCGTGCGAGCTATAGCCATTTATCGTCATCGCATTGATTTTCGTCGGGTCATCGGCCACGCGCCCGTAGAGCATCAGCGGGTCGGTGTCGCTCAGTCGCATGGCTCGCAGGTGGGCGGCGTAGTTCTTGCTCGTCATCCCCTTCAGCTCCGCGTCGCCATAGATTTTGTCCATAAATCCCGGCTTGATGGTCACGTCGAGCACGTGCTCCTCTTTGCCGTCGGCCACTCCTGTCTGTTGCTCGAAGTCGCTTTTCTTGTCGTAGGCCTTGATGTCTTTTACGGCCTCTACGGGCAGCAAGTTCGTCAGCAAGGCTTCGCTGAACGCTTGCTGTCCGTTCATCATCAATTTCAGCGGTTCACCGTTCCAGAGCAGTTTGCCGTTATTGATGCTCACACCCGGCAGTTGTTCTATCAGTTCCAACAACCGTGCGCCATCTTGTGTTTTGAATGCACTGGGGTTGAATACCACCGTGTCGCCTCGCATATAGAAACGACGGGCACGGCCTTCCACGGTCACTTCGCTCAGCAGGTGTTCGTCCATCTTCAGGCGGAAGTCGTCAATTGTCACCGTGTCGCGGTCATTGTTGCCCATCCGCTGCACTGTCTGGCTGTGATAGCCGAAATAATTCGCGGTGATGGTCAGTTTCGACATTTCCATCTCGCAGGCACGCTGAAACCTGCCTACCGAGTCGGTTCTGATCGTAGTTTGGAGTACGTCGCCCCATCTGGTGTCCTTCTCGATAAACACTACTTCCGCTCCTTCCAGCGGTTCGCCTGTATCGGCATCTAATACTCGGCCTTTGATTACATCGGCCTGCGCATTTGCTACGCCCAAAACGAGGGCGATAATGGTGGTGATGATGTGTCGTTTCATATTTTATTTCAATTCCAGGGGTTGGTACACATGTGCCTTATTATTCACATACACGTTGTTGACAATCATTCCCTCGGTGTCGTGGGTCACGTCGGCGGTACTAAGGTCTCCCACATAATATGTTGGATTCTTCAAATAAAGTCTGTTGCCGAATGTCTTGATGCGGTTCTTAATCAGCTTTGCTTCGGATGTCTTCACGGTGATAGCGTTGGTCTCGTAGTAGATGGGCGAGGCAATGCGCTCAAGGTTGGCAAGCGTGAAACGGTGGATGCCGCCATCAGCCTCTGCTTTTAGCACCAGCCCCGGCAGTCCGCAGAGTTTCCACGGCCCTGCCGACGTGGGGATGTCCTCGCTGTAGCGCACCGTCCACTTCCTGCCGTGAAGCTGACACGTGGCTGTCTTGCACAGGTAGCCGCCGACAGTCAGCGTGTCATCAAGGAGCGTCCACTTGACGGTTTTTCGCTCTTCGCACGTCTCGTATGGAGTCGGCACGATGGCATCGCGCACCGTCACCCTGCCATCGGGGTAGTTCGTCCACACCTCTGGCATGAAGCAGAATGACTCAGCCCTCAGCAGGGGCAGCTCGTCGGGCGTCAGGCAGTCGTAGCCCTCCGTATCTTCGCGGAACTTCCTGTAGGGATAGCTGCGTGTGCAGTGCTGCCCCACCTGCAGGCACAGCTTCATCCTATCCGTCACCGCCTTGCCGTCCGCGTCCTGCGTCTGACATTCGTAGTCATAGACTGCCACGAGACTCGACGTGTCGATACTGTCCTGATGAATCTTGGCCGCAATCATCGCTGCCAGCATGGCATCCATGCCATCGTCCTGCTGTGCCTGCGCTCCTATCGTCAGCGCAAGAGCCATCATGGTTACTAAAAGTTTTTTCATTGATCTTGATATTTATTGTTACACTTTCTATATTTTGATGTAGTTGTTTTCTTGCAGGAAGTCCGCGAAGCGCATTGAGGGGGGCTTGTAACCGTTACAGAGCACCTGCGGAGCGGATTGAGGCGGTCTTGTGGCCTCGCAGAAGGGTCGCGGAGCGCAGGGAGGGGGCTTTGTCATCGCGCAGAAGCGACGCGGAACAGTCCGTGGTGGAGTGAGCAGCCATTCCCCGCCGCCCGTAGCTACTAAGCAAACGGGGAGGCACCAATCATAGAAACTGGCGTGTTTCTTCTTGGAAACTGGAGGGTGCATCGCTGCGGCCTCCAGGGGTACTACTCGTTTTGTTTACTCGCTCGGCTTTGCCGCTTGGCTTGCCAAGAACTTTACTTATTACTCGCTCTGTTCTGGTTCTCGTGTGTCGCTTCATCCAATGCCAGACGTCTTCAAAGAACCAGCCGATGCGAGTCCAGAAAAGGGTCTGAATGCTGATGTACACCAGCATGACGATGAGAGCGATGAGCAGCACAACCAGGATAATGCCCATAACGATATTAGTTGTATCGTCTGTTGTCAGCTGATTGCCGTTGAACCAGCGCTGAAATGATTCGATAACGATTTCCAATTTCCATGTTCGTAATCCTATTTTTAAGTTTTGAGCCACAAAGTTAGGCAAAAAAGGGTGCTGAAACAGCATTTTTCAGTTTACAAACGGTTTACAAGTGATTTGTAAACTGAGTTTACAAGCAGTTTTCAGGGATATTTCGTAATTTTGCAGCCGTTATGAGACAAATAGCTATAATTCTTTGCCTATCGATGGCGATACTTACTTCCTGCCAATCGGAGCATGAGCGGCAGGTTAAAATGATAAATGACCTGTTGGAGGCTACAGACAATTACGATGCGATGCCCAACGACTCGCTGGCCCGTGCCACACTCTACTACATGGAGCGGCACGGTAAGCCTCGCGAACTACAGCAGGCATGGCGAATGATGGCGAGGATGTACCATCGTCACGGGTCGCTCTTTTATGAAAGATTCGCCTACGAGATGGCCGCCAACTGTGTGGACTCGCTTTCCAATGATTACGACCCACGTGCCGTGGCTGAAATCTGTTATGAATGGAGCGTGAACCAACAGTTCAGCTTCGAAGATAGGGTGGCTAACCAATTGGCGCTGCAGGGAATGTCGTTGGCGCAACAGGCTGGCGACACCACATTATATTATAGATGTATGGGACAGCAGGCATACGTCAGATTGTTGGAGAATCGTGAGGAAGCATTTCTTGACAGTGCCCGAATTGCTTATGAAGAGTTATGGAAACGGGGAAGAAAAGATTGGGCCGTGGATGCGTTCTTCCCCTATATGTTTTATAAAAACGATGGTAGCATGCCTGATTCCATCGTTCAATGGACCCAGAGATACGAACAATTTACAGAGCACAACATCACCCATGTAGAATCATACGCCGCGTTGGAGTACATGAAGTTGCGTGGAGACTATTATCTGCACCAAAACAACTTCGATTCGGCCCACTATTATTACAGCAAGCTCGACCACCCGTGGAACTACATACGCTACTATGGCTACCGTCTGCTTTTCAATCTCTATGATAAATTCCCAGACCGTGACCCCGATTATAAATTGCGAAACTATTACAACGATAACGCCATATATAATTACTTCGACGTGAAGAAAGACCGATTTCTTGAGAACGAAGACGAATATCGACAACGGAATGAGTTCATCAACCACGAACTGGAGTTGGAACACGAGCGCACCCTGCTTGTTTGTGGACTGTTGCTGCTCCTGGCATTTGCTTGTTTTGCGGCTTACCATCTCTATAAACTACGGCGCGAACACCGTGAGACGCTGGAGCAAAACCGCGAGTATGCCGAACTAATCAAGTCGCTGCAAATACGTGACAGTTCATCACTACTTGATACCGACATCGCCCGCCGCTTCCACGACCTTTCATCGCAGGACGCCCACCCAACAGCCGAGGAGTGGCAAGCCCTCCGCAACGAGATTGATCGTCAGCATCCCAAACTCTTCGCCACACTCCAGCAACAATATGCCGAACACCAGCCCGACCAGACCATGACCGAACAGGAGCGTCACGTCGTCGGCCTCCTCGCCATCCGTTGCAGTCCCCTCCAGATGTCCGTCCTCCTCGTCTGCACCAAGAGTAACGTTAGCAACCTCCGTCGTCGTCTATATCAGAAACTCACTGGCCACGACGGCTCCGGCACCGACCTGGATAACTACATTGCAGGGATGTGCGAGTGAAAAAAGCAAAAAAAGCCCTCGGCGATACCCAGAAAAACGGGTGCCGAGGGTGCAACTCTCAAACTAGTTTTAGAAATTTATCCTATTTTTGGCTCAGTATGATAATTTTTGAGCCGAAATGTGTGTCATCCTTCTTTGCCGAAGGTGAGTTGACTGCGTCTTATTCCTTCTTACGAGGCATAGTGCAAGCACGCTTGCCCTCTGCTCTCGTTTCGTACGTCATTTCCTTACGGAGTGTGCTCAGATAGCTGGGCGTGATGTTGAGGAACGAGGCGATGTCCTTCAGCGAGAGCATCTGCACCACCTGCGGACAGCGGTCAATGAGCCGACGGTAGCGGCTGCGGGCGGTGTAGCGGTAGTGGTCGAGGTCGCGGCAATAGACCATCTTGAACAGGTTCTTGAGTATCTTCACGTCCATCTTCGCCATCTTCGGGTCGTTGTCAATGAGCGCCTGCAGCTCCTGTCCGCTGATGACGCGCACCTCGCACGGCATGTCCGCCTCGATGCTCACCTCCGACACGTCGCCGTCGAGACAATAGGGGAAGTCGGCCACAAACTCGCCCTCGAAGGCGAAGCCCGTGCAGTAGTCCTTGCCCTCCTCGTCGTTCTTGGACGAGCCAAGCGTCTCCTTCGTCGCCGAGCGGTGCACCATATACTTGAAGCATCCGCGCTCCACGAACGCCACCCACTGTGCCGGCTCGCCCGCCTCCTCCAGCGTCTCGCCCCGCTCCATCACGCGCCGCTCCCCGTGCTCCATGCAGTACTCCCGCAGGACCTCCAGGTCCAGCCCCTCCTTGTAGGTGTTGAATTGCTTGTTCTTATTTTGGGTCATAATGATATTCTTATTGCCACAGCGGTTCATTCTCCCATCCACGGGGGAAGCCCATCATGGAAGGTTGCACACTTGGATATTTTGTCAGAAGAGATTTGAAGTCCTGAACAAACGTGTTCTGGGGATTGATGCTATTGAGCCAGTAGGCGATGCAGCAGAGACTTGGATAGAGCTTGTCTGAAGAAAAATGGCGGTTTGCAATCCAGTTGCCTCTCATCCTCTCATTCGTCCTTGGAACCATCGAGAAATGAGCATTCCAAAGTCTTGCGTGATGGGCACAGGTGTTGCGCACGATGGTCAACGTAGCGAGCCAACTTTGAAGACATTTGTGCTGTGGGATATTGAAACTACGAGCAACCTGCTTCTTCACAGCGTTGTCATTCATGTTCTTGTAGAGCTTTGACAATGTTCCGAACGAAGCTACTTCAAGCGTTTTCCATGCAGGAGGCATGTCTGGCTCATCATATTTCCTGAAATGTTCTGCTATGAATTCGTCGTGAGAACGGCTAAGTTCTGTGCGCAGATAACTAAGATTCTCATTGAACAAATCTTCATCTTCCGCTAACGTGTCATCAAGGAACCAGAATGCCCCATGAGCCAAGGAGAAAAAATGAATGATCCTTGTTCTGACGGATATTTCTATTTGCTGAATGGCGGCAAAGATGAGCGTTTTCAGTTCTGAATCAAAATTGTAGCGAGCCACGACATCCTCAAAACGACTGCCGGGACGGAACAAGTGGGTTGAACTGTTTTGTTCCATTGTGCGCCAATATCCAGCAAGACGGAAATAGCTTATATTCTCCAGAACTGTCTGGGCTTTTTGCTCATCGGTAAAGATGAGTCCACGACCTTTCAGAATAGCAATTTGGTCGTTGATAGAAATGGGTTGCTTGTTATATCTCATTGCCCTATATAAAAAAAACGCCCCGCCCTGGTTCGCTGGTCTTCGGGAAGCGTGGCGGGTTCTGTTGGTGCAAAGGTACGGCTTTTATTCGGAATGACAAAACATTTTGAAGGAAAATGCTCATTTGAGGCAAATATTTACGTCTTTTTTGTAGTTTTTGCTTAAACTAGTTTTAGAGTTGCACCCTTTACGGAGTGTTTTTGGCATCCTTTGGAGTCCTTTTGCCGTTACCATTAGTACCTTTGTGCCTTTTTGATGGGAATAGTCCCAAATAACCATCAAAACAATTGCAACAATGAAACGATTATCATTGATTGCGTC
>JAEEPZ010000121.1 GCA_016285055.1 Prevotella sp.
TTTTAATAAAATCATAGGTATAGATGCTGTCGGCATCCGATACCATAACGGCGGTTGGCTGACTCTTTTCCTGACAAGCGCCCAGCGCCAGCAGTGTCGCAAAGAGGAAGATAAGTTTTTTCATATTCTGTATGTTGTGTGCAAAGGTAGTGTTTTCTTCATAATCTGCCAAATGATTTATGAAGAAATCTCACCTTCCCATACGACAATATTCCGATGAAATGTAGAATTTGCGTAAAAAAAAGTAGTTTGTGCGCCGTGAGAACAAAATTGTGCGCCGTGAGAACATACTGTTTGGTAAAATAACGTATCTTTGCACATGACAAGTAAGATAAACTAAACCTATAAAGATATGAAACAGACTAAACACCTCCTATGGCTCGCCGCCTTCATGGCCATTTTGTTGTGCCCGAGGCAAGCACGTGCCAACGACATGCTGTCATCCAGCCATTACCATGCTGAGTTAGTGGGCAACAACCGCATACGCATCACAGCCCTTGTCGCCGACCTAAAAGGCCATGACAGCTGGATGGATGCGGGAAGAGTCGTTGCTTACGAAAAACCTAATAAGGAAGGTACCAAATATTCGCTCATGACCATGTGGAACTCCAATCAGGATGAACATGATGCCTTTCCTGTAATGATGCTCACCAAAAGGGAAGGTTCCTCCGCTATTGTCCACAACGTGTACCGCGACCGTGACAGCCTGGTAGTTTACGATACGTCTAAAACCTATTATGTCAATGCATCGAACAACCATCAAAAGCCTTACGCCGTGGTTGACTACTACTGGGATCCTGGGCTTTCCGAAAAGACCCTGTATCTCTATATGGAGCTGGACATAGAGGGCCACGATGACGGTAGTCATACCTATGAGCTTACCAAGAACGGCCCCATTTACCTGCCGAAGAGGCTGAACCAAGAATCACTGGACCGTGAGGATTACAGTTTTTCGCGACCCAATGCCAAGCAAATAGCCTTTACCATGCCCCCTCGCGTCAAGGGAATAGCCGACCATCCGATGTTGAAATACTACTATCAGTTCGACAACTCCTATGAGGTCAAGCTGGAATACACGCTCAACGACGGGACGAAGAAGACTGAGACCAAGACTTTCGACTGTGGCAGCAATGATTCGACGGTCTACATCAACATCAGCAGCGACAAAGGCAACTTCCAGAAAGTGAAGGCAACGGTGAAGGTCACCGACGGTTTGAAGAACAAGAAAACGTCAACCTACTACTACAAAGACACCTACAGCTACACCCATGATGCCGTAGTGCCTGCCGTTCCCAAACCCACCTCCGTGGCGGTGGAATACAACCAGTTCAGCAAGAAAAACAGGCTCATCTGGTCGCTGCCCAGTACAGGCAACTATTATAAGCAAGACCTGAGATACATCATTTACCGTCTCGAAACCAAGGAAAACGGCAATGCGCAGAGCGGAGCGAGCTGGACAAAAATAGCCATCGACACTCCGAAGTCGGGAGAGACCAGCTATGAAGACGGAGGCATTGGAGTCAACAAATACTATAAGTACAGGGGTTTCATAGTGCCTAAAGCCTGGCTTGATAGCAACGAGACCAAGGTCGTTTTCTCAGGTACTGCCAGCGACTATAGTTCTCTTTCCGATGCGCCCTCAAGCGCCATGATAACCTATCTGGGATACGTTGAGACCGACAATATGTCGACGGCCCCCCAGGTGAAAATCAAAGACTTTCAGCAGGACGAAACCGTGAAGACCAGCATCCAGCTGAAATGGCAGTACAGCCGTGTGCCAGTGAACGGCTCGGCCCAGTTCCAGGTGTGGCGCAAGGCTCCCAATGGCAACTGGGAGAACATAGGCAGTGCCTACGGCGATGCCGACCCCAGCGTCAGCTACTGGGCGACGTTCAACGACGAAACTGCTTCCAGCCAGAGTGTGACCTACAATTACGAAATCCGGCTCCCCCTGAACAATGGCGACAACATCATTAAGAGCAATACCATCTACGCCAGCCTCTTGGCAGGTACGGAGGTGACGGAGTTCGATGCCACCAAAGGCACCTACGAGAACAGCGTGCTGCTGCAGTGGAGTGCCGAGCAGTCGGGCACCGCTGCCACTACCTACGACTTGTTCCACCGTCAGGTTGACAGCGACGACTGGGCGGCCATCGGCTCTGTGTCGGGCACAGGCTCCACCTATTCCTTTGAGGACAGGAACGTGAGTGCCGGTCTTTATTACGAATACAAGGTGGAGGCCTACCAAGGCCAGCGCAGCGCCACGGATGTTAAGATTTACTCGAAGAAGTGTTACGGCTTCAGCCAGTCAAGCGGCGTCGTCTCGGGCAGCATCACTTACAACAACAGCAGCGCTGCGGTGGAAGGTGTCCGTGTGACGCTGACCTCAAACGACGAGATAGAGAGCAATGCCGCCCAGTCCTATTCGAAGCGGGTCGATGGTGCATCAACGGGTATTACCTGGCGGGCCGACACCACATCGATGGTGAAGGTTTTCGGCAATGACAAGGACTACACCGTGCAGATGTTTGTACGGCCCGATGCCGACCTGAGAGTAGGTTCCGTCATCGCCAATGTTCCGAACTACGGCAAGCTGTATGTAGGAGCCATCAATGATGATGGCAGCTATCAGCTGTACAGTACAAGTACACAAAGAGAGTGCGTAACAAAAAACTTTCACCAAGGCCACCGGAATTAGGGGAATTGCTGAGAGAAAGTATGAGGATCAACCTTATGTTCGTACCAGTGATGGTGTCCCTGTTCAAACTCAAAGTGAAAGAAAAGCTTTTACAAGTAATTGGGATGGGGGCTGGTCCTATCAGAAAATGTGGAGCTGGACTTGGGGGGGCATCGAAACCAACACATACGTCTACAGAAAACTATGGGATTTAGCTTCCCCTGTAACGGTCACTTTTAATAAATGTACGTGTATAAGCTACGATTTGAACATTTCGCTTCAGCCCGACATCTATTCGTTGCTGTCATTAGCGTCCAGCCAAGGGCAAACGGCAGTCAGCGTGAACGACAGCACATCGATCAGTGCCACAAAGAAAAGTGAGGTTGTTGGGGCGAGTCTTGTCTCAGGCCTTCCCCAACATTATGTTATTTACAAAGGTCATTTGGTCTGGTTCTATGACCTCGGTGTCCCACCCTTAGAGACAACAGGATATTATAGTTTTATGTGGAGAGACTATTTGCTTGACACAGGGGAAGAAATCGACGAGGATATCACCATGTCTAAAGATGACAAAACTAATGATGACGAAGTATTACCTTCGCCCTACTTCTCCTTGGGTGGCTCTGAGGGACTGTTAAACGCCAACGCCTTCCACGGCTACTTCTCCGATGTGCGTGTCTGGAACCACCTGCTCACCGACAAGGAGAAGACCAACTACAACGACCGCGTGTTGAGCGGACGCGAGGCGGGCCTCATGCTCTACTGGCCTATGGACGAGGGCATAGACAAGCTGGTGTTCGACGTCAGCTACACCAACGACGTGCCCAACGGCCGCCATGCCACCTTGGGAACCAACATCACGTCGAAGCAAGTGATACCCTCCTACGAGCAGCTCTCGCGCTACGGCGTGACCAATGCCAATGGCGAATACACCATCCGAGGCATACCGTTCATAGGCTCGGGCACCACCTACACCTTCACACCGTCGAAGGGCATACACACCTTCACGCCCACATCGCGCAACGGATTCATCAGTGCCAGCTCTCTGGCGCTGAACAACTACGACTTCACCGACAATTCGGCCTTCACCGTCAAGGGCACGGTGACCTACCAGAACACGAACATTCCCGTGGATAGCGTGCAGTTCAAGATTGACGACAACTATGCCTCAACCAGCGAGGGAGTGGTCACTACCGACGTCAACGGAGAGTACACCATCAGCGTACCCATCGGAGAGCACCGCATCGAGGCCTACAGGAACGGTCACAGGCTGACGGCCTTCCCCTTGAAGGAGGGTGAGACCTACAACTTCATGCAGGACGAGGTGGTCAACTTCACCGACTCCACACTGGTGAACGTCACCGGGCGCATCAACGGAGGCTACAAGGACGAGAACGAGCCGTTAGGCTTCAGGCGCAGCACCAACCGCATAGGACAGGCCGTGCTGAAACTCAGCCTGGACCGCGACGTGCAAAGCTCGTTCAACTACCTCACCGACGAGCGCGGCAACAAGACCTTCGGCACCACGCCTATCAGCGTGGAGAGTGCCACAGACAGCATCAGGAGCACGGCCTACCGTGGAGCGGGAACGGCGACCGACAACAGCAACACCAAGTTCATCTACATCGCCACCGACCCGGCAACGGGCGAGTTCTCGGCCATGCTGCCTCCGCTGAGGTACAAGGTGGAGAGCATCACCTTCCCCAACGACGAGAAGGGCGACGGGGCCATGTACAACAACCTGAGCCTCTTCACGCAGAACCTGCCGGTCATCAACGCCACGGCCACCGACGAGAATTCGCTGAAGTGCGACTCGCTCACCTATAATGCTGATGATGAAACAGCATCCAATACACAATACTATTATTATACAGCCAAGTTCATGCGCCAGCTGCGCAACGAACCCCACATCACCGTCACCCAGAAAGACATGAAGTACGGGGCCTTCGGAGCGGAGAAGGTGACGGCGCTCAATCCGATTACCAGAGACGAAACAGAGGTGACAGTGGTGACTTACGATGACAACGCCAAGAGCTTCAGCTATGACTACGGCTACCCGCTGTTCTGCCAGAACAAGATGTACTCGATGATGATCGGAGTGAGCGAGACGTACACCAACGTCGATACGAAGGCCGTCTTCGCCGAGGTGCCCCGCGACGCCGTCATCACGGTGGAGAACGAGGGCAGCTGCTCGACCGCTGTCGTGGCAGAAGAGGTGGACTATGAAGGCGAGCATCTGGTGCCGGGCGACGTCTATGAAGTGTCACGCTTCACTTGTGTGCCCGACGCAACAGGCACCGTGGGCTACCACTGGACGGCCGGTTTCCCCAATGTGAACGACAATTTCGTCCGCCATCTCACCATCAGCGCCGAGGTGAACGGACGTGAAACGATGTGGAAGGCCCCGGACAGCCAGTCAGGTGCCCTTGACATGGTGGTCTTGGGCGGTCTCTCCACGGGGACAAACTTCGTGACCGAGGGACCTGACTGCATCGACATGGTGATACGCCGCCCACCCGGCAGCACCAGCTACGCTACCTGGGCTACCGACTCTGTCGTCAGCTATAATTATATGTCGTCAAAGAACTGGGGCTATACCGACAGTGGAGGTATCATTGCTGAAGTAGGCATTGTAATATCTGTCTCAAAAAATACTACAACAATAACTTCAGTGGGTACTGAGATAGGCGTCGGCGTTAGAAATGACCATCGTGAGGATGAGGTGTGGGACAACAACTATTCCACAGGAAACGGACATTCCTACTCTGTGGCGGAAGCCTTGTCGACGCCAGCCTATGACACCTACACCCAGAACAACGGCGACACCTACATAGGCTGTAAAACCAACCTGCTCTTCGGAAAGGGCAAGGCTGTCAACCTTTTCAAGCAGACCGATGGCTCATACAAGCTGGATTGCCAGGAAACCATTTGCACCGGTGAGACTTTCGGCACCACCTTCGTCTATCCCCAGCAGTATATTGAGGATGTGCTGATACCCAACTGGCTGATGCTGAGGGACAACTACCTGACTCATGTCACCGATACCACCACCGCCACAAATATTCCCACGGTGGATGGCAGGGTGATGTTCTATACCCCCCTCAACAAAGGCGACAAGGACTGGGGAAAGGTAGGCACCTACAAAATTGTCAACGGACTCGGGGCAAATGCCCAGTATGCCGATTCCGTGCAGCTCTGCAACACCCATATCAACAACTGGAGAAACCAGATGGCCGAGAACGAACGCGACAAGCTGAATGTGTTCGGCGACGCAAAATACCTTGACAAGAACTATAGCATTGCCGGCGGCACCAGCGTCAGCCAGACCATCACAACCACCGTCAGCGAGGAGGAGCAGCAGGACAGTTCACATTCCTACACCAAAAACAACGACTTCCGTGTCGGATTTTACGCCAGTGGCGTCCGAGCCGAGTATCAGCACCAGTGGAACAAGACAAGCGGCACCAAGACTGCGGAAGGCAAGGAGACGTCGAAGAGCAACACGTTCACCTGGGTGATGAGCGATGCCGAGCCCTCAACGGCGCTGTCGGTCGATGTGTTCAAGTCGAAGCTGGGCTGGGGACCCGTCTTCCGCACCCGTGGCGGACAGAGCAGCAATCCCTACGAGGGGGCCACCTACACCAAGTACCACAACCCGGGTGTCCAGCTCGACATGGCCACCATGCGTGTGGAGAACCCCGACCTGCGTGTCGACGGGGCCACGACGTTGACCAACATCCCGTCGGGAACGGCTGCCAAGTTCAACCTGAAGCTCGTCAACGCCAGCGAGACCAACAATGTCTGCACCTATAAGCTGGAGTGCGTGGACGGCACCAACCCCAAGGGCGCCGTGCTCACCATCGACGGCTATGAGCTGAGCAGCGGCCACGAGGGCCGTACCTTCAGGATGGAGGGCGGTCAGACCATCGACAAGGTGCTCTACCTGTCGCAACCGGCGGGCGACCGCAGCGTCATGGACTTCGAGGACATCAAGCTGGTGCTGAGGTCGCTGAACGACACCTCTACCATCAGCCGCCCCGTAGCCATCAGCGTCCACTTCATCCCGGCCTCGGCCACCATCGACATGGCGGTGAACCGCACGGTGCTGAACCGCAGCGACTATGAGAACAACGGCGGCTTCTTGGTGACGATGACCAACCTGAACCGCCAGGACGAAGGACTCAAAGGCGTCCGCGTGCAGTACCGCCGCAAAGGCATGAACAACTGGTCGCTGGCTAAGGAGTGGCAGATCAAGAAAGACGAGGACGATGTGCTGCCCCCCGATGTGGAGGAGCTGCCCGAAGGGGCCCAGTTCTCAACGGCTGTGACCTTCGCCGAGGACGGCATCTACGAACTGCGGACACAGACCTTCGGCATGTACGGCTATGAGGAGGTGACATACGCCACCGACATTGTTGAGGTGACGCAGGATCTGCGCGGTCCGAAGGTGCTGGGCTCGCCCTATCCGCAGGGCACGTCAGACTATGTGGATCGTGGCAACATCCACCTGACCTTCAACGAGGCGTTCAACACCAATGCGCTGAGCAAGAGCGACAACTTCATCATAGAGGGTAACCTGAACAACGCCATCTTCGGCAAGAACCAGGTGAACAACCCCGACGTGGCGCTGCAGCTGGAGAGCAACGGTGTCAAGACACAGTCGGCCTATCAGCTGGCAGGCACCGACCTGGCCGTCGAGACCTGGATATACCGTCAGGGCGACGGAAACATTGTCCGCATCGGCACTGAGAGCCAGGGGCTGGCCTTCGGCACGACCGACGACGGCAAGGCTCAGCTCACCGTGGGCAGTGAGGTGTACACATCCGACGTGAGCATCCCCGAAGGCAAGTGGGTCTATCTGGCGATGACCTATAACCGCAACGGACTCACCGACAGCCATGCCACCGTCAACGCCATCTATGCCGACGATGCGCACGACAGACCGGTGGTGCTGTTTGAAAACAAGACAACAGAGATGCTGGACGGACAGGGCAAGCTCGCCGTCGGCGGAAACAGTATGGTGGGACGCATGCGCGACCTGGCCTTGTGGAACGTGGCCAAGGACATCGACCAGCTCTACGTGAGCCGCGAGGAACTGAAGGCGGCCTACGTACCAGGACTCCTTGGATACTGGCGCATGGACGAGGGACACGGTCTGACACTGGTCGACAAGGCCCGCTCACGCAACATGGAGATGACCGACGAGAGCTGGTACATCAACAACCGGAACCTGAGTGCACACCTTGAAGCCAACGACTCACTGGCGGTGGACATCAGGACCTTTGCACCGCGCAATACTGACAACTTCGCCATTGAGATGTGGTTCCGGGGAGAGCAGGCTAAGAACGGAAATGCCAGCCTGCTGAACATTCCTCAGAACATCAGCGTGGGATTCGAGGACGGCAAACTGGCCATCAACACCTACGACATCGTGAAAACTGGCGGCGTGGAAGAGGTGAAGCCCAAGAGCCATGAGGTGCTCAGCAACACAGACTACAGCGATAACAGCTGGCACCACTTCGCACTGAACGTGCGCAGAGGCATGTCGGCCATTGCCTATGTGGACGGAAAAGCGGTGAAGACCATGCCTGAGTCGAACATTCCGGTTCCTGCCGGCAGCATAATGTACGTAGGACAGAAGTTCTGCGGCGACGTCGATGAGCTGCGCATCTGGAATGCATCGCTCATGGGCAACTCCATCGATCAGCACCGCTACGAGCGATTGGACAACAGCTATGCAGGACTGGTGGCTTACTTCCCGTTCGAGGACATCCACCGCACGCAGACGGGAACGGTAATCACGGAGTTCAAGACGGACAACTTCGGAACGGCCGGGGAGCTGTTCTCCATCAAAAACAGCGAATTGCCCGCACAGGGCATCACGGCTCCGGCACTGCTGCCTGGCTCACAGCGCATGCGGCTCGACGCTACGGAGTTCGACTTCACTGCCTCGGACAAGGAAATCTATCTCTCGTTCCCCGATGACATGCTGCCACGCATGGACGGCAACGACATCACCATCACGGTGAAGAACGTCAAGGATGAGCACGGTAACGTGTCGGAACCTGTGGAATGGACCTTCCGCTGCAACTGGTCGGCACTGCGCCTGACGCTGGACAACGACCGTGTCAGGAAGAACTTCGACGAGACCATCACCGTGGAGGCTACCGTCGCATCGGCCAGCAATGCTGCAGAGGACTATGAACTGGTGAACCTGCCCTGGTGGCTGAAGACCGGCGACACCATCGGAACGACCGATACCGAAGGCACGACGCTGGCGTTCACCATACCGGCCAACATCCCCGTGGGACACTATCAGGACTATATCTACGTCAAGGACAAGCAGGGCATCGTCAGAAGCAGCAACCTGAGCCTGGTGGTGACGGGCGACGAGCCTGACTGGAGTTTCGACGCAGGACAGTACATGAGCAACATGACGCTGACCGGACAAATCTACGTCGGCAACAGGATGCTGGTGTATGAGGACTCGAAGATAGGCGCATTCAACGCAGCAGGACAGTGCGTAGGCGTGGCACGACCGGTATATGTTCCCAACCGCGATGCCTACTACGTGAACCTTGTCATCTATGGCGAGACCAACGATAACAGTAATAATAACTGCGGCTTCCAGCTCTACGACAGCTCTACGGGCATCACCTGCCCGCTGGTGCTCTACCAGATGCCAGGCGACGACACGGCATTGAAAGACTCGCTGACCTTCAGGTCCAATGACATACTGGGCAGCTACGATAGTCCTGTCAACTTCATCGCGACGGATGCCATCAAGCAGCAACGGCCACTGGATAAGGGATGGAACTGGGTGTCGCTCTATGTGAAGGGAATGGACAGCGACTCGCTGCATGCCAACTACGTCTTCAAGCCTGACGTAATCAAGATGATGTATGAGGTGAAGGGACACACGGCAGGTGACAAGCCTAAGTTCAACGACCAGACCATGAGCTACGAACTGTTGGGTATGCTGGATTCGCTGGCTGCCGGACAGATGTACAAGGTCAGGATGAAGGATGACTACTACTTCAGCGTCATCGGAAAACCCGTCGATGTGGAGGAAACCAAGCAAACCATCAGAAGCGGATGGAACTGGATAGGCCCGTTGACCAGCTATGTGATGCCACCCGATGTGGCCTTTGCAGACCTTAATCCCCAGAAGGGTGACATGGTGAAGAGCCGCACGAGCTTTGCCCAGTATAACGGCTTCGTATGGGAAGGCATGTTGCAGGAGATTGCTCCGGCATGCGGCTACCTCTATCTGTCGAAGGCTGGCGAGTCCAAGGACTTCCACTATCCGAAGGTGACGCTGCCGGCTATACAGGCTGTCAGCAGAAAGGCTGCGGCTGACGACGAACGTCACTGGACGGTGGACGACATCAACCGCTTCCCCGACAATATGACTGTGCTGGCGAACCTGACAGCACCTGACGGCATGGAGATTGACGATGCGGAGATGGCGGCATTCATCGATGGCGAGTGTCGTGGAACCGTGAGGTGCAAGGGAGGATACTACTTCCTGACCGTGATGGGTATCTCGGCAGAGGACACCTACAAGCCTCTGACGCTCAAGGCCTGGTACCAGCAACAGGAGTACTCCGTCGCCGGAGCCACGATGACCTTCGTGAGTGATGCCTCTTACGGTTCCTTCGACGAGGGTGTGGTAGAGCTGTCGCTGATGCTCAGCTCTGGTATCAACAGCATTACGGTAGGAAGCGAAGGCCAGGACAACTGGTTCGACCTGAGTGGACGCAAGTTGCAAGACGAGCCTGCCAAGAAGGGCGTCTATATCAAGAACGGCGAGAAGAAGGTGGTTAAGTAGTGCCATTTACAATTGATAGACAAATTATATATTTCATTATGAAACAGAAAACATATATTTTCCCGACCATGAGGGTTGTCAAAATGCCGACGAGGAGCTCTATCCTCGCAGGAAGTGCCAAGGCCAATAGTGTCAGTGACAGGGAAGACTATAAGGTAGATAATAGCAATCCTTTTGCTGAGTGATAACAATAAACATTTAGGGACAACATGAAGACAATAGTATATAACAGTTTGTTCATCATGGCATTGCTGATGGGAGTGATGCTGACAGGGAGTTGTTCGAAGGATGATGCTCACGGCGGGCATTCCGATATGCCGGTCTCGCAGTTCTTCACCACGACTCTGAATATGGGAACAGTACGCTCGGTCAATGCCGACGGCAAGACGGTATGGACCGTGGGAGAGCAGATAGCTCTCTATTATCAGAAAACGGACGATTCTTTCGCTACGGCAACGGCCAGCGTGACGGAAGTCAGCGAGGGGGTAGCCACCATCACGGCGACACTTGTCAGCGCGAAGAACGGTAGCGCGGTGAAGTTCGTCTATCCTGCCGGACTGATGAATCTTTCGGACGGTACCCTTGACGCCAGTAAGCTGGCCAGTCAGCACGGAACACTTGCCGACATCAGCGCCAACTACGACGGTGCCACGGGCAGTGCTATCCTGGCCACCGACGGCACCACCTGCAGCACTACGGCGACGGTAAGCATGGTGAACCGTGTTCTCATCGGCAAGATTACACCCAAGCTGAACGGTAATGCCATCGACGGCATCACAAGGCTAACCATCAACGACGGCACGAACAGCTACGTCGTGACACCGTCATCGGGGACGTTCGGTACCTCTGGCATCTATGTTGCCATGCTTCCCATGAACAACCAGTGGGTGTCGATGACAGCAAGCACGGACGATAAAGTGTATGGTTTCGGCGGCAAGAGGATTTCGCTGGAAGTGGGCAAGTTGTATAACAATTTAGCCATCAGCTTCTATGATCTTGTCATCCTGAACAACCTTGAAGCTGACTACACCATAGAAAACGGTAGGGTAGTGGGCGGCATCCTTGAAAAGAATGTGAAGGTTTCCATTGCTGACGGTGCCACGGTGACGTTCAGAAACGTGAGCATCAATGCCAATGGTGGTTGGACCAGTGGCGACTATGCCGGCATCACCTGCCTGGGCAATGCCACCATCGTTCTAGAAGCTGGAACGACGAACACCGTAAAAGGATTCGCTCCTGACTATTCCGGCATCTTCGTGCCCTCAGGCCACACGCTGACCATCAGCGGCTCAGGAACTCTCACTGCCAGCAACAACAACGGCTATGGCGCAGGCATCGGAGGTGGAAATAATATCCCCTGCGGCAACATCGTGATGGAAGGCGGTACCATACAAGCCACAGGAGGCAAATGGGCTGCAGGCATCGGTAGTGGCAATAATGGCAGCTGTGGCAACATCACCATCAAGAATACGGTCACCAGCGTCACAGCTACCAAGGGGGCAGAGGCTCCCAACAGCATCGGTGCAGGCTCTAATGGCAGTTGTGGCACGGTGACTATTGAAAGCATGAACGTCGTACAACAGTGATGATGGTGAAATTGTTTCAACAGTAGGCTCGCAGTCTTCTGATAATGAAGAACTTGCGCGTTCCTTCTAATGCCAAGTGTGATTGAGTGATTCTAGTATATACAAACTCAATCAAAGGGACCTGTCCCTCTGATTGAAATGTCCCTCTGATTGATTGGTGCCTACGGGAAGATTCCATACGAGGGACGTGGGTATCGTGGAGGTGATGGGCGACCCCATCAAGCCCATAAAATAACACGACTTTTGCAGCTATGAAACCAGCTCAGATATTTCACCAGTACATCTGGATTATTAATACGCTCAGGGCCTATGGCAAGCTGACGCTTGAGGAACTGAACCAGAAATGGATGGACGATAGGGTGGCCGACGGCAACCCCTTGTATCGCGTGTCGTTCTATCGCCATCGCGATGCCATTCAGGACATGTTTGGCATCATCATCGAGTGCGAGCCCAAGACGTATAAGTATTACATCAGCAACCAGAAAGTGATCAGCGATGACAGCATCGAGAGTTGGCTGTTCTCCACGCTCACCGTGCATGGCGTGCTGGCCGATAGCGCTGCCGTGAAGGAGCGGCTGGTGCTGGAGAATGCACCCGTCGGCGAGCAGTATCTCAATACCATCATCAGCGCTATCAAGAGCAACCACCGCCTGCGCATGGGCTACCAGAAGTTCGGGGCCGAGGGCTATGAGAAGGTGGTATGTCCCTATGCCCTGAAGCTGTCGCAGCGCCGCTGGTACCTGTTGGCGCTGAATGACGAGGAGCAGATGCGTATCTATGCGCTGGACCGCATGACGAAGGTGGAGTTGACAGACAAGTCGTTCGAGATGCCTGCCGACTTCTCGCCTCAGGATTATTTCTCGGAGTAC
>JAEEPZ010000122.1 GCA_016285055.1 Prevotella sp.
ACCTGTGATATGCTCCAGCAATTCGCCGACGGGGAATGTCGGCTTCACAGGTGTCTTGATGCGCGTCAACTGACGGTAGCTCTCCACGAAATCGAGCAGCGCATGGCATCGTCGATTGATGACAGCCGCCCCCTCCTGGCCTCCCCCTGGGGGGAGGGAATTGGAGAGCGTCTCACTAATAGAAATGATGGGTGTGAGGGAGTTCATGATTTCGTGGGTCAGCACGCGGATAAGCTGCTGCCAAGCCTCCATCTCCTGCCGTTGCATCAGCATTGACACATCTTTCAGCGCTACCACCAGACGACGCTGCCCGTCGATACGCAGGAGAGTGGTGGAGAGCGCACAGCCATCCACCATTTCGGCGTGGTCGGCGATGGCCTGGAGGATATGGGGAGGGAGAAAAGGCCCTAAAGCCCCTAAAGCCCCCCCTTCTGCCCCCGAGGGGGCTACAATAGCATCTAAAACTATAGAAGCCCCCTCGGGGGCCGTAGGGGGGGCTTGGTGGGCTTTTGCTGCATGGTTCATCCAGTCGATGCGCCCGTCGGTGGAGCAGACGAAGAGGGCGGTATCTACGTTCTCGGTCAACTGCCGCAGGTACTGCAGTTGTCGCTCGGCCTCTGCCAGTCGCGTGTGCAACCGCTCGTTTTCACGTTCCGTCTCGCGATAGGCATAGCGCAGTCGACCTATTCGGCCATATAGTGCCGTACACAGCCACAGCAGGGCAACAGCCACAGCAATGGATGGCCAGACGAAATGGGCCTGGATACTCACGGCCAACACCGCCATGAGAACCACGAGGCCGACGATGTACAGCAGCCCCGCCCCCGATCCCTCCCTGCGAGGGTGGGGAGTAATGACTTGTGAGAGATGATGATTCATAGCAGAGTAGTATGCTCTCCCTCCCTCACAGGGAGGGCGGGGGGAGGGTCCTTAGCTTTCTGTAGAGTGCAAACCGTGTGATGCCCAACAGCTCAGCGGCGCGGGTGACGTTGCCTCCAGCTATCTGCATGGCCCGCTCGATGGCCTCCTGCTCCAAGCGTTCCAGGTTGAGTGTCGGTGTCGGGCTTGAGCGTCGTGCCGGTTCCTTCAGCACGAAGTCCTGGGCGCAGAGGGCCGTGCCCTTAGCCAGCAGCACGGCCCGCTCCACGGCGTGCATCAGCTCGCGCACATTGCCAGGCCACGAGTGGCGCAGCAGCCGCTGACGGGCATCGCGGTTGAGCGTCTTTACCACCTTATTATATTTACGCGCGTACGTAGCGAGGAAGTGCTCGGCCAGCAGGATGATGTCCTCTCCGCGCTCACGCAGCGGCGGGATGGTGATCTCGATGGTGTTGATGCGGTAGAGCAGGTCTTCGCGGAATCGCCCTTCGGCCACCTCGCTGTGGATGTCGGCATTGGTGGCGCAGAGCAGCCGCACGTCGATAGGCGTCGTCTGTGTGCTGCCGAGTCGTGAGATCTCACGGCGCTCCAAGGCGGCCAACAGCTTGGCCTGCAAGGGTAGGGGAAGGTTGCCTATCTCGTCGAGGAAGAGGGTGCCGCCGCTGGCCGTCTCCATGCGTCCCGCCTTCGTCTTGTGTGCATCGGTAAAGGCTCCCTTCTCATAGCCGAAGAGCTCGCTCTCGAACAGCTGTTCGGGCACGCTGCCCAGGTCGATGCTGACGAAAGGCTTGGCGGCACGCCCAGAGCGCGCGCACAGCTGACGGGCGATGACATCCTTGCCTGTGCCGTTCTCGCCGAGGATGAGCACGTTGGCGTCCGTCGGTGCCACCTGTGCCACCGTCTGCAGCACGCGTTGCATCGCCGCACTCTCGCCGATGATGGTGGGTGCCGCCGTGGAACCGAAGGGCGAGGCCGCCACCTCCATGCGCTGCTCCAGCAGCCGGTTCTTGTGTCGCTCTCGGCTGAGCTCGATGCCGGCGAAGAGCGTGGCCAGTAGCTTGGAGTTGTCCCACGGCTTCGTGATGAAGTCGGTGGCGCCGCTCTTCAGTGCCCGCACCGCCTTGTCGGCATCGGCGTAGGCCGTCATGAGGATGACCACCGCCTGTGCATCGCGGTGCAGGATATGCTCCAGCCACTCAAAGCCCTCCTCGCCGCTGATGGCGTCACGCCGGAAGTTCATGTCCATCAGCACCACGTCGGGGTGCACCATGTCGCAGAGCCGGTCTATCTGTTCGGGGTTCTTCGTCGCACGGATGTCCTCTACCAGCGGCTTGAGCAGCAGGTTCAGCGCAAAGAGGATGTCCTCATTGTCGTCAATGACGAGCACCTTGCCCTTTCTCTTTTCTTCCATCTTTCATTCTGGTTTTACCTTTTCGATGGCAAAGTTAAGGAAAAATCTCTACATGGCTGCCACTTTCTCCCATAAAAATTCCTCCATCCCTCTCGTCATTTCGTTTTTGTGCATATTCGCACGCTTCTGTGCGATAACGCACGGGGCATCGCTGTGTTGTTCTCGCGGAGCACTGGCGGTAAGTGTACAGAGGCTTAGCACGCTGTGTACAGAGGCTGTACTTAGGGGAGGTGGCTGCGCCGTCATTCGCGGAAGGGACCCCGCCGCTTGTTCTTGTAAAAAACAAGTTTCAGCATAAATTTAGAACATTTTAGTTAAACATAGGGCTGAATGAAAACTTGTTATATATATATTATACAGACCCATTATTGAAAATCCGAATAAAAAAACATAAAAATACCCGGAAAACGCAACGCACAACGGCGCAACGGCGCAACGGCGCAACGGAGAGACAACGAAAAAAACAGAAAAGGGACTTTTGCTGCGCCGACCATGATGCGCAGGGTGACCGCAGCTCCCTCCTCTCATAGGGACGGGGGAACGGCGGAGATGCTCAATCTTTTTCGTCATTTCTTTGCGCTTGTCAGAAATTCTTGCTACCTTTGCAGCCGTCAGTAGAGATGCCACCAAGTGACGGCTCTGCCCAATGCAAAAAAACTTTAGTGATACAGCAGTCTGCAAAATGAGAAATGATTTTCATGACAACAGAAAAGAAATATTCGCTTGACCTGACGGTCAAAGAGGTGCAGCGCTTGCATGAGCGCTATGTGCTCATCCGGCTCACCGACAGTCAGCCTCTGCCGCCGATGCGGCCAGGGCAGTTTGTGGAGGCGCGTGTCGACGGTTCGCCAACGACCTTTCTGCGCCGACCTATCTCCATCAACTTCGTTGATACCGAGCAGAACGAGCTGTGGCTGCTTGTGGCCATCGTCGGCGACGGGACGCGGCGGCTGGCGCAGCTCAGCGCCGGCGACAGGCTGAACTGCGTGCTGCCGCTGGGCAATGGGTTTACAATTCAAAGCCGGGAAAACGTTTCGCACACCGAAGGCGCAAGGGACGGAAGCCGGGAAAACGCTTCGCACCGGGTGCTGCTGGTGGGCGGCGGCGTAGGCGTGGCGCCGCTCTTGTATCTGGGCAAGGTGCTGCACGATGCGGGCACCGAGCCAACGTTCCTGCTGGGTGCAAGGACGGCGGGCGACCTGCTGATGCTCGATGAGTTTGCAAAGTACGGGCGCGTGTGCGTCACCACCGAGGACGGCTCGATGGGCGAGCGGGGCTTCGTCACCCAGCACACATTGTTATATCCTCAGCCCGTCGGGACAGATGCGGCAGCTGCACCATTTGACCTCATACAGTGCTGCGGCCCTACGCCGATGATGAAGGCCGTGGCCCGTTATGCCCGCGAGAAGGGCATAGCGTGCGAGGTGTCGCTGGAAAACCTCATGGCCTGCGGCTTGGGCGCTTGCCTGTGCTGTGTGGAGAAAGTGTTGAGTGATGAGCTCAACACTCGCAATGTGTGTGTGTGTAAAGAAGGACCAGTCTTTAATATCAACCGACTGTTATGGCAAAGCTAAACGTTAAGATAGGAGAGCTGCAGCTGCAGAATCCCGTGATGACCGCCTCGGGCACCTTCGGCTATGGCCTTGAGTTTCAGGATTTCGTGCCCCTCGACCAGATAGGCGGCATCATCGTGAAAGGCACGACGCTGCATCCCCGCGAGGGCAACGACTACCCGCGCATGGCCGAGACGCCGATGGGGATGCTCAACTGTGTGGGCCTGCAGAACAAGGGTGTGGATTATTTCTGTGAGCACATCTATCCGCAGCTGCTGCCCACCGGCGGCACGTACCTCGTCAACGTCAGCGGATCGTCGCCCGAGGATTATGCCGAGTGTGCCGTCCGTATCGATGCGCTGGAAGGTATTCCCGCCATTGAGCTGAACATCTCGTGCCCCAACGTCAAGGACGGCGGCATGGCCTTTGGCGTGACCTGCGCCGGAGCCGAGAGCGTGGTAAGGGCTGTGCGTGAGCGCTATTCCAAGACGCTGATAGTCAAGCTGTCGCCCAACGTCACCAACATTGCCGAGATAGCCCGCGCTGTCGAGGCTGCCGGTGCTGACAGCGTGTCGCTCATCAACACGCTGATGGGCATGGCTGTCGACATTGAGAAACGGAAGAAGACGCTGAGCATCGGCACAGGCGGCCTCAGCGGACCGTGCATCAAGCCTGTGGCCCTGCGCATGGTCTATCAGGTGGCCAAGGCTGTCAAGATACCTGTCATAGGCCTGGGCGGCATCATGGCGGCTGAGGACGCCATAGAGTTTATGATGTGCGGCGCCACGGCCGTCGAGATAGGCACCGCCAACTTCATCGACCCCGCCGTGACCATGAAGGTGCGCGACGGCCTCAACGACTGGCTCGACCGTCACGGTGTGGCCGATGTCAACGACATCATCGGCGCCATCGGCTGACCCTGTTTCTCTACCCATTTCCCGACTGACGATTAGGGATTTGCCTACCGCTTTTTAGGCAAATTCCTTTTTGTTTATGACGCTGTTGGCTTACCTTTGCATCAAGTTTAACCCCTAAATGCAAAGCGTATGAAACGGATCATTGTTTTTCTTTTGAGCCTGATGCTCACCGTGCCCCTGATGGCCCAATACGGACGTCCCATGCGCCGTCCGCAGCCCCGCCCTGCTGCCCCGTCGCTGACCCATCGTCCGCAGCCGTATCACCGTCTGGCGCATCATGCTCCTACCAGCACCTACTATGGCCTGCGCGTGGGCCTGTCGCTCTCTACGGTCCATTCCGACGATGCCTACCTCGACGGCAGCGGCATGTCGTCGGGAGTGAATGTGGGCTTTGTGGCTGGTTTCCAGCTGGCTCCGTCCACGCCCATCTATTTCGAGACAGGCCTTGGCTACACCGAGAAAGGCGGCCGCGGCAACTATCAGGGCAGCAAGTTCACCTATGACCTGAATTACTTGGAGGTGCCGCTGCTGCTGAAATACGACTACGAGGCCTCTCGCGATGTCTTCGTGCAGCCCTTCATCGGCGGCTACGTGTCGGCCGGAGTGGGCGGCAAGGTCAAGGACTTCGGCCATCGTCAGGCAGTGAGCAGCTTCGACGACGAGTTCTTCAAGCGTTTCGACGGCGGCCTGCGCTTGGGCTGTGGCCTGGAGTTCTCGCATCTCTATTTGGAGGTGGCCTACGACCTGGGCCTGAGCAATATCTGCCACGACACGTTCAACACGTCGCGCAACAGCTGCCTGTTGCTCAACTGCGGTGTCAATTTCTGAGTCTTTTATCAAAGATTACATGTTTTTTGTCTAATATAAAAGATGTATATGGGAGAAAAGCAGTACCTTTGTAGCCAGAATCTATGTACCCCCAAAAAAACGGAATTCTTCGCATGAAAGTGATCAAGTTTTTCTCCCTTATCGTGCTTGTCTTGTGCTGCACCACTCTGTCGGCCCAGCAGTTGGCTTTCCCCGGCGCCCAGGGCTATGGTCGTTTTGCAACGGGTGGCCGTGGCGGCGCCATCTACCATGTCACCAACTTGAATGACTCGGGTGCCGGTTCGCTGCGCGATGCTGTGAGCCAGCCCAACCGCATCGTCGTGTTCGACGTGTGCGGCGTGATTCGGCTGAAGTCAGGCCTTGTCTTCTCAGGCAATTCTACCATTCTGGGGCAGACCGCTCCCGGCGAGGGCGTTCAGGTCTATGGCGACCGCGTGTCGTTCTCTGGCGCCAACAACCTGATTGTGCGGCACATGCGCTTCCGCATGGGCAAGGGCGGCACAAGCGGTAAGGATGCTGCCGGCGTGGCCAACGGCCGGAATATGATTTTCGACCATCTGTCGGTGCTGTGGGGGCGCGACGAGTGCTTCTCCATCAGCTGGGACAACAAAGGCACCGAGCCGGCCGACATCACCATTCAGAACTCCATCATCGGCCAAGGTCTGCAGACCCACTCCTGTGGAGGCTTGGTGCAGACCAGTGGCGGCGTGACCCTCTATCGCAACCTCTACATCGAGAACAAGACCCGCAACCCGAAGGTGAAGGGTCTGAACCAGTTTGTCAACAACGTGGTGTATAACTGGGGCGGCGGCGGATGCTACCTGATGGGTCGCGAGAGTGCCGGCAGTTCATGGGCCGACATAGAAAACAACTACTTTGTCAAGGGTCCCTGGAATGCTAACACCAGCCCTCTGTCAGAAGGCAACGAGAATTTCCAGTTCTACGGCGAAGGCAACTACTACGACCGCAACAAGGATGGCGCGCTGAACGGCTCGCCCATCACCGACGCCGAGTACACTGCCTCCGGTGCCCTGCGCCGTTCCTCGCTGAGCCAGTTCACGGGTCAGCCGAAGCCTTTTCCCGAGATTACCGAGAAGATGTCGGCCGAGGCCGCCCTTCACTGGATCATCGACAGCGTTGGTCCCAGCCTGCCGGTACGCGACGAGGTAGACCGGTATCTCATTGACGAACTGAGCTCATTTGGCACGTTGGGCTCCACTGACGGCATCACCGACGAGACGACGCTCCCCCACGGCGGCACCGGCGTGCTCTACACCGGCAGCAAACCGCAGGACAGCGATGGCGACGGCATACCCGACGCATGGGAGGTGGCCAACGGGCTGAATCCCAATCTTGCCGCCGATGCGGCTGCTATTGCCGCCAACGGCTATGCCAACATCGAGAACTATGTCTTCTCCATCGACAAAGCCTACCCCTACGTCAAGAACCCTTCCAACCTGACAGTCACCAAGCAGGAGAAAGAGTCCGTCAGCTTGTCATGGACCGACAATGCCGACAACGAGGCGGGGTATATCATCGAGTGCTCCACCGACAATAAGACGTTTAACGAGATATCCCGTGTCGGCGCCGATGTCACCACCTATGTGGCTACGGGGCTTACCCCCGAGACCGTCTACTATTTCCGTGTGTGCGCCTATGGTGCCGACGGCCTGTTCTCGCCCTATGTCACGCTGACCACCGAGACCCTTGGCGATCCCTCGGCTCCGAAGGCCTGCGTCAATCCCTCGCCCAAGGAGGGTGAAGAAGTGGGCATTGCCACGGGCGGCGTCACCTTTACCTGGGAGAACACCACGAAGAACTACGATGGCACGGTAATCTACACCATTTATCTTGGAACAGATGCTGACAACCTGAAGAGACTTGGCGCCACGCAGGCCAAGAGCTATGAATACACCACTGCGTTAGAAGCCGGGAAGACCTACTACTGGCGCGTCAATGCCAAGAATAACGTGGGCACCACAACGGGCACCTTATGGTCGTTTAAAACCGTTCAAGGCGGCAGGCTGTTCTATACCGACTTCAACACCACGCCGCAGGCCTTTCACGATAAATACCCTGGCAACGGCAACGTGAATATCATCAACGGCAACACCTCGACGACGGTGGGCGGCATGACCTTCGGCGCCAATGGCAGCAGCTCGGCCCGCATCGTGTCGTTTGGCGATGCTGCGCTCAGCGGCGACTACTCAGCCGACGATGCCGGAGCCACGGCACGCTGCGTAGAGTTTACCAGTGGCAGCGGATACATTCAGTTTCCCGAGGTGGAGGGGCCCTGCGTGGTGACCATCTGGACGGGCAATTCCGATTCTAATGAGAAGAACTTCAACCTGAAGACCATCGTCGGCGGAACGGAGGCAACGGCCACATCCTTTCGGCTGGCCAGAGCCAAGAAAAACTTCAAGCACACCTACAACTATCAGGGTAATGGCAAGGTCATCTTCAAGGTGGACGGCAACGGCCAGAAATTTCGTGTCCACGACGTGCTCATCGAAAAATATGTGGCCGAGGAAGTGAACGTGCCCATCGACATCAAGACCTATCCCGAGGCTGAGAACGTTTCCTACATGGACGGCAGCATGATGTTTCGCTTCAATCAGGACATCAGCTATCATGGCGGCGTGACCATCAATGGCGACAGCTTCGAGCGCATCACCGATGTCTCGGCGTCAGGCCCGGTGCTGACCCTCAGCTACGAGGCGCTCGATGCTAACAGCGAGTACACCATTTCCTTTCCTGAAGGCGCCGTTACTGACCTGAAGGGAGAGAAGAGCTTCGCCGGCGAGTTTCCCTTCACCACCTGCGACTTCGGACTGTTGGAGAATATCAGCGAGACGCACAAGGGTAGGGCAGCAGTCAGCCTGCCCATCGACTTCAAGCCCTTCAACACGGTGGCGCTGCTGGAAAGAGAGAACGGCACCGTGCAGGAGAACAGATCCGAGCATCCCCACTGGGTGCAGGTGAGTGGCGACGTCACAGCCGACAAGGCCGTCTTCACCGCTACCTCCGACAAGATTATGACATTCTTTGCATCGGCCTCTCCCGCCATCCGGGTGAAAGCCGATTTCAGCGGCAGCAAAGTAGAGTTCAAGATTCAGGAGACGCGCAATGCCGACGTGACGCCCGGATGGCGCACCATCCGCGTGCTACGTGCCGAGGATTTCCCGTTCGACGGCGTGCTCTATCTGAACAGCGAGTCGCGTTTTGTCAAGCTCACGGCTCCTACGCTGTCGGGCAGTGTGACGGTCAGCGAGTTTCGCGTGGCTGATGCCAAGGGACAAGGTCTGGGCGAAGGCTTTGACTTGTATTTGGATGGAATCAGGAGTGAAGGCATGGGCCAGACATTCCGCTCAGAGTTCTTCACGCTTTCAGGTGAAAAGGTGACCAAGCCGGGGAAAGGCATTTATGTAGTTCGCCAGACGGATGCTCAAGGAAATCAAACGACACAGAAAGTTTGTTTCTAAGTAAGCGTGGAAAACGATCAACTGATACTAGTATTACAGACCCCACCCCTAACCCCTCCCCTTGAGGGGAGGGGATGGCTGCGCATGAATAGGTCAACAGCTATATCATTGCCTTTTTTTTCGACCTGTAGCGGTTGGCTTTTATCCTTGAACAGGCATATCTTCGTCGCAAATCATGTGAGTTGATGGTTGAATATCTTTCTACAAAACTGTGCGCAGCCCTTCCCCTCCTTTGGAAAGAGGTTGGGACATCTCTGACAAACCACCCCTGACCCCTCCTTTGGAAAAGGAGGGGAAGGGCTGCGCCGTCATGTAGCCGCTGCAGAGGTAACTCAATTCTCCCCCTTGCAAAGGGGGAGTTAGAGGGGGATTCATCTGCGCAGAGTGAATCCCCCCTGCCCACCCCTTTTGCAAGGGGGGGGATGGCTGCGCATTAAGCTGCGCATTGAGCTACGCAGCGGGCAAAGCGACAGCTATTTTCCCAAATTGTTTTTCTTGTTTTTATTTGTTTTTATTGGTTTTTTCTCAGGCCGCTTCGCGGTATCAACTGACATAATTAGCGACGCAACTATGTCACTCCATCCATACAGCACGTTTTATAATACACAAAACGAGGGCTGGCAATCGCCAGCCCTCAACCAACACAAAAACTAAACTAGACTTAACTAAAGCAATTCAGACTTTCGCAAGCCCTAGTTGCGTTTGCAAAGGTAAGTAAACTTTTTGAATTAGCAAAGTTTTTCGCGTTTTTTTTGCAAGAAATTCGCATAAATTCTAAAATCTTGACATTTTGGCCAAAAGATAGTGGTCTAAAAGGGTCATTGCGGCCATTGCTTCGACCACAGGCACTGCTCTTGGCAACACGCAGGGGTCGTGTCGGCCATGAGCGGTGAAGGTGGTGGCATGGCCGTCCACGTCGATGGTGTCCTGTTCGCGCAGCAGTGTGGCCACTGGCTTGAACGCCACGCGGAAGTAGATGTCCTGGCCGTTGCTGATGCCGCCCTGTATGCCGCCGCTGTGGTTGGTAAGGGTGGCGGGGGAGGGGTGGGACTCATGGGGCTTATAGGTCTCATAGGACTTATAGGTCTCATAGGACTTATGAGTCTCATGGGACTCATGGGGCATAAAGACGTCGTTCTGCTCTGAGCCGCGCTGGGTGACGCCGGCGAAGCCCTCGCCGTATTCAAAGCCCTTCACAGCGTTGATGCTCAGCATGGCGTGCGCCAGCTGGGCGTGCAGCTTGTCGAACTCCGGCTCGCCGAGCCCTGCGGGACAGCCCTTGATGACACAGCTGATGATGCCGCCGATGGTGTCGCCTTCAGCCTTTATCTCGCGGATGAACTGCTCCATCTCTGCTGCCTTCTGCGCATCGGGACAGCGCACGGCATTGCTCTCGGTGAGCGACAGGTCGTAGTGACGGTAGTCATGCTCCAACGCGATGGGCCCCACCTGCGAGGTGTATGCCTCGATGGTGATGCCTATCTGTCGCAGTGCCAGCTTGGCCAGTGCCCCCGCCACGACGCGGCTCAGCGTGATGCGTGCCGACGAGCGACCGCCGCCACGATGGTCGCGCGTACCATATTTATAATAATAGGTAAAGTCGGCGTGCGATGGGCGGAACAGCTTGCGCAATTCATCGTAGTCCTGCGAGTGCTGGTTCTGGTTTCTGACAATGAAGCCGATGGGACAGCCCGTGGTGTGCCCTTCGAAGATGCCGCTGAGCAGTTCCACCTGGTCGGGCTCTTGCCGTGACGTGGTGATGCTGCTCTGTCCTGGGCGGCGGCGGTCCAGCTCATGCTGAATGAAGTCTGTATCGACCTTGATGCCGGCAGGCATTCCGTCAACGACGCCTCCCACGGCGGGACCGTGGCTCTCGCCGAAGGTAGTCAGCGTGAAAACATTTCCAAATGAGTTTCTCATAAGCTCAGCTTTCAGGAGTTAAAGGAGTTAAAGACAAATGACTCTCCTTGAAAAGCCTTTGTCCTCTGGGTTGAAATCCATAGCAAAGCTATTGTCTTTAACTCCTTTAACTCCCTTAACTCCTTTAACTCCAAAACTTGCGATAGTTGAATCTAGTTATACTTGATGCTCTAATCAGTGGCAGTGTCCGCAGCCGCAGCCGTCGTGATGGTGCTCGTGGTCGTGGTCGCAGCCCCCTTCGCAGTCATCGCATCCGCAGCAATCGTGGCTCATCTTGTTCAGCATGTTCTGTATTTCCACGTTGGTGGCACGGCGGTTCTCCAGCACGATGCCTGTGAACTGCAGCGTCTGCCCGGCCAGCGGATGGTTGGCGTCTACGGTCACGCCGTCTTCCTCCACCTTTTCCACGCGAGCCATGAAGCGGTGTTCCTCCTCGTCCATCAGCGTGATGATGGCGCCGGGATAGATGTTGTCGTGGTCGAAGTGGCCGTTGATAGAAAACATCTCGCGGTCCAGCTTGTGCACGCCCTCCTCTAAGTATTCGCCGAAGGCCTCTGCTGGTGACAGCGTGAAGTCGAACTTCTCGCCTGGCTCCATGTCGACGAGACGCTGCTCGAAGCCGTCGAGTGAGAAGCCGAAGCCGCTGATGAAGATGAAGGGCTGTCCCTGTTGTGTCTGTTCCTCTAAATGGCGATTGCCGTCGCCGTCAATGGAGTAGAGCTGGTAGCTCACTGAGATGTACTTGTTCTGTTTGTTTTCCATGACAATAATGTGTAAGTTTTATGCCTGCAAAGGTACGAATAAGCTGTGAAATAACCAAGGATTTCTTTAAAAACATGAATTAATCAAGAATCGGGCGATTCTTTGACGTCTGTCAACAAAAGGGGCTGTTTTCGCACACAGTGGTGAAAATATGCTTGCCGGTTCATTTTTTCGCCTTACCTTTGCACCGTCAAAAGGAAATAAAACCCCTGGCGACACAGGATAACACATTATTAAAGTAGGGGAGCCGCCCACCTCAAAAACAGGATAACAAACAGAAAAAAGCGTGGTGCGGTGAACCGAGTAAAGAAAAGAAAGGAAAAAGAAAATGAAAAAGATTGTTTTGATGCTCGTTGCCATGCTGACCATGTCGGTGGCTTATGCTGAGAATGAGAACAACAACGCCACTGCAGAGGCTACCAAGGCCTACGACATGACGGTAAATATGCGCAAGCTGGCCGTAGCTCTGGGGCTGACACTGGATCAGATGGAAGCCGTCAACGACATCCACAACCAGTTCTGCAATGAGATGATGCTGGCCGCCCAGGCCATGGGCGATGAGCGTGCCCAGCTGCTCGACGCTGCTGTGAAGAAGGATGTGCGCTACATGCACTACGTGCTCGACGAGAAACAGTACAAGAAGTACCTGCTGCTGCTCAACACCACGCTTTTCAATCGTGGCCTGCGGTAAGACAGGAATAACAAGAAGGGCCTCTGCCAGTGATGGTGGAGGCCTTTTCATGTTATAGTGAAGTGATTTAACTTTCGCTAGTTTTGGAGTTAAGGGAGTTAAAGGAGTTAAAGGAGTTAAAGGAGTTAAAGGAGTTAAAGGAGTTAAGGGAGTTAAGGGAGTTAAAGACAAATGACTCTCCATGAAAAGCCTTTGTCTCTGGGTTGAAATCCATAGCAAAGCTATTGTCTTTGGCAATGATATAGCAGTTGACCCTTTGCAGAAAGGATTTATGCGCAGCCATCCCCTCCCTTCAAGGGGAGGGGCAGGGGTGGGGTCTGTAATGTCAGTAATGTTCTTTGCTGTCACTCCTTCGCTGCCACTCCTTCGCTGCCACTCCTTCGCTGCCACTCCTTCGCTGCCACTCCTTCGCTGCCACTTCTTTGCAGCCCACTCTTCGCTGAAACTTCTTCGCCCACACTCTTCG
>JAEEPZ010000123.1 GCA_016285055.1 Prevotella sp.
CATCTGGGGCTTTTATGCAAAAGTTTCCTGCCGAGAAACCTTTGGTTTCCTGCCGAGAAACCGATGGTTTCTCGGCAGGAAACTTTTAAAACCCATGCTGCCTTGAAACTGCAGGATTCTCACATGGGTGAAATCCATAGAAAAGCTATTGTCCCAAATTGTTTTTATTTGTTTTTCTTGTTTTTATTTGTTTTTTCTAAGTCCGCTTAGCGGAACAAACTGACCTAATTAGCGACGTAACTATGTCTCATTCATCCGCACAGCACGAAAAATTACAGACAGTCACTCCATCCGCACAACACGTCATCATTCGTCAAATTCGTTGTTGCAGAAACCGTAGGACTGAGTTGTTACTATTTTTTTAACGGTTACTTAAATACATTTAAGAGAAATTATTTGGCCGTTTGTGAGGAAATAGCTTTCTTTGCAGGCAGAAACCCTATTATTCACTTAAACAGGAAAGGAGCAAACGATGAACAGAATGAAGGAAGCCATCATCCTGGCCGTGGGCCTGGTGGTGATGGGATGGTGCATCAAGTGCGGCATTGACAACTTTGCCAATAAAGACCGCAAAGTGACTGTGAAAGGCTTGGCCGAGCGCGAGGTGAACGCCGACAAGGTGACGTGGAGCATCAGCACCACCGAGATGGGCAACGACCTGCCCGCCCTCTACCAGCGCATCAACGAGCAGGCAGGCAAGATCAAGGCGTTCCTCGTGGCCAATGGTCTCGACGAGAACGAGATTACCGTCAACCCGCCGCGTGTCAACGACCTCGAGGCCAACACCTGGAGCGAGAATCGCAAGAGCTATCGCTACACGGCAGAGACATCCGTCACAGTGTACACAAGCAAGGTGGAGCAGGTGAACAAAATCATCCCCAAGCAAGGCGACCTCCTCGAGCAGGGCGTCGCCATCGAGAGCGGCTATCCCGACTATCAGCTGGCCTCCTTCCAGGAGCTGAAGCCCGAGATGATGGCGGAGGCCATCAAGGCCGCCAAGAAGACCGCCGACCAGTTTGCAGAGGCCAGCGGCTCCAGCCTTGGAGGCATCCTCTCAGCCGGGCAGGGACAGTTCGAAATCGACGACCGCGACCAGAACACACCTTACATCAAGAAGGTGCGTGTAGTGACAACCATCACTTACTCGCTCGACTAGTTCATCGCGCTTTTTTGTATCATCTCACCAATGATTCGACCTGTGCTGTTGAAATCTGGGGAATGACGATAGTGTAGGAAATTTTCCATTTCCTATTGCATTATATTTCCTTTCAACCGCAACCACATCGAAATTATTCTCCGAATCGCTTGGCGGTTCGGAGATTTGTTTGTATCTTTGCAGGCATGGCAGACAAAAGTAGATATGTACGTTTCGACTGGGCCATCAAACGCATCCTTCGCGACAAAGCCAACAAGGAGGTGCTTGAGGGACTTATCACCGTGCTCCTGGGTGAGTCGGTGACCATTACGGAGATACTTGAGAGCGAGAATAATAAGTTGCAGCTTGAGGACAAGGGCAACCGTGTGGACGTTAAGGCAAAGACCGGCAAGGGTGAGTACATTGTTGTGGAAGTGCAGCTGACCAAGGAACGCGACTTCTTCCAGCGCATCCTTTTCGGCACTGCCGCTGCCGTCACTGACCAGATAAGCATAGGGCAGGACTACGGTGTCATCAAGAAGATCTACTCCATCAACATCCTCTACTTCGAATTCGGCTGCGGCGATGACTTTGCCTATCATGGTGTCACCTCGTTCCACGGTATGACAAAGAAGGACTCCGTGTTGCGTTACAATAACGAGAAAGAAGAACGCTACATCGCGGAAAAAACCAAGCGCATGACCATGCCCGAAGAGGTGTTCCCTGAATACTTCCTGCTGCTCGTCAGCCATTTCAATGAGGTGGCCAAGACACCTATCGAGGAATGGATGGAATACCTGAAGGATGCTGTCATTAAGGAAGACACCCAGGTGCCTGGCCTTCAGGCTGCCCGCGAGAAACTTGCCATTATGAGCATGACGCAACAGGAGTTCCGTGAATACAGGGACTATATGGTCAGCGTCCACGCCGCCAAGGATTCCTGGGACACGATGAGGGATGAAGCCCGTGCCGAGGGACTTGCCGAGGGACTTGCCAAGGGCCGTGCTAAAGGACGTGCAGAGGGACGTGCAGAGGGACGTGCAGAGGGCATTGAGAATGCTAATCGCGAGAATGCCCGAAAAATGAAATCACTGGGATTGCCAGCAGACGTCATTGCTCAGGTGACAGGAATCTCACCGGAAGAACAAAAAGAATTGTAAGTTATCCGTCATTCAACGCATGGACAACAAGCAAGCCATGGGGCTACCTGCCTGAATTCTCAGAGCCACGCCTATCTACCCTGAACCTGCTGTCACAGTTCGTAGGCTGCAATACCTATTAGATCATCACATTTTTGACACGATATATGGCAGTAATGAAAAAATACCCTGTAGGCATCCAGAGTTTTGAGAAAATCCGCACGGATGGTTACCTATACGTTGATAAAACCCCATTTATCTACAAAATGATTACCGAGGGCTGCCCTTACTTCCTCAGTCGTCCGCGCCGTTTCGGCAAATCACTGTTGGTGTCTACACTGGCAGCGTTGTTCGAGGGGCGTCGCGAGCTGTTCGAGGCATTCAAAACCGAGAACGGCATCGAGCAGCCGCAGCTATTCATTGCCACGACAAACTGGCGATGGGAGAAGTACCCCGTGATAAGGTTTGACTTCAGCAAGGACCTACTGGGCATCGACGAACTGGATTTGCTGATAGACAAGACGCTGGAGCGCTATGAACAGCAGTACGGCATAGTGCCTGAGGAGAAGAATGCCTTCCTCCGTATGGACACGCTTGTCCGCACCGCCCACAAGGAGACAGGCAAGCGCGTGGTATTGCTCGTCGACGAGTATGACAAGATGATGCTCCACAGCATCGGCGACGACGAGATGGCCAAGGCCGTTAAGGCGCGTTTCAAGAACCTGTTCAGCCCGCTGAAAGACCTGGATGAGCATCTGGAGCTTGTGTTCATCACCGGCATCTCGAAGTTCTCGCAGATGGGTGTGTTCAGCACCATCAACCAGTTGGATAACATCTCATTGAAGACCGACTATGAGGCTATCTGCGGCATCACGGAGAATGAGTTGACAACACTGTTGCGGCCCGACATCGAGATGCTGGCAACGAAACGCGGTGAGACCTACGACGAGACGCTGGCTGAGCTGAAGCGCATGTACGACGGCTACCACTTCAGTAAGGGCATGACCGACATTTACAACCCCTTCAGCTTGGTTAGTGCTTTTAGGTCTGGCGAATTGCTCGACTATTGGTTTGAGAGCGGTACACCAAGCGCCTTGATAGAAATGTTGGCAAAGATGCCTCCTATAGAACTGACAGATGTGGACGGCATATGCTGTCGGTCTGATGTATTCAATGTGGCATTCCAAAGCTATGACCAACCATTGCCTGTACTCTATCAAAGCGGTTATCTGACACTGAAGAGCTATCGTCGGGACCGTGACATGTACACCTTGGGATTTCCCAATACTGAAGTGCAAACAGGTTTTGCGAATAGTCTCTACCAACATACGACCTGCCCACTTTCATCGAGGCCATTAAGACATTCTACGCTGGCGTGCCCTATCAGTGGGAAAAGGACAACCGCAACGAGCATTACTATCACGCCCTGCTCTACACACTGCTCGTAGCCTTCGGTGCCGACGTCCATGCTGAGGAGCCAAGCGCCAAAGGCTGTTCGGACATCACGCTGAAAATGCCACGTGGCATCTATGTCATGGAAATCAAGTATGACGACACTGCGGAGAAGGCCCTGGAGCAGATAGAAAAGAAAGGCTACGCCGCGAAGTATGCCCTTGATGGCCGTCCCGTTACCAAGGTCGGCATCGCCTTCAGTAGAGAGGAACGCAACATTTCTGACTGGAAAAGCAACTGAAATTGAGCCATTAGTCCAAATGGAATGAAAATGGACTGGTAAATGGAATCATCCATTTGGCCCTTCTTTCGTAATTTTGCTCAGTGAAACCTCGACTTCCTGGAGCAGTTGCGCAACTGAAACGCCCATTATGGCCTAACGGTTATTGGTTAACGGTTATTGTATCTGAAAGTCTTTCTTGCGCAGCACAAAGCTGTTAGATAGATATTTCTCACGCACAATCCTGTTCTCTGACAACTCCTCCGGGGTGCCGTGGAACAGGATTCTTCCTTCAAAGAGCAGGTAGGCACGGTCGGTGATGCTGAGCGTCTCCTGCACGTTGTGGTCGGTGATGAGGATGCCGATGTTCTTGTATTTCAGTTTCCACACTATCTGCTGAATGTCCTCCACGGCGATGGGGTCGACGCCGGCGAAGGGCTCGTCGAGCATGATGAACTTCGGCTCGATGGCCAGGCATCGGGCTATCTCCGTGCGGCGGCGCTCACCACCGCTGAGCTGGTCGCCTTTGTTCTTGCGCACCTTCTCCAGGCGGAACTCGGCGATGAGGCTCTCTAACTTCTCATGACGATAGGCCTTGGGCTTGCCCGTCATCTCCAGGACGCTGAGGATGTTGTCTTCCACCGACATCTTGCGGAAGACGGAGGCCTCCTGCGCCAGATAGCCGATGCCGGCACGGGCACGTTTATACACGGGGTAGTCGGTCACTTCCTTGTCGCCAAGGTAGATGTGGCCGCCGTTGGGCAGCACCAGGCCGGTGGTCATGTAGAACGAGGTGGTCTTGCCGGCTCCGTTGGGGCCAAGCAGACCGACAATCTCGCCCTGCCGCACGGTGAAGCTCACGTCGTTCACCACGGTACGCTTGCCATAGCGTTTCACCAGGCCTTCACTGCGCAGAACGATAGACTCCTGCTCTGAGGCTGATGAGTCCTCTGTTTCCTCCGTGCCCACTTTACCCACTTTGCCCACAATGCCCACTTCCTCCGCTTTGCCCACTGGGACTGACGATACTGACGCCTCTTCTGAGGCCATTGATACCTCCGGGGTTTCCGGGGCTAATGAGATATTTTCTTCCTTCATGTTTTTATATTTTTTTATTCTTTATCAAAACTCACAGCCGAGGGTCAGCGTGGCCGCAGTGCGGTCAGGCCCTGCTGTGTATTCGTTGCGCTCATTGCATTTGCGGTGACTCAGGGCGATGCGGACGTAGGTCTTCATGGCTGTGGAGGGCATGATGAAACTGTACTGGCCGCTGGCTCCTACCTCATACTGGGCGGCGTTCATCCACTGGTAGTCGCGCCAGAAATACGCGTCCATCGTGGGCGGCGGCGTCTGCTTGTCGCTTGGCTCCGTGAAAGTGCCGTCGTCGGCCGGCGTACCGTCGCCGTGGCGGAAGGAGGCGCTGGCCTGCAGGGTCCACACGCCGCGACGTGCTGAGATGTGACGTGTCAGGCTGACGAAAGGCTCGTAGGAGGTGTAGTGCTGACGACGATAGTAGGGATAGAGATAGGCCGTCTGCTTGTGATGCGCCCAGCGCATGCCGCCTTCCAATGTCCATGCCGACATGGTGCCGGGCGTGGTAAGAGGCTCGGCCGAGAGCGGGGAAAGGTCGGCGCGAAGGCTCACCTGCCCGTCAACCCAGAGGCGGTTGGCGCTTTTCACGGGTGCAAAGTATTCATAGTGCGTGGCGCCTGTCTCGTTCTTCTGCTCCAGGCGTCCTGGCAGCACGTTCTCTAAGTTTTCAGCATCCAGGCAAAAGCCGAGAAAGAGTCTGGCTTTCTCTGTCTGGTGAGAGAGCCGCGCATCATACTGGTAGACATGGCTCTTGTGGCGGGTGAACGTGATGGTGTAAGGCGAGCGGCGTCCGTAGTAGCCGCGGCGGTGAGCATAGGTGAAGGCGCTATATAACTGCCATGCAGGCGTGTTGCCCACGCTGAGCTGCAAGCCAGCACCGTCGCAGTCGTCAACCAAAGGCATCTCGCGGCTCTTGTCGGTGAAGCCCGTGCTGCCAAACTGCTCCACTTGGCCGATGTACGGTCCGTAGTTGATGAACGACACGTAGTTGCGGTCGCTCTTGCCGTAGGTGCTGAACACGATGCTCTCGGTGGTGCGCTGATAGAGGTAGTTGGCGCCTATCTGCACGTAGCGGCCTACGGGCACCAAGAGTCCGGCGGTGATCGTCATGTCCATCAGCTTGTTTTTATGGCGCAGGTCCTTGTACTTGGCATAGTTGGCGGCGGTGTAGTCGAGGCTGGCTCCGACGGCCAAACCGCCAGACACGTTGTATCCAAAGCCTCCCGCCAGGCGGTAGGTGTCGCGGTGCTTCGTGCCTGAGTTGCAGAGCGAGTCCTCAATGATGTCGAAGGGCAGATGCCGGTTGGCCGAAAACACCGAGCCGGCCATGTCCTTGCCCGAGAAGTTGTCGTAGCTCATGGCGCCATAGACCACGGTGCGGCTGCTGAGCCTGTAGAAAGATTCTACGGCGGCATTGCCTTGCAGCACGTCGGGCGAACCACTGAAGTCAGTGAAGCCGCCCTTTGCCTTCGTCAGCGACAGCTCTGCCTGTGCCGCATTGCGGGCCGCATAGCGTGTCAGCGCCGCCGCGTTGGACGACGTGAGCCAAGCGTCGCTCAGCTTGAGAATGGAGAATTGGGAGTTAAGCGTTGAGAGCTGCTCATTTGTTGGCAAACCGTCGCCCGCCTGTCCTTTCATGGCCAGGCTTGCAAACAGCACGCACAACAAGAGTCTATTCATCATGCTCAATCCTCAAATCTCAATTCCCGGCTCTCAACGAGCACTTCTGCCGCTCGTGGAAGTCCTCGCTGCTGTTGTCGTTGTCTTGGAAGACGATGTGAGCGCCGTTGCGCATGCTGGCTTCGGCATCGATGCCGGCAGGGTCGGTGCTGCCGTCTACGCCGAGGGCATAGCCATACGCCAGCTTGCCCTTGTTCTCAGGCAGCGACTCGGTCAGTTCCTTGTCCACGTTGCGGTAGAGCGAATGCCCCAGCTTGTTCGTCAGATAGACATAGCCCACGTCGAGGTCGGCCGTCAGGCGCTTCTTGCTATCTTCTTTTTTGACGGCATTGAACACCTCCACGGCGTCGATTACCCACTCGTTGGGCACACGGATGCAGGCATAGACTGAGGTCTGTGCCACGCCCGGTGCATACCAGAGGTTATCAGCCTGATTGGCGTAGTCAACGGGGCTGACGCCTTGCGGCTGGAAGATGAAGAGTGCCGGCGAGGTGACGCTCAGTGCCCATGCGTAGCCCTGTCCGTACTTCACCGTCTTCAGGTAATGGGAGGTAGGAATGACATCTGCTGGCGTGGGATAGTATTTGGTGTTGTTGTAGCCGCTCTCAGGGTCATACATACAGAAATAGTCTTTGTTGGCGTAGTTCACCGACTGCGAGTAGGTGGCGGTATTGTCGATGGCGCCCTGCACATTGATAACCACCTGAGAATAGGGTTCGATGACCAGCGAGTACGGATAGTACCAAATGCCGTTCTGCGCAGGAATAAAGCCTTCGTTCTCATACACCAGGCTGCCGTCTTCTCCATAGATGGTGCCGATGCTTGGCGATTCGGCATTGTAGGGCGTGGCCATGCCAAAGCAGAGGTTGTTCACTACGGCCTGCTGAGGGCAGTTGTTATAGAGGATGATGCACTTGTCCATCTGGAAAAACTTGGTGCCCTCGTCCATCGGGCAGCCACCGTTGTACACCTCCTTGATGATGATTTGGTCCACGTTCTGGTCGGGCAGGATGGGCGGCGTTTGTTCCTCGCCGATGAACTGGATGTCCCGGATGTCGGCCGTGTTCAGCTCTATGGTTTGCCCGTCGGTCTTGTTGATGACGAGACGCCAGCTTTGGGCTTCGGCGGTGCCGAAGCTTACGCCAAACATCATTAGTGCAAATAGCTTCTTTTTCATGGTTCAGTATCTTTTAATGTTCTCTATTTTCTCCCTTCAATGTACCACGCGCTTGCGGGTCACTTTCACTTGCATCTCCACTTGGTTGAGGCTGTCGGGCGAGACGACAATCTGACTGCGGATGCCATTGAAGACATAGCGCCACCATGTGGCCTCGGTAGAATCGACGTAGACGGCGCTGGTGCTGGCTTCGTAGATGCCCGGCGGCACCGTGAAGCGCGCCGTGCTGTCAATGCCGGTGGAATCGACGAAAATCTGCGCATGCTGGTCCTTCAACTCCACCCTGACGCGGGCGTTCTGAGGCTCGCTGAAGGATGCCTGCTGATAGGCTAACTGTACGCGCAGCTCGCAGAGGCTCAGACTCTCGTCGTAGCTGCACGCCAGCAGAAGCGGGCAAAGGAGGAACAGGCAGAATCGTTTCATATCTTGAGCCGTAATGACAGTCCGTAATAATAGCTGGGTATGTAGCCGCTCTCGAAAAGCGATGTCTCAAGGTCGGTCTGCGTAGAGCGTACGCGTCGCATGGAGTTGAAGAAGTTGTTGGCGTAGAACGACACCGAGAGGTGGTCGCCCAGTTCCTTCGTCACGCTGAGGTTGGCCGAGAAGTAGCTGCTCAGCCGGTTGGGGTTCAAGGTGTAGGCGTAGTTCGAGCGTACGACGAGCTTTGCCAGGTCGTTGTAGAGCTGCGGGTCGTTGTCCTTGGCCCAGAGGAACTTCTCGGCAAAGGAGATGCGCTCGTCGGGCCGGTCCCATGTGCTGTAGTATTCAGGATAGACGATGACGAACTTGTCGCGGCTGCTGGCATCGTAAGGCTCGCCGACGTAGCCACCGCCCTCGTCGGCCATATAGCCACGCCCAGCTCCGTCCAGCTCGCTCAGTGCGCGCCGGTAGTGATAGAGCGAACTCTCCAAGCGCAGTGCCACGATGAGGCGCAGCCGGGGCACATGCGTGGTCAGCGTGGCGTTCAGGTTCAGCTGCTTCTGCAGGGCACCGTTGCTGGCCGATGCGCTGGCGACAGAGCCCGCCGTGGTGGTCGAGGCGCCTCGATAGTAGCCCACATACTGATAAGGCTGGCCGTCGCTCTGTATGTTGCTGACGCCCAAGGGCACATCGGCGAAGAGCACATCGCTGAGACCCCTGTAATAGTAGTAGTTGCCATCGATGCGCAGCTGCGTGCTCAGTGCCCTGAACTGTGCGAAATCCAGCATCCACTCCACGCCGTAGCGGCTCAGGGGTGAGGCGTTGGTGAAATACTGGTTGGTGGTGTAGGTGCGACGGTCGGTGTAGGCCAGCTCCTTCCGAACAGAGGGATTGCTGACAGAGCTTACCGTCACTGTTCCTGTCTGCTGGTCAATGCTATAGCTGCGGTCCTCGGCACTGATGCCGCTCTGCTGTATAGCCGTCTGACCCGTGTATCTATAGGCAAAAGGCGTATAGGTGCGGGCAGACATGTAGCTGTTCTGCGTCTTGTGGCGGAAGGCGGAGAGGCTGATGCGTGTGCCCTTGACGGTCATCTCCACGCCTACGTCGGTTTGGGCGGTGTGCTGCCAGCGAAGCGAGGGGTTGTACTGTGCCTTGGTGGGGAAGGTGTGATAAGCGTAGTAGGACGTGTTGCTGGCCGTCGATGTGGAGGCGAAGCTCAGCAGGTCGGAGTAGGCCGGCGCCGGGTAGAGCACCTGCATGGATGGCAGCTTGACGCTCTTCCCCCAGCCGGCGTGCATCTCCAAATGACTGACCCATCGCTTGTTGCGCTGTCGCCAGAAGACCACACGGCCATTGAATCGCGGCGAGAGGCTGCTCACCGTTCCGTAGTCGCTGCCACCTATCATCGTGATGTCGCTACGCAGTCCTGCCGTCAGTTCGTAGGCGGTGCCCATGCGCCCCGGAGCGGTCAGCGAGAGTTTGTCCTCAATGTAGGGAGCCAGATTGTTCATGGCGGGCAACTGGTCGTAGCAGTATTCGCGCCAGGTGGGTGTGAGAGCAGGGTCGTCGTAGTAGGAGCCTCGCCCTAAGTTTCGGCTGCCGCTCCACTGAAGTCCGGCCATCAGGCGGTTTCTCCACTGCCCCTTCAGCGCCGTCCCTTGAGCTATTTGCTCGGCTTTCATCTTTGCGCCCCACGTCATCGGCTTCGAGTCGAGGAAGCTGCGCGTGTACCAATAGCCGGTAGGGCCGAGGTCGGCAATGAAGTAGCCCTGCTCGGTGGCATGTATATAGGGCTGCGTAGAGGCGCTGCTGCTGTGCGTATAGCTCTCCTGCTTGCGGTCGGAGTAGGAGAAGCTGGCCTGCAGCTGCAGGTTGGTGAGCCACGGGCGGCGCAGCTGCCACTGCACGTCAATGTGAGCACGCAAGGCATTGTCGCGCGCCTTTTGGTAGTCGTCCAGCTCCTCGTCGGGGTCACTCTCCGAGTTATATCCGCCGATGTTGCCCGTCAAACTGGCCGAGAGGGTCAGCGGCGTGCTGGTGTTTTGCATGAAGATGTTGCTGTAGCGCAGTGAGAGGATGTTGCGCTGATAGGCGGTGTGCGGCGAGGCAGCGTCGCTGAACGAGCGGGCATGTTCCACCGAAGCGTTCAGCACCCCTCGGTGCAGGCCCAGCGCAAAGCCTTTGTTTACGGCAATCTGCCGCGTGTGCTGATTGAGCTTTCCCTCGACGATGAAAGGCGACTTGCCCCGCCGGGTGTTCACCTTCACAATGCCGTTGCTCAGGTCGCCATATTCCACCGAGGGTATGCCCGTGACGATGTCGATGCTCTCCACGTCACTGGCACTCAGCGTGCGCGTTGAGGCGCCGGCCGTCTCGCCTTGTGCGGCATTGTTGTCTAAGCGCATCCCGTCCACCTCGATGGCCGTGCCGAAGCTAGCGTTGCCACCCTCCTGACTGCTACTGCGCAGAGCCAGGCGTGCATCGCTCATCAGCGTGGGGTTGACGGTCTTGCCGCCGGGCAGCAGCACAGCCACGTCGCTCAGGTTCAGCAACTGCTGCTGGTCGAGGGCGTGGCGGTCGATGGTATAGCTTGTGGTGGCCTCGTCCTGCTTGCGCCGTGCCGTCACCGTCACCTCGTCCACTTTCAGCGAGGTGGGTTTCAGCTTGATGCTCATGCTAGCCATGTCCTTGCGAAGGGTGAGGGTCATCTGACGCTTCTCATATCCCAGACATTGCACGGTCATCGTCTCCTGACCGCCCGGCACACCGTTGATGCGAAAATTGCCCATTTCATCGGTGATAGCCCACAGACCGCTGCCGCTCAGCAACACTGAAGCAAACTCCACAGCCTGTCCCGTCTCGGCGTCGGTGATGCGTCCGCCGATGGCAAAGCGTTGTGCCTGCGCACTGCCTGTCAGCAGCAGCCACGTCAGCAGCAGGATGGGAAGGCTCTTCATTTCGCTGCAAAGGTACGAAGAAGCGAGCGAAAAGCAAAACGAAAATCTGTTTTTCTTTTACTTTCATGGGTGAAAGTGCTTTGGTGGAAGGCTATATACGCCATAGACGCTACATCCTGATGCGCTTCTACCTTTGCTTCGTGGGGACGCACCAAGAATATGACAAAATAGATTGCATGACAATATAAATTAAGAAGGAGGAATCATAGAATGACAAGGATAGAAAACGAAGAACAGTATAACTGGGCTGTAGCCCGTGTGGAGCAACTGCTGCCTTTGGTGACCGACGATACGCCTCGTAATGACCCCAACAGCATTGAATTGGATCTGCTGTCAAACCTTGTGGCCGACTATTCCGACGAGCATTTTTCTATTGGAAGGCCGTCAGCCCTGAGCATTATCAACGAAATGATGGCTTCCAACAAAATAGTTGAGCCTGTCTTTTAATCTCCACACTCTTTTGTGCTTTTGGCTTTGAGTCATACATGGATATTCGTGTCCTTCGACAAGCGAAGCGGCAAAGCCGAGCGACGGCGTAGGCACTGTTATTACAAATGTTTGTGAATTATTCTCCGAATCGCTTGGCGGTTCGGAGATTTTTTTGTACCTTTGCACCTATGACAGAGAACAGTAAATACATACGCTTCGACTGGGCCATCAAGCGCATCCTGCGCGACAAGGCCAACAAAGAGGTGCTCGAGGGACTTATCCACGTGCTCATCGGACAGCCAGTCACCATCACCGAGATTCTGGAGAGCGCGAACAACAAGGACAGCTTTGAGGACAAAGGGAACCGCGTGGACGTGAAGGCAAAGACCGAGAAAGGCGAGTTCATCATCGTGGAGGTACAGCTGACAAAGGAGCGCGACTTCTTCCAGCGCATCCTCTTCGGTACGGCCACCAACATCTGCGACCAGATAGGCATAGGTCAGGACTACGAGGTCATCAGGAAAGTGTACTCTGTCAACATTCTCTACTTCAATTTCGGCTCCGGCGATGACTATGCTTTCCACGGCGTGACCACCTTCCGCGGCATGACCAACAAGGATGCAGTGCTGCGCTTCAACACCCGGAAAGAGAAGAGCTACATGGAAAGTGAGCACCGCCGTATGACGATGCCCAAAGACGTGTTCCCCGAGTATTTCCTTTTGATTGTTGACCGCTTTAATGAGGTGGCCAAGACACCCATAGAGGAATGGATGGCCTATCTGAAGGATGGTGCCATCCGCGACGACACCACCGTTCCCGGTCTACAGGAGGCGCGCCGTAAGCTGGCCTACATGAGCATGAACGAGGAAGAGCGCCGTGCTTATCGCGAATACATGGTGAGCGTGCATGCCGCCAAAGACGCCATCGAGACTGCCAAGGCCGACGGCTGGACGGAGGGACATGCTGAGGGACATGCCGAGGGGCGTGCAGAGGGGCGTGCTGAGGGACGTGCTGAGGGGCGTGCTGAGGGGCGTGCCGAGGGGCGTGCTGAGGGGCGTGCTGAGGGGCGTGCTGAGGGGCGTGCCGAAGGGCGTGCAGAGGGGCGTGCTGAGGGG
>JAEEPZ010000124.1 GCA_016285055.1 Prevotella sp.
CAATAGCTTTGCTATGGATTTCAACCCCAGAGACAAAGGCTTTTCATGGAGAGTCATTTGTCTTTAACTCCTTTAACTCCCTTAACTCCTTTAACTCCTGAAAGTTGAGCGAATGCGAAACTTGAATGAAGAAATCAAACTACATCATTATGGAATACAACTTCAGAGAAATTGAAAAGAAATGGCAGAAGCGATGGGTGGAGAACGGCACCTACCGCGTAGTAGAGGACGAAAAGAAGAAGAAATTCTACGTTCTGAACATGTTCCCCTACCCCAGTGGCGCCGGCCTGCACGTAGGACATCCGCTTGGCTACATCGCCAGCGACATCTACGCCCGCTACAAGCGCCTCTGCGGCTTTAACGTGCTGAACCCCATGGGCTACGACGCCTACGGACTGCCTGCCGAGCAATATGCCATACAGACAGGACAGCATCCCGCCATCACTACCGAACAGAACATCAACCGCTACCGCGAGCAGTTAGACAAGATAGGCTTCTCGTTTGACTGGAGCCGTGAGGTGCGCACCTGCGACCCCGGCTACTACAAATGGACGCAGTGGGCTTTTGAGCGGATGTTCCGCAGCTACTTCAGCACATCGTCGCACAAGGCGCAGCCCACCATCAAGCTCATCGAGCATTTCGAGCTGATGGGCACCGAGAACTGCCACGCCTTAGGCACCGAGGAGCTGCACTTCACTGCCGCCGACTGGCACAACTTCTCTGAGAAGAAGAAGCAGGAGGTGCTGATGAACTACCGCATAGCCTACCTGGCCGACACGATGGTGAACTGGTGCCCGGCTCTGGGCACGGTGCTGGCCAACGACGAGGTGGTGAACGGCGTGAGCGAGCGCGGCGGCTACCCCGTAGAGCAGAAGAAGATGCGCCAATGGTGCCTGCGCACCTCGGCTTACGCACAGCGCCTGCTCGACGGACTGGAGGAGATAGACTGGACCGACTCGCTGAAAGAGGCACAGCGCAACTGGATAGGCCGCTCAGAGGGTACGGAGATATTTTTCAAGGTAGCAGCCCCCCTTTCGTCCTCCGAGGAGGACACCAATGTGGGCACGCCCGGTAATGAAGCCCCCTCGGGGGCCGTAGGGGAGGCCTCTGGCTTTACGGTCTTCACCACCCGTGCCGACACCATCTTCGGCGTCACCTTCATGGTGCTCGCCCCCGAGTCGGAACTCGTGCAGCAGCTCACCACGCCCGACCAGCGTGAGGCCGTAGACGAATACCTGGCCTACGTGAAGAAGCGCACCGAGCGCGAGCGCCAGACGGACCACTCGGTGACGGGCGTGTTCTCAGGCTCGTATGCCATCAATCCTTTTACCGGCGAGAAGATTCCCATCTGGATAGCCGAATACGTGCTGGCCGGCTATGGCACGGGTGCCATCATGGCCGTGCCGGCTCACGACAGCCGCGACTACGCCTTCGCCAAGCATTTCGGACTGCCCATCGTACCGCTCATTGAGGGCGCCGACATCTCTGAGGAGAGCTTCGACGCCAAGGAGGGCATTGTGATGAACAGCCCGAAGGCCTCCCTTTCGTCCCCCGAGGGGGCCGCAGGGGCTTTCTCGCTCAACGGCATGACCGTGAAGGAGGCCATCGCCGCCACGAAGAAGTACGTCACAGAGAACGGCTTAGGCCGCGTGAAGGTGAACTACCGCCTGCGCGACGCCATCTTCAGCCGTCAGCGCTACTGGGGCGAACCCTTCCCCATCTACTATAAAGACGACATGCCCTACATCGTGCCGAAGGAGTGCCTGCCCCTGCAGCTGCCCGAGATAGACGAATACAAGCCCACGGAGACGGGCGAGCCGCCTCTGGGCCGCGCCAAGAAGTGGGCCTGGGACACCAAGACCGACAGTGTGGTAGATGTGTCGCTCATCGACAACAAAACCGTCTTCCCCTTGGAGCTGAACACCATGCCGGGCTTCGCCGGTTCAAGCGCCTACTATCTGCGCTACATGGACCCGCACAACGACAAGGCCCTCGTCAGCAACAGCGCCGACGAATACTGGCGCAACGTCGACCTCTATGTGGGAGGCTCGGAGCACGCCACAGGACACCTCATCTACTCACGCTTCTGGAACAAGTTCCTCTACGACTGCGGCTATTCCTGCGAGGACGAGCCGTTCAAGAAGCTCATCAACCAAGGCATGATACAAGGATGGTCGAGCTTCGTCTTCCGCATCAAAGGCACCAACCGCTACGTCAGCTTCGACCTTTTGAAAGTGGAATACGACAATGAGGCAAAGAAAAACCGCTACTTCTACCAAGGCGAAGAGGCCGACCCCATCTACACCGACATCAGCACGGTGGAGGGCAAGGAGCTCAACATCGAGAAGATACGCCAATGGAGGCCTGAGTTCAGCGAAGCAGAGTTTGTGACCAACGCCGACGGCAAGTACATCGTCTCGCAGGCCATCGAGAAGATGTCGAAGTCGAAATACAACGTGGTGAACCCCGACGACATCTGCAACAACTACGGTGCCGACACGCTGCGCCTCTACGAGATGTTCCTTGGTCCCATCGAGCAGTCGAAGCCCTGGGACGTGGCAGGCATCGACGGCTGCCACCGCTTCCTGAAGAAATTCTGGAACCTGGCAACCTCCTCGAAGACTGAAGGGGAGCCGTCTCCCGCCGAGCTGAAGTCGCTGCACAAGCTCATCAAGAAGGTGACGCAAGACATCGAGGCCTTCAGCTACAACACCTCAGTATCGGCCTTCATGATCTGCACCAACGAGCTGACACAGCTGAAGTGCACCAACCGCGAAGTGCTGAAGCAGCTGGTCATCCTCATCGCGCCCTTCGCCCCGCACATTGCCGAAGAGCTGTGGGAGCAGCTGGGCGGCGAAGGCTCGGTATGCGACGCCCAGTGGCCGAAGTGGAACGAGGAATACCTTGTTGAGAGCCTGGTGAAGATGGCCGTGGCCTTCAACGGCAAGGCCCGCTTCGAGGTGATGCTGCCCGCCGATGCTGACAATGCCGCCGTGGAGCAGGCAGTGAAAGCCGACGAGCGCACGGCAAAGTACACCGACGGCAAACAGATTGTGAAAGTCATCATCGTGCCCAAGCGCATGGTGAACATTGTTGTCAAATGAAAAGTAAAGAGTGAAGAGTAAGAATTTGCTACCGCTCAGAAAATGACCATTGACCGCAAGCTATTATGGAAAGAGGTCGGGGATTATGCTGGCATAACCCTCGGCCTCTTATTGTACACTATCGGCTTTACCCTTTTCCTCCTGCCCAACGAGATAGTGACGGGCGGCGTGTCGGGCATCGGCGCCATCGTCTTCTATGCTACCCACTTCCCCATCGGCTACACCTACTTCCTCGTCAATGCGCTGCTGCTCATTATAGGCCTGAAAATACTGGGCTGGCGATTTTTGGTGAAGACCATCTACGCCATCTTGATGCTCACGCTGATGCTGGAAATTGCGCAAGAATTCATTCCGCAGGACGAGAACGGCAACTATGTGAAAATACTGGGCGACGGACAGGAGTTCATGTCGCTCATCATCGGCTGTATGCTCACGGGCACGGCGCTGGCCGTCGTCTTCCTGAACAACGGCTCCACGGGCGGCACCGACATCATTGCCGCATCGGTCAACAAGTTCCACAACGTGTCATTGGGCACAGTGCTGCTTTTCGTCGACCTCATCATCATCGGCTCCTGCTTGTTCATACCGCAGTTCGGCAACATCCTGCAACGCCTGAACATGGTGATGTTCGGCTTCTGCACGATGGTCATCGAGAACTTCATGCTCGACTATGTGTTCAACCGCAACCGGCAGTCGGTGCAGTTCTTCATCTTCTCCAGCAAATGGCAGGAGATAGCCAACGCCATCGGCACGCAGCTGGACCACGGCGTGACCATCCTCGACGGCCACGGCTGGTACACCGGCGAAGACCGCAAGGTGCTCTGCATCCTTGCCCGCAAGAACGAGAGCACACCCATCTTCCGCCTCATCAAGATGATCGACCCGCAGGCCTTCGTCTCGCAGAGCGCCGTCATAGGCGTCTTCGGCGAGGGCTTCGACCAGATAAAGGTAAAAGTAAAGGACAAAGCGCAAGCGCCATCAGACATAAATAATTCATAAATCGTCCATGAAAATCGTCTTTGCCACCAACAACGCCCACAAACTGAAAGAAGTGCGCCACATCCTGGGCGACACGATAGAAGTGCTGTCACTGAAGGACATCGGCTGCGATGTTGATATTCCTGAGACAGGCACCACGCTGGAAGAGAACGCCCGCCTGAAGGCCGAATATATCTGGCAGCACTACCACTGCAGTGTCTTCGCCGACGACACAGGCCTCGAAGTGGAAGCCCTCAACGGCGCCCCCGGCGTCTACAGCGCCCGCTACGCCAGCATGGAGGGGGCTATAAGTCCTATGAGTCCTATAAGTCCCATGAGCCACGACAGCGAGGCCAACATGGCGCGCCTCTTGCGCGAATTAGGAGAAAATAACAACCGCCGCGCAAGATTTCGCACCGTCTTTGCGTTATTATTAAAGCGCGACGTCTGTCCCTGCGGCTGCACCAGCATCAAGGAAGAGCATCTGTTCGAGGGCATCGTCAACGGAGAAATCACCCGCGAGCGCAGCGGAAAAGAGGGCTTCGGCTACGACCCTATCTTCCGCCCCGACGGCTACGACAAGACCTTTGCCGACATGGGCGAAGAGGAGAAAAACAAAATCAGCCACCGAGGACGCGCCACGCAGAAGTTGTGCGAATTCTTGAGAGAGAATGAGAGATTGAGAAAATGAGAGAATGAGAGATTGAGAGAATGAGACATTGCGTATGAATACATTATTATATATAATGAGGAAGGGGATGATGAAGAGAATGAGGTGCCTGGCATTTCTCGTTTTCTCATTCTCTCATTTTCTCTTTTTCCAAGCCGTGGCGCAGACGGGCACGTGGAAGGCATACATGTCTTACTACGAGCCACAGCAGATAGTGAAGGCCGGCAGCCACACACTCTTCGTGCGTGCCTCCAACGGACTGTACAGCTACAACCTCAACGACCACAGCATCACCACCTACGACAAGGTGCAGCAGCTCAGCGACACCTACGTCTCGCTCATCGCCTGGAACCAGAAGGCGCAGCGGCTCATCATCGTCTACAGCAACTCAAACATCGACCTGATAGACCTGGAGGGCAACGTGACAAACATCAGCGCCCTCTACAGCAAGTCGATGACGCAGGACAAGACGGTGAACAGCATCTTCATCAACGAGCAGTATGCCTATCTGTCCACCGGTTTCGGCGTGGTGAAGGTGAACATGAGCCGCGCAGAAATATCCGAGACTTACATCCTCGACCTCAACATCGTCAGCACCGACACCGACGGCAGCAAGCTCTACGTCAAGACCAAGCAGGGCAGCGTCCACGCCGGCAATCTCACCAGCAACCTCATAGACAAGCACAGCTGGGCAGAGACCGCCGACCTACCTGCCAATCTCTTCACCGAGGACCGCACCGACTGGAACACCTATGCCGAAACGGTGAAGAGCCTGCAGCCCGGCGGACCGAAGCACAACCACTTCGGATTTATGCGCTTCAAGAACAACATCCTCTATTCATGCAGCGGCGCCGGCACCGGCTCGGTGTCGCATCCCGCCACCGTGCAACTGAAGAAAGACGATGACTGGGAGTTTCTGCAAGACGACATGACCGGCGTCGACGGCACCACGGGCAGCGGATGGACCTTCGTAGACATGTATGCCGTCGATGTGGACCCCTTCGACAGCAACCACATCTTCGCCGGAGGCAGGACGGGACTCTACGAATACTACGACGGAAAGCTGGTGAAATACTATCACAAAGACAACAGCATCCTGCACACAGCCACCACCAGCAACAAATATGTGCTGACCGACGGCGTGACATACGACAGCAATGGCAGCCTCTGGATCTTGCAGAGCCAGGTAAAGGAAAACTCCATCATTGAGATAACGAAGGACGGACAATGGATCAAGCACAGTCAGAGCGTGCTCATGGACGGAGACCTGAGCCTGAACAAGCTCACATCGCTCATCTTCGACAGCCGCGGACTGATGTGGTTTGTCAACCGCCACTGGGAGAAATCCTCCTTCTACTGTTACAGCACGGCCAACGACACCATCATCAACGCTGTCGTGAACCTCATCAACCAGGACGGCACGAGTGCACCCGAGAGCTACAACCCGCGCTGCGTGGTGGAAGACCTCGACGCCAACATCTGGATAGGCACGTCCAACGGCCCCTATCTCATAGAAGCAGAACGCGTAGGCTCAGCCATTGACTATGCCACCCAAGTGAAGGTGCCACGCAATGACGGTACCAACTATGCCGACTACCTGCTGGGCGGCGTCGACATCACCACCATTGCCATCGATGGCGGCAACCGCAAATGGTTTGGCACACGTGGCTCAGGCGTCTACCTCATCAGCGATGACAACATGGAGCAGCTGCAGCACTTCACCACCACCAACAGCCCGCTGCTCTCGGACATCATAGAGTCTATCACCATCAACCACCAGACCGGCGAGGTATTCATCGGCACCGACCAGGGGCTCTGCTCCTACATGAGCGACGCCACCGAGTCGGCCATCGAGATGGAGAAAGACCATGTCTATGCTTACCCCAACCCTGTCGTGTCGGGCTATGAGGGCCTCATCACGGTGGTGGGCCTGTCGCGCAATGCCGACGTGAAGATTCTCACCGCCAGCGGCGTGCTCGTGGCCGAGGGCCGCAGCAACGGCGGCACCTTCACCTGGGACGGACGCGACCGACAGGGCAGACGCGTGGCCAGCGGTGTCTACATGGTAGCGGCTGCCACCAGCGAAGGAAAGAAAGGTGTAGTATGTAAGATTGCTATTGTACGCTGATGAGACACTTTGTCGCTTTAATCCTCATGACCATGGCCAACATGGCTTCAGCACAGCTCGTCATCGACGGGCGCGTGGCTATGATGGATGAGCTGACAAACACCCTCTTGGCCACAGTGCCGGAAGAGAGTTTCAACACGACGGCCACCATGAGCGTGAAGACCGGCAAGGACTGGCACTTCTGCACCATCGACGGCAACGACTTGGAAGACACCTATACCTTCAGTAAAATCACGGCAGACAAGACCTTCACCGTCGGCTATGTCGACGGCGAAGGGCAGCCGCACAACCTCACCCTCAGATTCACCTTCCTGCCCCTCGTCCAGTTAGAAGGCACCTTCGGCAACGACTACACGGAGGGCACGCTGCTCATTTCCTCGCCCGATGCTCCTCAGACCGACACGCTGGCCGCCACCGTGAAATGGCGCGGCGGATCGACCAACACCCCTGACAAGCACAAGCGCAACTACAAGGTGAAGCTGAAGAAGAACAAGTCGCTCTTTGGCATGCGCAACGACGACAGCTGGATTCTCGATGCCGGGCAGGCCGACGTCTTCCGCCTGCGCAACCGCATCGCCATGGACCTGTGGAACGACATCGCTACCCCACCCTACTACATCGACCGCGAGCCTTCAGCACGCAACGGCGTCAGCGGCAAGGTGGTGGAAGTGTTTCTCAACAACGAATACCGGGGCATCTACAACTTCTCTGAGAATCTCGACCGCAAGCAGATGCGACTGAAAAAGGTTGATGACGGCGAGGTGCACGGATGTCTCTACAAGGGAAAGACATGGCAGCGCACACAGCTCTTCCTCCCGCTCGAAAGCTACGACAACCACTCGGAGACACTAGAAGGCTTTGAGGTGAAATATCCTGACCTCAGCGACAACGACACCACCGACTGGCGGCCACTCGTCGAGGCCTGCAATTTCGCCATACGGAGCCACAGGCAGGAGTTTGAAGCGCAAGTGGCCGACTACTACGACCTCGGGCCCATGATTGACTACAGCATCCTGATGTCGGTCACCAACGCTGTAGACAACAGCGGCAAGAACCTGTTCTGGGCTGTCTACGACAAAGCCACGTCAAAGTGCCTCACCTTGGCACCCTGGGACCTGGACGCCACCTTCGGACAGCGCTGGGGAGGACTCCTCGACCACGTCAACGGATTAGCCTCACCGCGCTATCTGTGCGACGTCGACGTCAGGGTGTTCTTCAATCTCTATGCTTTCAACACCTACCAGTTCAACGACAGCCTGAACCAGCGGTTCACCGAGCTGCGGCAGGCAGGACAACCACTCGCTACCGACAGCCTCATAAGCAGGTTCAGGCACTACTATCTGCTGCTCAAAAACAGCGGCGCGGCTGACAGAGAGACGGAGAAATGGAGCGGCGACAGCGACCTGAACGGTGAAACCATAGACTTTGACAAAGAATTCAAATATATCTGCGACTGGATCAAGCTGCACTTGAGGATATTAGACCTCAGAAAGTTTCCTGTAGACTACAACCAAGACTACTTTGAAAAGATAGGCATCACTCAGCCGTTGACTGACCGTCAGGAAAGCGATGCCGCTCCTCTTTACAACCTCTCCGGACAGCGCACCCAACAGAACAGCCGCCTTAAGCCGGGCATCTACATACAGAAAGGCAAGAAGATTATCATACGCCGATGAACATCAAGTCGCACTTCTCACTCATCGCCATTGCCATCTGTCTGCCCATCATTCTATGGGGAGTATGTGGCATAGGGCCTACGTTTGACGACTATACTTCACTGCAGTCCACTTGGTTCATCCAGATTTCCGACCCTGGCTACATGTTTCCCGATGCCTACCGGCGCCCCTTCGATTTCCTCTTAGGATGCCTCGTAGGATGGATGCCAGGCCTCTTCCCTACGCTCAACCATGTGCTCATCATCCTCGGACACGCCTGCTCGGCAGCCCTCGTCTTCACCATCTGCAAGAAGCTGGACTTCTCGCCAGTAGCCACACATATCGCCACACTCTTCTTCTTCTTCTCGCCTGCCACACTGGGAGCCACGCTGGCTTGCGACGGCTTCAACCAGACCTTCGCACAGCTGTGGGGACTGCTGGCCCTCTGGTTCTACCTCTCCCGTGTCCATCCGCGTCCATCCGGTGCTAAGACAAAGCCGTGGCTCTGGCTGCTGTGCGTAGCCATGGCGGCGCTGTCGAAGGAGAACGGCCTGGCCTGGGCCGTGGTGCCGCCCATCGTGGCATACGCCTTCCAGCTGGTCAACCGCCGACAGGCGCTACGCCACATAGGCTGCGGACTGCTCGTGGCAATGGCCTATCTCATTGTCTTCGCCACCATCTATCTCACGGGTATCGCAGGCATAGAATACGACGATGAATACACCCATGCCACCCTGCTGAGCCACGCCAAGGACTTCATTCAGCTCATGGCCTACACCTGGCTGCCCGCCGACTACATGAGCATCGTCTACCCGCCAACGCGCAACATCGCCGTAGCAGCAGCCACCGTGCTGCTGGCCGTGCCCTTCCTCCTGCTCTTGGCCAGCAAATGGCAACTGCTGAAGACCCGCCAGCTGCTGCTGCTCGCTGTCAGCTTCCTCATCCTCGTCTCGCCACATCTCGTCACCGTGGTCAGCATCATGCACAACTATGCGGCACTGTCGATGGCGGCGCTCATCGTGGCTTTCATCACTCATCACATCGCAGGCAAGAAGCTGCTCACCGCCGCCTTTGCCCTCTTCCTGGCTGCCGCCGTCTTCACAGACATTCATCACTACACAGCCGCCCGCAGGTCGGGCGTGATGAGCCGCCGCATGGCTATGCTGGCCATCAGCAAGGCCGACCACCCGCTGCAGCGCATCTTCTGCATCAGCATCGACAATCCCGACGAGCCGCGCTATTCCAACTTCTGTGTGCGTCCCGTCGATGCCTTCGCCTGGGGACTGTCCGTGCGCCACTACAGCCACTACACATGGAAGACGGCCATCAGCGAAGCCAAGCTGACACACTACGACAGCCATCAGGTGAAAGCCATTGCCGACAGTGCCCTACTGGCTGGCGACGAGGCCGTGTGGGTGGCTGGCGACGACAAAGAACCACTCATCATCATCAACCGCCCATGAGACTGCTTTACATAGACAAGCTAAAGGCACTCGCCATGCTGTTGGTGGTGATGGGGCACACCATCTACTTCTGCACGTGGCATGAAAACGTGCAGCATGACGACGTGATGAATGTCATCTGTACGTTTCATGTGCCGTTGTTCTTCTTCCTCTCCGGCTTTGTCATCTCGCAGCCACCCGACATGGGCAAATTTCTTGTCAAGGCCCGCAAGTTTCTCACACCGATGCTGCTGGTAGGCTTTGTCAACGCGCTGATGTTCGACGGGGTGAGAGACTTCTTCCTCAACGGCGGCCACTTTGGCTATTGGTATCTGCTCACACTCACCATCTTCTACCTGTTGCTCGTCCCCTTCAGGTTGCTGAACAATATAAACAACAGCGTGACATCGTTTGTAGCCCAGGGAGCAATGGCCTTGGCCTTCTGGCTGCTGATGTATCTTGCCATCGACTCGCCCAGCGTCTTCATCTCAGCACTCAACCCTTGGAGCGGCTTTGCCTACTGGCCCTTTTTCATCATCGGCTATTTCTGCCGCAAATATGACCTGACAAAGTATATCACCCGAAGCCCGTGGTGCGCCGTCGTGCTCGCGGTGGCCTATCTAGCACTAGTCGTCACATTCTTCAGCACCATCGACCACCTGCCGCTCATCGTCGATTTCACCATCGCCCTCACTGCCATCGCCGCCCTCCTCTCGATATTCTATTTCCTCGACAATTTCTCATTTTCTCATTTTCTCAATCTCTCATTTTCTCATTCTCTCAATCTCTCATTCTCCCATTCTCCCAATCTCTCATTCTCCCACATCGGCAACAGCACGCTCCACATCTACGTCTATCACTATTTCTTCATCCGCCTCATCGACCTCTCTTTCCTGCAGACCAGCAGCACAGCCCTCAAACTGCTCGTCATCATTCCCCTCACGCTGGCCATTGCCTATGGCGCAATGGCTGTAGGCAAAGGTGTCAGCTATCTGCTGGACACCACACGGCGACGCCTCCTGCCCCTCACGCTGATAGCCTTCGCCGCTCCTGCCTTTGCCGACAGCTACGACCCCGACAACTACAAGCCGGAGATAGACACCACTACAATAGACCACACCAACCTGCCCATCGTCTTCATCGACACCAGTTGCGGCGACGGCACCAAGCGCATCATCCACAAGGACTGGCGCGTTGCGGCACGCATGACAATCATCAGCAACGCCGACGGCATCAACTACGGCGACACCGTGGCGCATCCCAACCAGACCGTCGACTACGATGGATGGATAGCCATACGCTACAGAGGCAACACCTCGTTCACCTACTCACCCAAGAAACCCTACAACTTCAAGACCATGAAGACCGCCGACCCGGAGGGTGACAAGCTGAAGACCGATCTGCTGGGCATGCCCAAGGACAACACCTGGGTGCTGCTGGCTCCCTACGGCGACCGCAGCCTGCTGCGCGACGTGCTGGTGTGGCAGCTGGCAAGGCCCTATTTCGACTACACACCGCGCTGCCGCTATTGCGAGATGGTGCTCGACGGGGTCTACTACGGCGTCTTCATCCTCGCAGAGAACATACGCAAGGGCAAGTACCGCCTCGACCTCGACGACCCGGGGACCAGCGGCGACGCACTGACAGGAGGCTATCAGTTGCAGATAGACCGCGACGATGAGCCTCACTTCACATCGACATACAAAGCGGTGAACAGCAACGGAAAGCCATACACCGCCTACAACGAAATCTACCTGCAGTATAAGCATCCTGACTACGAGGACATGGTGCCCGTGCAGACAGAATACATACAGCAGCGAGTGAAACAGATGGAAGACGCACTGGCCAGCGAAACCTTCACCGACCCCGACACGGGCTATAGGCAGTATCTCGACCCCATGTCGTTCATCGACCAGCAGCTGTCGCAGGAGTTTTCGGGCAATATCGACGGCTACCGCCTCAGCACCAACATCTACAAGCAACGCGACTCACAGGACCCGAGGTTCAAGACTGCCCTCTGGGACTTCAACCTCGCCTTCGCCAACAGCAGCTCGGCCAATGCACAGGCCACCAACTTCTGGCGCTATCAGAACAGCTTCCTCACCAACTACAATGCCTTCAACAAAGTGCCGTTCTGGTGGATGCGACTCATGGAAGACCCCGCATACGTCACCATGCTGAAAAACCGATACGCGCAGTACAGGCAGGAGAACTACAGCTATCAGCACATAGAGGCCACCATCGACTCCATCACCACCATGCTGAGCGAAGGCGGAGCACTGCAGCGCAACAACACCACCTGGAGCATGTTCAAGTCATCGACCTACGACATGGAGATTGACCGCCTGAAGCAGTGGATACAAGAGCGCGTAGCATGGATGGACGAGCAGCTGGACTACGACCCCATCGGCATCGTCCTCCCCTCGCCGGCGTTCAACAAGCAGATAGTAGGTTACTACACGCTGAAAGGCGAGCGCATCAGCTCCCCCCGACCCAAAGAAATCATCATCGTCCGCTACAGCGACGGAACAGCCAGGAAGATACTACCTAAGTGAAGACATAAGATTTGGAGTTAAGGGAGTTAAGGGAGTTAAGGGAGTTAAGGGAGTTAAAGGAGTTAAAGACAATAGCTTGTGTCTGATTCAAAATAATAATTCTTATTAACTTTGCAAACGAAATGAGAAATGATTAGGCAATGATATAGCAGTTGACCTATTCATGCGCAGCCATCCCCTCCCTTCAAGGGGAGGGGTTAGGGGTGGGGTCTGTAATATCAGTAATATCCAGTCAGCGAA
>JAEEPZ010000125.1 GCA_016285055.1 Prevotella sp.
AATCCCCCACCTGCCCCCTCTTTGCAAGGGGGGGATGGCTGCGCATTGAGCTGCGCGGCGGGCAAGGCGCAGCAAATAGCCCCGAAGGGGCGACGGAAGACGATTGGTGCTCACCATCGTATTCTGCCGCCCCTTCGGGGCTTGTTGTTGTGATGCGCTATACAGGGGGCGTTGCCCCTGTCTGTAATCCGTCGTCCCTTCGGGACTTTTTGCCGCTCCTTGCCCGCCGCGTAGCTCAATGCGCAGCCCTCCCCTCTTGCCCCCCCTGTCCTTACGGGGATGGGTTCCTGCCTGGTCGAAAAGCTATGCAATTTGCACATTTGCACATTTTTACGCCAGCTTGCGGAACTTGCCCTTGTTCTCGCCTGACTTGATTTTCTGCAGGAGGCCGTCAGCCTTAAGCCGCAGTATGCAGGAGTTGATGCTGTTCGTGTTGCCGTTGTAGCCGTACTCACGGTCAATGTCGGCGGCAGTGCAGGGATTGGGCAGACGGCGGTAGGCCAGGATTGTCTTCTGTTGATGACGTGTTTTGGAGGCCTGCTCGGTAGCCTGATTGTCGTAATACTGTTCACCGACAGCAAGGAAGAAGTGCTGCTGGAAGGCGTAGTGGGCATCTTTTTTCTATCGGTTTTATCGGTTTTTCTATCGGTATTATTTGGCAGAATCAGAATAATTGCTTATTTTTGCCACGCAAAACACAACATGTAACTGATATGACAACAAACGTAGTGGCACCCCTCTCACCTACAAGCATTAACTATTGGAATCAGTTAAAAGACCTCAGCAACGATGTGAAGCTGGAACTCATCTCGATGCAGAGCTACTCTATAGTGCATCCAAAGGAAGACTGTACGGAAGTTTTCGTCGGCAAATGGCAGGACGAGCGGACTACAGAGGAAATCATTGACGACATTCATGCCGCCAGAAATGCCCTATGAAGGAGATTGTGCTATGAAAGGCTATCTGCTCGACACCAACATCTGCATCTTTGCATTCCGGGATGAGCATGGCATCAGAGAGCGGATGAGTCAATGCGGGGAGGACAAATTCGAAAATTTTATGTAAGTTTGCAGTCCATATAATATAATAATGTAAAGAAAAAGGGATATGAAAAGAATCGTTTTGCTTACGGCTGCCTGTCTGACCATGACGGCGGCGGCTCAGAAAGAAGGCGGCATCAGCAGCAAGATGCTCAACGAGATTCAGAAGGAACAGCAGCTGACCACTGCCGACCGCGCGCTGATGAATGCCATCGCAGGCAATGCCATCGACAACCTGGCGAAGAATCATGACAACGACGCCGACATCGATACGCACTTCAGCATTGAGACGCGACAGCAGTCGATCACTGACCAGAAGTCGAGTGGACGCTGCTGGATGTTCAGCGGCATGAACGTGCTGCGTGGCGACTTCAACCTGCGCACCGACTCGCTGCAGGTGTCGTTCTCGCAGGCCTACCTCTTCTTCTGGGACCAGCTGGAGAAGGCGAACCTGATGCTGCAGGGCTGCATCGACACGGGCGACAAACCCATCGACGACGTGCGGGTGCAGTTCTTCTTCCGTTCACCCATCGGCGACGGCGGCACGTTCTGTGGCGTGGCAGACTTGGCCGAGAAGTATGGGCTGGTGCCTGCGGAGGTGATGCCTGAGTCGTTCAGCAGCGACAACACTGCGAAGGCGCGTGCCCTGATAGCCTCGAAGCTGCGTGAATATGGTCTGCAGCTGCGCGAGATGGTGGCGAAGGGTAAGAAGCCTGCCGCTATGGAAAAGGCGAAGGTGCGCATGCTGAGCCAGATATATCACATGCTGCAGTACACCATCGGCTGTCCGCCCGAGAAGTTCACCTATGCCTTTAAGAACAGCAAGGGCCGGACGGTGGGTGAGCCGCGCGAGTACACACCGCTGTCGTTCTATCGCGAGGTGGTGGGCAAGCCCCTCAACGGCACGTTCATCATGGCGATGAACGACCCGCGCCGCCCTTATTACCAGACCTACGAAGTGGAGTACGACCGCCACACCTACGACGGCCACAACTGGAAGTATGTCAACCTGCCTATGGACGACATCGAGCAGATGGCCATCGACGCGCTGCGTGCCGGACATAAGCTCTACAGCAGCTATGATGTGGGCAAGATGCTGGACCGCAAGCGTGGCTACGCCGACACTGAGAACTTCGACTATGGCTCGCTCTTCGGCACTAATTTCCCGATGACGAAGGCTGAGCGCATCTCTACCTTCGACAGTGGCTCGACGCACGCCATGACGCTCTGCGCCGTCGACTTGGATAAGAGGGGCAAGGCCGTGAAGTGGAAGGTGGAGAACTCGTGGGGTGCCGACTGGGGCCAGAAGGGCTGCCTGATCATGACCGACCGCTGGCTGCGTGAGTATATGTTCCGCCTGGTGGTGCCCAATGAGTTTGTGCCCGAGAAGGTGATGAAGGCCTACCAGCTGCCGCCCACCATGGTCATGCCCGAAGACCCGCTGTTCCTGCCAGACGAGAAGTAACTGAAGTTTTGGAAGTTTTGGAAGTTTTGGAAGTTTTGGAGTTAAAGGAGCTTGTTTTGGAGTTAAAGGAGTTAAAGGAGTTAAAGACAATACCAATGCTGTTGATTTCACCCCAGAGACAAAAGCTTTTCATGGAGAGTCATTTGTCTTTAACTCCTTTAACTCCTTTAACTCCCCAAACCCTTTAACTCCCCAAAACCCTTTAACTCCTTTATGAGAGTCATTTGTCTTTAACTCCTTTAACTCCTTTAACTCCTTTAACTCCCAAAAACCTTTAACTCCTATAAAGAAGATGATGAATAGCAGCGTATTACTGATTTATACGGGTGGTACGATAGGTATGCATCGCAACCCGACGACGGGAGCCTTGGAGCCTTTCGACTTCGAGCATCTGCGTAGTTGTGTGCCAGAGCTGGAACAGTTGCAGACGCATATCGAGACCTACCAGTTCAACCCGCCCATCGACAGCAGCGATATGACGCCTGCGCTGTGGACAGACTTGGTGCACATCATCAGTGAGCGCTACGACCAGTTCGACGGCTTTGTCATACTTCACGGCACTGACACGATGGCCTACACCGCCTCGGCGCTGTCGTTTATGCTGCAGAACCTGACGAAGGCCGTCGTCCTCACAGGCAGCCAGCTGCCCATCGGTCAGTTGCGCACTGACGGCAAAGAGAATCTCATCACCAGCATTGAGATAGCTGCTGCTCGCCGTCCTGACGGCAAGGCCGTGGTGCCCGAGGTGTGCATCTACTTCAGCGGTCACCTGATGCGTGGCAACCGCACCACGAAGCAGAGCGCCGAAGAGTTCAACGCTTTCGAGTCGTTCAACTATCCGCATCTGGCCGATGCCGGCGTGAACATCATCTATCACGAGGAGTACATCCATCGTCCTGACTTCAGCAAGCCGATGGTGCCGCAGTTCCGCCTTGACGCCAATGTGGTTATCTTCTCGCTCTTCCCGGGAGTGAGGGAAGACCTCATCCGCCATATCGTCGCCACTCCCAACCTGCGCAGCATCGTCATGCGTACCTTCGGCAGCGGCAATGCCCCTCAGAGTGCCTGGCTCATCAGCGCTCTGCATCAGGCCTCCAAGGCTGGCAAGGTCATCGTCAACGTGAGCCAGTGTATGCAGGGTGCTGTAGAGATGTCGCGCTACGACACTGGCCACCAGCTCATTGAGGCAGGTGTGGTCAGCGGGCGCAACACTACGGTCGAGGCTGCGGTCACCAAGCTGATGTATCTGCAGGGCAAGTATGCCGACAATGACATCGTGCGTCGCCTGATGACCGAGAGCCTCTGCGGGGAGATCACTCTGTGAAAAAACAATCCCCCCAGCCTTTCCCTGATGATAGGGGGCTGGGGGAGTTTTTTTTTATAGGACTTATAGGTCTTATGGGACTTATAGGTCTTATGGGACTTATAGGTCTTATGGGACTCATAGGACTCATAGGACTATAAGCCCTATGCTGCTGCTTATATGCTTAGCTCATTGAGGACCTTGATGAGGCGCTTGTCGAAGCGCTTGTCTGTGCGGATGCATTCTGAGAAAGGCACATAGACCACCTCGTTGTTGCGCACACCCACCATGATGTTGCGCTGACCCTGCTTGATGGCCTCAATGGCTCCTACACCGGTAATCGATGCCAGGATGCGGTCGCGGGCTGAGGGCGTGCCTCCGCGCTGCAGATGACCCAGGATACTGACGCGCACGTCAAACTCGGGGAACTCGTTCTTCACACGGTCGGCATAGTACAGAGCGCCGCACTTGGGACTCTCTGAGACAATGACGATGCACGACTTCTTTGACTTACGTATGCCACGACCCATGAACTGTGCCAGCTGGTCAACGTCGGTCACTTCTTCCGGCACGATGGCGGCCTCGGCACCACAGGCTATGGCGCAGTTCTGTGCCAGGAAACCAGCGTCGCGGCCCATCACCTCGACGAAGAAGATGCGCTCGTGCGAGTTGGCGGTGTCGCGTATGCGGTCAACACACTCCATGATGGTGTTCATCGTGGTGTCGTAGCCTATGGTGTTGTCGGTGCCGTAGAGGTCGTTGTCGATGGTGCCGGGCAGACCAATGCAGGGGAAGTCGTACTCCATGCCGAAGTCGCGTGCTCCTGTCAGCGAGCCGTTGCCGCCGATGACTATCAGGGCGTCAATCTCTTCTTTCATGCAGGTTTCGTAAGCCTTCTGCTTGCCCTCTGGGGTCATAAAATCCTTTGAGCGGGCTGTCTTCAGGATGGTGCCGCCTCGGGTGATGATGCCTGAGACGTTCTCTGTGGTGAAAGGCTTCACCTCGTCGTTGATGAGGCCTTCGTAGCCACGATAGATGCCTTTGATGTTAAAACCGTTGTAAATGCCAGCGCGTGTGACGGCACGTATGGCTGCGTTCATGCCTGGAGCATCACCTCCTGAGGTGAGGATTCCGATTGTTTTGATTTTTGCCATTGGTATTGTTGTTTTTGGTAACTTTTTAAATCAATATCGTTTCAATATAGAGCACACCCATGCCGATGATCCAGCCCACCAGCACCTTCGGGGCGATGCGTCGCACATACCATGAGAGGCGGATGTGCTCCATCTGCATGAGGGCTATGCCGCTGACGCTGCCCACGGAGAGCAGACAGCCGCCGACAGCTGTGGAGAAGGCTGTGATGAGCCAGAAGGCACCGTTCTGAGCGTAGTCTCCCATGTCGCCCGCCATGCCGTGGATGGACTGAGCGAAGGAGATGTCGGAGAGGGCCACGGTGAACATGTCGATGGCGCTGCTGAGGATGCCTGAGATGAATCCGATGATCCAGATGTTGCCGATGTTTGTCTCTATCCATGTGGCGATGGTGGCCAGCACTCCCGTCTCTGAGATGGCTCCGAAGCCGAGCATGATGCCCATGACGAAGAGCATCTGCTGGATGGCACCATACTGCAACACGCGCGGGAACCGGCGCTGCGACATCTGGTCGGCGTTCATCAGCTTGCGGTTGAAGGCCTCGTTCACCACCCACAGCACGCTCAGCACGCACAGGGCACCGAGGAAGGGCGACAGACGCGTGAGGCTGAGGAAGGTGGGCACAAACCACAGGCCGCCCAGTCCTACAAAGAGCATGAGTATGCGCTGCCAGCGGTTCAGGCGTGTGTCGTCGCCGCGATAGGGTGCCACCGTCCACTCAATGTCGAGGCGGGCAGGCAGCTCGCGGTTGATGAAGATGGTAGGTATGACCCACGCCACGACGGCGGGCAGGGCCAGATAGGCTGAGAAATGAGTGGCTGTGACAGCCTCGTCGCCCCATAGCAGCAGGCCTGTTGCATCGCCGATGACGGTGAAACAGCCGCCGCAGCACGCTGCCAGGACAATGGCCGAGCCGATGAGCATACGCTGTGAGCGGCTCTTCACAATGCTGTGCATGATGACCAGCATCAGCATGGCCGTGGTGAGGTTGTCGAGCGTGGCAGAGAGGATGAAGGTGGCCAGCGTGATGGTCCACAGCAAGCGCTTCGAGTTGCGGGTGCGAATCCACTCGTTGATGAAGTCGAAGCAGCCGTTGTTGTTGAGTATCTCGATGATGGACATGGTGGCGAGCAGGAACATCACGATGGCTGCTGCCCGTCCCACATAGTTGAGGAAGAGCTTGTCGTAGATGAAATATTTCACCGTCTTGCTCGTCGACTCCTGTCCTCCCAGGAACTCCACATACTCTGCTGCATGCTGGCTCTGCACGAAGTCGTCGCCCCAGATGACGAACACCACCCATCCGATGGTGCCGAGGAACATGGCGATGGCCGCCTTGTTCACACCAGTGAAATGACCCGTCGCTATCAGCAGGTAGCTGAAGACAAGCATCAGGACGATAACCAATGTCATCATGGGATTAGCAATTTACGGATTTATGGATTTGCGATTGGCTGTGCCTCTCACCTCTCACTTCTTACTTCTCACTTCTTACTTCTTATACCGTGCGTTCATGCCGTTGATGACCTCCTGCGTGATGTCGTTTTTCGTGTCGCCATAGAGCACGGTGGCCTTGTTAAGAATCATGTCAAACTTCTTGTCCTTGTTGTAGTCGGCCAGGAAGTTGTCGAGGCTGTCCTGCAGCGTCTGCAGGAAGTCGGCCTGCTTCTGTGCCAGCTCGTTGCTCAGGCGTGCTTCTAATGCCACGCGGTTGTTGCGCTCCTGCTCGAAGGCGGCCACCGCCGTCTTATACTGCTGCTCGCTGGTAAAAGAGTTGTTCTGCAGGCGCGTCTGTATACTATTGTACGAGCGCTCGAGTTCCTTGTCCTTGTTGTTCAGCACGGTGGTGGCGTTGGCGCTCATCTTCTCCAGTGAGTCTTTCATCAGTTTGGCATATTCGTAATGCTCTGTCAGCGAGTCCAGCTCGATAAAGGCGATGCCGCCCTGTACAGACGAGCCGTTGGCGCTCTCGCCGTCCATCTTTGAGGGTTTGTTGTTGCACGAAGCCATCAGCACGCCGATAGCCAGAAGGGTAAAGGTCTTGATAATGTTCTTTTTCATTTTTTGTTGTTATTTCGTTGTTTTTTGTTGTTTTTTTTGTTGTTGTCGTTATCACGTTATAACGTTATTACGTTATCACGCTTTTTTTCGTTATCACGTCATCACGTCATCACGTTATCACGCTCATTTTTCATTTCGCGCTCTTCTCGTTCACTGCCAGTCGGCTGCGCTGCCGCATCTCGCGGTCTTGGTCCATCACGCAGTGAATGCCGCGCTCGCGCATAGCTTCAGAGTCGTGAATATGCTGCGAAGAGAAGCTTCCATTGCGCCTAAAAATCACCTTTATGCACAAAAAAGCTATCGCGATAGCAATTATTAACGTGATGATGACGATTTTTTCAATCATAATGATTACTTTTGCGGGTGCAAAATTAAACAAATTATTCGGAATCACTTAAAAATAAGCATTAAAAATGAATAAAAACGACTTAAAACCTGCCTCCGTATTCGAGCAGTTTGCAAAGATTAACAGTATTCCACGTCCTTCCAAGCGCGAAGAGCGCATGATTGAGTTCCTGAAAGGGTGGGGCGAGAGCCATCATTTAGAGACCGTTGTCGACGAGACTGGCAACGTGCTTATCCGCAAGCCGGCCACTGCGGGCTACGAAAACCGCAAGACCGTTATCCTGCAGAGCCACATGGACATGGTGTGTGACAAACTGGTGGATGTGGACTTCGACTTCGACCACGATGCCATCCAGACCTATGTTGACGGTGAGTGGCTGCGTGCCAAGGGTACCACGCTGGGTGCCGACGACGGCATAGGCTGTGCCATTGAGCTGGCCATCCTCGAGGCCGACGACATAGAGCATGGCCCGCTGGAGTGCGTCTTCACACGCGATGAGGAGACGGGACTCTCAGGCGCTGAGGGCATGAAGAGCGGATTCATGACGGGCGACTATCTCATCAACCTTGACTCAGAGGATGAGGGCGAGATTTTCGTCAGCTGTGCAGGCGGACGCAACACGCAGGCCACGTTTACCTTCCAGCGTGAAGAGGCACCCGCCGGCTCCTTCTTCCTTCGCGGACAGCTGAAGGGACTCTGCGGCGGTCATTCAGGCGACGACATCAACAAGAAACGTGCCAATGCCATCAAGATACTGGCTCGCTTCCTCTTCCAGACCATGAATCGCTATGAGGGTGTGCGCCTGGCTGAGTTCCACAGCGGCAAGCTGCACAACGCCATCCCTCGCGACGGCCAGTTTGTCATAGCCGTTCCCGACTCAGTGAAGGAGAATGTGAAAGCCGACTGGAACGTCTTCAGCGCACTGGTAGAGGACGAGTATCACGTCACCGATACACAGATGGTGTGGACGATGGAGAGCGCCGATGCCCAGCCTGTCATCGAGGACACGGTGGCCCGTCATTTCGTCTGGGCTATTCAGGCCGTCGACAATGGCGTGTATGCCATCTGCCAAGACCCTGAGCTGAACGGCATGGTGGAGACTTCCTCGAACATTGCGGCCATACATTCCTCAGAATCAGAGATTCACATCCTCTCGTCGCAGCGCTCCAATGTCATGTCTAACCTCGACAATATGTGCGCCACCATCGTGGCCACCTTCCAGCTGGCTGGCGCTGAAGCAAAGAGCAGCGACGGCTATCCTGCATGGAAGATGAAGGCCGAGAGTCATCTGCGCGACACCGTAGTGGAGACCTACAAGGAGCTCTTCGGCAAAGAGCCTGTGGTGCGCGGCATCCATGCCGGCCTGGAGTGTGGCCTCTTCTCCGAGCGCTATCCCAACTTAGACATGGTGAGCTTCGGCCCCACGCTCCGCGATGTTCACACACCCGACGAGCGCCTGCTCATCCCCACGGTGCAGATGGTGTGGAATCATCTGCTGTTGGTGCTGAAGCGTATTTAATCTCGTGTTGAGCGGACAGAATGATGACCTAATTAGGCATAGTAACTTTGTCTGATTCCAACCTACACAGCTCAAAAATCCGTACTGTGCGGATGGAATTAGACATAGTTACGTTGCTAACTCGGTTAGTTTGTTCCCCCAAGTTCTGTCGTCTCTTCTGGACTGTTCAATCCAATCCTTGCTAATAGGTCGGCGCAGCAAAAGTCCCGAAGGGACGACAGACCTTGGGCATCGGTTCCGTCGCCCCTTCGGGGCTTCATTTGTTGGTGGACAACTGTTTACAGGGGCGATGTCCCTGCCTGTAATCCATCGTCCCTTCGGGACTTTTTGCCGCTCTTTGCCCGCCGCGTGGCCTGGCGTTTAAAGTCATCCCCAAGCGTAATAGTTACTTTCATACGTTTTCCTCCACCTCAAGTTCTTCAAGGAACTCATCGAGTGTCTGCAACTTGCGGCCTTCACGCTTTGCCGCCTCTACCTCTTTGAGCGCATTAGTAAGTGTCTCTCTAACATACGCCTTCTGCTGTTCAGTCTTTGCGTCATCAACAGGCTTCAGCAGTTTGCTCGCCAGCCACTCGCGGTCCTTCTTCTTCAGCGACATCCCCTGTATATACGACCAAAGATTGTTTAGTTGTATTGCTGTCATATTCCTAACATGTTTGGTTTTACGGCTGCAAAAACACACAAAATCTTCGAATAAAACGAATCAAGTGCGCTGAATAACAAATAAATTGCGTACCTTTGCACTCGAAGATTCAGATACGTGAATATAAGGACTTAAGAAAAAGGCATGAATAATACTTTGGACAACATCACTGAACTATACAGACAGTGGAGTGGGGTAGCGCCTGCCGCTGTGGAGCAGTTGCCTGGTGCGGGCAGCAACCGTGTCTATGTGCGTCTTGGCGACAGCAGTGGGAAGACCGTGATAGGCTGTGTGGGTACCAGTAAAGAGGAAAACCACGCTTTCATCACGCTGGCACGTCATTTCAAGGCTAAGCACCTGCCTGTGCCGGAAGTGCTGGCTGTGAGCGACGACGAGCTGTGCTACCTGCAACAGGATTTAGGCAGTGTGTCGCTCTTCGACGCTTTGCGCAAGGGCCGTGAGGCTGGCGGCTGCTATGATGAGGAGGAACGCAAACTGCTGCGCAGGGTGATGCGCCTCTTGCCGCATGTGCAGGTGGAGGGGGCTCAGGGACTGGACTTCAGCGTGTGCTATCCGCAGCCACAGTTTGACGAGACCAACGTGATGTTCGACCTGAACTATTTTAAGTATTGTTTCTTGAAGCCATCGGGGATAGATTTCCATGAGCTGCATCTGGAACAAGACTTCCGACGGCTGGCCCATGACCTCACCACAGAGCAGGGCACCACTTTCCTCTACAGAGACTTCCAGGCGAGGAACATCATGCTGGCACCCTCCAGCCTCACCCCACAGGACGCAGCCTCCCCGGCCGATGACATGGGCGAAGCTCTGTTTCTCATCGATTTCCAAGGTGGTCGTCGCGGCCCCATCTACTATGATTTGGCTTCTTTCCTTTGGCAGGCTTCTGCCCGCTATCCCGACCAGTTGCGAGAAGAGCTGACAGATGTTTATTATCATGAAGCACAGCAGTTTATTGCTCTTCCTCAAAGGGAATTGTTTAACCGCCGTTTGCGCCTCTTTGTGCTCTTCCGCCTGATGCAGGTGCTGGGGGCATACGGCTATCGCGGCTACTTCGAGCGCAAGCCACATTTCATTCAGAGCATCCCGCCCGCCATCAAGAGTCTGAAAGAGCAGCTGGAGGGCATGGGCGATGACTATCCCTGTTTGGCTGATGTGCTTCGCCGATTGGTCACTCTGCCGCAATTCAAGGAGAGCCTCAGCGGTAAAGCCTCTGAGCACAAAGAGGGCAAGCTCTGCGTCCGCATCTTCAGCTTCAGCTACAAGAAAGGTATCCCGCAGGACGTGAGTGGCAATGGCGGCGGATATGTCTTTGACTGTCGCGGCACTCATAACCCAGGCCGTTATGAGAGGTATAAGCACATGACAGGCTTGGATGACGACGTGAAGAAGTTCTTGGAAGACGATGGCGAGATATTGCGCTTCCTCGACCATGTCTATCAGTTGGCCGATGCTCATGTACAGCGCTATGTGGAGCGAGGCTTCACGTCGCTGATGTTCAGCTTTGGCTGCACAGGTGGCCAGCATCGCTCGGTCTACTCTGCCCAGCACTTGGCCGAGCATATCCACCAGCGTTTCCCCCAAGTGGAGGTGCGTCTGTGCCACCGTGAACAGGGAATCTGCACCGTTTTAGGAGAATAAACACAAGAATATTTGCCCGTTCACGTTTTTTTACTTACCTTTGCAACGAAATTGTAAATCGTTAATCCGTAAATCGTAAATCCATCAGATGATTACACTGACAAATCTGGCTATCCAGTTTGGAAAAAAGACGCTCTACAAAGACGTTAACCTTAAGTTCACCGGCGATAATATCTACGGCATCATCGGCGCCAACGGTGCAGGCAAGTCCACCCTGCTGCGTGCCATCAGCGGCGACCTGGAGCCCAACAAAGGCTCTGTGGAGCTGGGTCCCGGTGAGCGCCTCAGCGTGCTGGAGCAGGACCACTTCAAGTATGATGCCTTTACCGTGATGGACACTGTCCTGATGGGTCATCAGCCCTTGTGGAAGAACATGAAGGAGCGCGAAGCCCTGTATGGCAAGGCTGAGATGACCGAAGAAGACGGCAACCGCGCTGCTGAGCTGGAGATGGCCTTTGCCGAGATGAACGGCTGGGAGGCTGAGAGCGAGGCAGCACAGCTGCTGCAGAACCTGGGAGTGAAGGAAGAGCAGCACTACAAGCAGATGAGCGACATCTCGAATAACGAGAAGGTGCGCGTGATGCTGGCCAAGGCACTCTTCGGACATCCCGACAACCTGCTGCTCGACGAGCCTACCAACGACCTTGACCTCGACACTGTGCAGTGGCTGGAGGAATATCTCTCCTCTTTGGAGCAGTGTGTCCTCGTCGTCTCTCACGACCGCCACTTCCTCGATGCAGTGTCTACACAGACGGTTGACATCGACTTTGGCAAGGTGACGCTCTTCTCAGGCAACTACTCCTTCTGGTACGAGTCCAGCCAGCTGGCCCTGCGTCAGGCTCAGAACCAGAAGCTGAAGGCTGAGGAGAAGCGCAAGCAGCTGGAGGAATTCATCCGCCGCTTCTCGGCCAACGTGGCAAAATCGAAGCAAACCACTTCTCGAAAGAAGATGCTTGAAAAGCTTAATGTTGAGCAGATTACACCATCCACGCGTAAGTATCCTGGCATCATCTTCCAGATGGAGCGTGAGCCGGGCACGCAGATATTGGAAGTGGAGGGACTGAAGGCTGTCGATGCCGATGGCACTGTGCTCTTCGACCATGTCAACTTCACCATTGAGAAAGGACAGAAGACCGTGTTCCTCTCGCACAACCCCAAGGCCATGACCGCCCTCTTCGAGATTATCAACGGCAACCGTCAGGCTGATGCAGGAACGTATAAGTGGGGCGTCACCATCACCACTGCTTACCTGCCGCTGGACAACACTGAGTTCTTCAAGAGCGAGATGAACCTGGTGGACTGGCTCTCACAGTTTGGCAAGGGCAATGAGGTGCAGATGAAGTCATTCTTGGGGCGTATGCTCTTCAGGGAAGAGGACGTGCTGAAGCATGTCAACGTGCTCAGCGGAGGCGAGAAGATGCGCTGCATGATAGCCCGTATGCAGCTGAAGAACGCCAACTGCCTCATCCTCGACACAGCCACCAACCACC
>JAEEPZ010000126.1 GCA_016285055.1 Prevotella sp.
CAGCGAAGGAGTGGCAGCAAAGAACATTACTGACATTACAGACCCCACCCCTGCCCCTCCCCGTAAGGGCAGGGTTCAAGAGGGGATGGCTGCGCATAAATCCTTTCTGCAAAGGGTCAGCTGCTATATCATTGCCTTCTTTTAAGGCCCAAAAGATTAAGGCCAGACCACCCAAGCCAAAGAAAACAATGCCTGCATAGCCAATAATCACGTTGCCTGGCCTGAGGCTTCGGAGTATCAAGATTATCATGACAGCAAATGCCAGGCCGCCAATGCCCATGAGCAGCATCCGCCAGAGAGAGTGATATATTTTGATTTCTTCCATGACGTCCTCGCGCTCTGGTGTACCCACCTTTCCATAGCGTTCGTCCATCATGGCGTCAACGCTCATTATGTCATCTCTTTGCTACATAATATTCCTCAGGTTCTTTCGGCTTTCATGACTTTCGGTTCTCCGACCTTGCGTTTTGACTATCCTTATGCTGTTCGTTTTCGTTAATTACTACGCCGCTCTCCCGCGCTCATAAAGGTATCGCGGCGCAAAGCCTATCTCGTCGTTCCAGTCCACGGTGAAGGGGTCGAGGCGGAATGACTTGAAGTATTCGAGGTCCTGGAGCTTGCGGCAGATGCCCTTTTGCATCAGCGGTGTGAAGTCCACCAGCCTCACCTCGCCCGTGTTAAACGTCAGGCGTAGCGTGTAATCGCGCACGTACTCGGCGGCAACGACTTTGAGCAATGGATTGTTTGTTGTCATATTCTTGTCCTCCTTTTACTTTAACGGGTCAATCTTCTTGGCGGCCTCACTGTTCGACAGGCGTTCCCAGTTCTCCATCAGTTCGTCGCGATGCAGGTCGAGCCATTCAAAGACAAGACGCAACGCCCGTCGAGGCATTTCGCCACGTACAATTCCTTCCTTGATGGTAATTTCGGCCTGATTGATAGTCATCGTACCACACGTGGAAATGCGGCGGATTGTGGTCGTCGATATACATGTAGATGATGATTCCGTAGAACTTGCTAATCTCTGGCATATTGCTTCTTTTTTTCGTTTACGTCGGCAAAGATACATTTTTTTTTCGCAATCTTGTATCGTTTCGGGCGTTAAATATGCGAAATGAAGACGGGAAAAAGGTCAAACTCGGGCATTTCTACGATAGTTGAACGATAGCGTCGGCTGGAAGAACGAGGCCTTGTCGAGCGAACCATGCAGGGCGATACGGCTCATCACGTCGCGTTCGGTCAGCGAGAAATAGACGTACATCTCGTGAGCGTCAGCCACCGTCGTCAAACCACTCTGGGTAGATGGACCAACGAAGTCGCCCACGCGGAACGGCAGACTACCTACCACACCGTCGGAAGGACTGCGGAGCACGGTGTACGACAGGTTGGTGCGTGCCGACTGCAACTGTGCCTGCGCCTGCTGTGCCTGGGCTTTCGCCATCGAGAGGTTGGCAGTAGCCGTGCGCAGGTCGTAGTCGGACACGACGTTCTTCTGGTGCAGCGTCTTCCTACTATCATAGTTCAGTTGCGCCGTCTCCACGCCAGCCTTCGCCACCGCCACATTCGCCTCCGCGGCTCGCTTGAAATTCTGCGTCCTTTCAGTAGCAGCACGTTCTCACGTTTTGAACGCAAAATTACAACCTCTACGCGCGAAATAAAAGGAAAAGTAGGTAAAACGGGAAAAAACGGGAGTGAAATAATTGTGACTAATATCTAAAATGGAAAGTACTGAGAATCTCTGCATACGGTGAATATAAGACCCACTCGGTACGGGAAATACTGGGAGGCGAGCCAGGAACTCGGCAACACTAACTTGGATTACTCATACCTTTTTCTTTACCTGAATTATTCATGGCAATTAAACTGTATGCCGACTGTGCCAATGATGTCGCAGCCAAGCCCCTGTCCCCATAACCACTTTGTCATTTTAAAAAATCATAAATCATTGCAGATAGTTGGGAGGAAACGTTTCAGTCTGCAATTATTTCTTTATCTTTGTGGTCAGAATTTGACAAATACAAAAAAGTACGTTCTGTAACGTTTCATCAGACCTCTGACGGTAGAGGCATTTGCCCCTGCCCTCGTTTCGGCAAGCAGAGCCCCAAAATTGGCTGGTCTTTTTTGTTTGTGAACTGAATAAAAAAGTAATAATGGCGAACACACAGGATATAAAGCAAGTTCTAAAGACCTATTATGGCTATGACAGTTTCCGGCCATTGCAGGAGGAGATTATCATGCATACCATTGGTGGTGGTGACTCGTTGGTGCTGATGCCTACGGGTGGCGGCAAATCGCTTTGTTTCCAGATGTCGGCATTGCTGATGGATGGGATGGCGGTCATCGTGTCGCCACTTATCTCGCTGATGAAAGACCAAGTGGAAGGATTGCGGATGAACGGTATTGCTGCTGAGGCTGTGAACAGCAGCAACGATGAGGGATATAACCGTGACATCATCAATCGCTGCGTCGAGGGGAAGGTGAAGATGCTGTACATTTCTCCGGAACGGTTGGTGGGCGGTGTGCTGGCGATATTACAGAATGTGCATGTGTCGCTGTTTGCCATTGACGAAGCTCATTGCATCTCCGGCTGGGGTCACGACTTTCGCCCGGAATATACACAACTGGGCCAGTTGAAGCAGCTGTTTCCACATGTGCCGATTATGGCCCTGACGGCCACTGCCGACAAGATTACCAAAGAGGACATTCTGGTGCAGCTGAATATTCAGGATGCAAAGACGTTCATCAGCAGTTTTGACCGTCCGAACCTGAGCCTTGACGTGAGACGAGGCTATTCGGCAAGAGAAAAGTTGCGTTCCATAGAGGAACTGATTCGCCGTCACCCACATGAGAGTGGCATCATATACTGTCTGGCTCGTAAGACCACAGAAACACTTGCGGAAAAGTTGAAACAGGATGGCTTTTCTGCTGGTGTGTATCATGCCGGACTGCCTAACTCAGAGCGCAGTCAGGTGCAGGATGACTTTCAGAATGATCGCGTCCTGATTATCTGTGCCACAATAGCCTTTGGCATGGGTATCGACAAGAGCAATGTCCGATTTGTCGTACACTACAATCTTCCCAAGAGCATTGAGAGCTTCTATCAGGAGATAGGTCGTGGAGGGCGCGATGGCCTTCCTTGTGAGACGGTGTTGTTTTACAACCTGCAGGACATCATGACACTGCGCAGGTTTGCCGACGAGAGCGGGCAACAGGAAATCAACCTCGACAAACTTCAGCGTATGCAAGAGTATGCCGAAGCACAGGTTTGTCGTCGCCGCATACTGCTGAACTACTTCGGAGAAATCAGCGGAAAGAGCTGTGGCAACTGCGACGTATGCCATACACCGCCACAGATGTTCGACGGCACGACGATTGTTCAGAAAGCGCTTTCGGCCCTTGTCCGCACCAAGGAGAGCATCGGTTTCACGCTGATGGTTGACATCCTGCGTGGAACGTTGTCGCCCGACGTAGTCAGCAACAAATACAACACGATAAAGACCTTCGGTGTAGGGCGCGATATTTCTGCCCGCGACTGGCACGACTATCTGTTGCAAATGCTACAGATGGGGTTCTTCGAGATAGCCTACAACGAAGACCGGCATCTGCACATCACACCGTTGGGCCAGGAAGTCGTCTATGGAAAGCGCCATGTACAACTGGCTGTCATCCAACGTGAGGAGCTTACGGTTAGGCAGCGCAGAAAGAGGCAAAGAGAGGAAAGGGAAGAAGAATGGGCAACCATGGACCAAAGCCCGTCAAACGACCTGTATAGCCGTCTGCAAGAGGTGCGCCGACAATTGGCAACAGAGATTGGCAAACCTGCATTTATTGTCATGTCAGATAAATCCCTGCAAGACTTGGTGCTGAAACGTCCTACGACGTTAGAGGCGATGGCTGATGTCTATGGCTTTGGCGAATATAAGGCAAAGGCTTACGGCAAACCATTCATCGAAGCCATTAGGCAGTATGAAGGCGATAGTGCAGACCTACCATTCCCTGACGCTGCCCCATCTCTCACGCCTTCGGAATCCTCCTCATATACGGAACAACAGAAACAACTCCATGCCAATGCGTATGCAAGACAGGACGATGTGAAAGCCAAGAAAGAAAAACTCAACGAATATAAGCAAGAATTAGAAAAGCTTGTTGAAATGAGAGCTGAGATGGACAGGAAGATAGAAGAGCTACGCAAGAAAATGGAGGAGACCGAAGATCTGTTGTGACAGTGCGGAATGCTATATCAGTCTGAAGTGGCGCAAAGCCTCAAAGACGCCATCATTGTCAACAGAAGATGTAACGTAGTCTGCATCCTTCTTCAGCGATTCCAGTGCATTTCCCATCGCAACGCCTATGCCAGCGGCCTTTATCATTGAAGCATCATTGCCGCCATCGCCAAAAGCCATCGTGTATTGCGGGTCTAATCCCAAACAAGAGGCCAAGGCCAAGATGCCTTCGCCCTTGTCGGCTCCTTTCGCAGTAATGTCAGTAAAAGCGGGATGCCATCGGCCTGAGGTGCAGGAAGGAATGCGGGCCATCAGTTCCTGCTCATATTCTTCTGTGAAGAAAGGCGTCAGCTGGAGTATTCGTTGCTGAAGGACCATTTCCAAGGGCTTGGCCAAGTTCAAATTCTCGACGGCTATCTCACGACGGAAAATCCTGTCAACCTCTCCCAGCGGATCGAGTACGGCTACATCCTGCTCTCCTACGACTATCAGCCCGTAGCTCTTCTCCTGAGCATCACGGACAACTACCAGCACATCTTCTTTCGGAATGTCCTTGCAACAGACTGTCTCCTGGGCCTTCAGCCGAGTCTGCCCACTTTGGGAACCAGCTTGCGAGCCTACATCTTCTCTCCCAAGATTGCCACCCTGCCCAACAAAGCATAAGGCGCCGTTGACGGTCACATAGCCGTCTATCAAATGCTCTATAGCTCCCAGGTTGGTGATAATCAGTGGAGGGCGGCCAGTCGAGATGAACACTTTGTGACCATTGGCTTTGGCTTGCGTAAGGGCGGAGATGGTGGATGCGGGTATTTCGTGAGTCTTGAAACTCACCAATGTCCCGTCGATGTCGAAAAAGAGCGCATAATTGATTCCCAATTCTTTACTGAAGAATCTTTTGAACTCACTCTCGAAGTTAGGGGTCAGAATGTCTTTCCCCATTGCATCCCTGAGCTCCTGCATGGTCCAGAACCGGCCGCCATCCAGTTCATCTGCCGATGGACGGATCTCACCGTTGAATGTGGTTCGGTTCACATAAACCAGTTCCTTTTCACGCTTGCTTTCAAACACATACTTACCGATGGGCTCTGGGTCGAAATAAGAAATGCCCAGTTCTTCGCGCGCTTCACGATGCAGTGCTTCTTCTGGCGTCTCACCATAGTCTATGTGTCCACCCACGGCTGTGTCCCACTTCCCAGGCTGTATGTCTTTCCAGTCTGGCCTCCTCTGTAGATAGATGTCACCCTGAGAGTTGAACACATGAAGATGGACGACGGGATGCAACAGCTTGGAGCCGCTGTGGCACTCGCCTCGTGTGGCGGAACCTGTCACATTTCCTGCTTCATCCACTATCGGGAATATCTCTTTCAAATTATCCATTGCCTAAGAGTAAAATGATTTGAATGCTAAAATAATAAATAAGGTTGAATAAGCCTATTTCCATGCACGACTCAAGCAGGAGGGCAGGTCAAGCACGCCGCCTTGCAGCAGTTGGCTGTGAGTCATGACAGGGCGAAGGAGAGGCTGGCCGTTGAGGCGGTACTGGCCGTCGGGTGAGCAGCGGATGATGAAGGGCTGGCATCCCGGCTGGTTGACAGTGACCTGGCGGAACTGTGCACCGCCCAGCACATAGTCTGCTGTGCCGGGGCAGACGGGATAGAACCCTAAGTTGGCAAAGACCTGCCATGCCGACATCTGCCCCGCGTCGTCGTTGCCGCTGAGACCGCCGGGTGTGTCGTTGTATTCCGTCTGTAGGATGCGGCTCACCTGCTGGCGCGTCTTCTCGGAGCGTCCGGCCAAGGAGTAGAGCCACGCCACCTGATGGCAAGGCTCGTTGCCGTGCCAATAGCGCCCTTCGCTGAACATCGAGTCGAGACGTGCCGTGAAAGCTTCCTCTCCGCCCATCAGCTCTATCAGACCGCCGATGTTCTGCGGCACATACCACGTGTAGTGGCACACGGCTCCTTCGGTGATGTAGGGCTGTCGGCTGGTCAGGTCGGTGTTGCCAAGCCACAGGCCTTCCTCAGCATTCCTTTTGGCGTGCCGGCTTTTCACCCGCTTTGGAGCGTATCGCCCGTCGGCCCAGCCTGTTGCCGGGTTGATGACGTTGCGCCAATTCTCGCTCCGCCGCATCAGCTCCTTATAATCCGCCTCCAAGTTGTATGGAGCCTGAAGTCCGGAGTCTGAAGCTTGCAGTCCTCGTGCCAATTGAGCCACACAGTAGTCGTCGTAGGCATATTCCAGCGTGCGCGACGTCTGCTCCTGCTGATGGAATGCCTCCTTCACTGAGTCCTCCAATGGTATGTAGCCGTATTTCAGGTAGGAGTCGAGCGCTCGCCGCCCCATGCCGTTTTGATATTCCTCGATGGAATGGGGCTTTTCGAATGCATTCTTGCGCAAGTAGCGGTAGGCTGTGGCGGCATCAAATCCACCGACACCCTTCACATAGGCATCGGCCAGTACCGACGAGGCGTGGTCGCCTATCATTGCTGCCGTGTAGCTGTTCCAACAGGGGAAGATAGGCATCCAGCTGCCTTCCTGCGCCATGTCCACCAGCGACTGCATCATCTGTCCGCTCTCTTTGGGCGCGATGATGCAGAGCAGTGGGTGCAAGGCGCGGTAGGTGTCCCAGAGTGAGAAGTCGCCATAACGTGTCTTCCCCACCCCACCCTTGGGAGTCACGACGTTGGTCATCCCTTCAAGCGGAGAGTTGTGGCCACCGAAGATGGGATAGCTCCCGTCCACATCGCTCATCTCGCGGGGCAGGAAGGAGGCGCGGTAGAGGGCGCCGTAGAACTGCGTGACGCGGGCTGTGTCGGGGTCGTCGATGTCGATGGTGTGCAGCCGCTGAATCCAGCGGTCGAGGCACTGCTGTTCCATCTGCTCGAAGCTGAGATGGGCAGCCTCGGCCATGAGGTTCTTCTCAGCCCCCTCGCGGCTGGTGAACGATGTGGCCATGCGCAAGACGACCGGCCGGTTTCTGATGCCTCGGAACGTCAGGCTGACCGTCTGCCCATGCTCTTCGACAGCCATCAGAGTGTCGTTGAAGGCCATCACGAAATGTCCGCTGAATCCGGCGCTCTCGCCCCAGCCCTGATAGATGCGGTGCACGGGATTATAGCCATAGACCTCGTGGCGCTCACGGTCAACGGCCACTTTTCCCTCCATTTCATCGCTATTCGCCTCTATGGTGATGGTCAGCGGTCCGTCGGCCAGAGGCGTCACGCGCATGATTGCGCTATGGCTCAAGCCTGTCAGCTCTAAGCGCAGCTGTTCGTCGGGCAGGGTGACGGAATAGTAGTGCGGGTGGGAGGTCTCGTCAGAGTGAGAGAAGAGGGTGCCGTCATAGGACTTATGAGTCTCATAGGACTCATGAGACTCATAGGACTCATGAGACCCATAAGACCCATAAGACCCATAAGACCCATAGGCCTTCACGGTGAAGGAGCCGTAGTCCTGGGTGCAGCCGCCTACGAGCCAGTGGCTGGCGCGGATGCCCTGGAACAACGTGTCCTGATAGTAGTAGGGCGCCACGCATTTCTTCTCGGTGGTCTGCGTCTGCGGTGTCCAGAAGGTCTGGCCGTTGGGCACCAAGACTGCGGGCAGCGTCTGACCATGCTCCTCGCTGCCTTTGCCGAAGAGCCCGGCGGTCTTGGTGTTCGCCGGTGCTGTGCCCACCATCGTGTTCAGCGCTGTCAGCTGTTGCAGGTGATCCAGATAGTGTATGCGCTGTGCCAAGGCCTCCTTCACATCTTCCCAGCCATAAAGGGGAAAGGGGTGAGAGACCAGGGGTGAGAGATGACCACGCAATGGGCAGGGTTGCTCGTTCAGCAAAAAGGCTACCACGACGGAGTTGTTTCTCTTGCCACCCGCCCCTTGCTTCTCATCTCTAAAGAACACCATCTGCAGGTTAGCAGCCATAGGCACGATGTCTTCCATGCCTGTGCCCGGCAATTGCAGGCCGATGAGTGTGAGCAGTCGGAAGAGCGCCGTGTCGTGGCCGAAGCGCAGCGAAGCACCGTGGCCACCGCTGGCTATCATATTGTCGGCCTCCTCCACAATGTTCTGCCACAGGGCGATGCTGGAGCGCGCTGCGATGCCGGCGTTGACAATGGTGTCGCCGTTGCAGATGGTCATCCGCTCGTTGTTCGCATCGTGTACGGCCAGCATCTCCTCGGGAGTGAAACAGTCCCAGAGGCTGATGTCGAGCGGGATGTCCTGCATGTCGCTGGCAATGGTGTGCAGCTCGGACAGCAGTTTGAGCCCATCGACCGGGCTGATGGCGGCGGGGTCTTTGAACAGCGCCGTGAGAAACCTATCAGTACTGACAGCAATGGGCACCTTCGTGCGGGCGGTGAGAGCCTTCAACTCTGCTGACTCATTATTAATATATAGCATGTCAGGGGCATTCGTCTCAATATTGAACACTGAAGACTGCCCCTTGACCACTGGCTGCGCCTTCAGCTCGTCGCAGAAGGCGAGCATCGAGGCCCGGCAGCGGGGCGATGTGCTCGAACGTGCCCATATTCTTGTGTCGCCATCCGTGTCGGCCTGTGTCACTCCGCTGCCAAACACCTCTGGAAACCGTTGCACCATGCGGCGCGCAATGCCGCGGTGCTGCTTGGCGCCAAGAGGTGTCAGCTCGCCGGCATGGCCTTGGGCATTGCGGCAGATCTTCGCCAGCCTCTGCCTGACGCTCTTGCCCAGAGGCGTCAGCTTGCTCTTGTCCTCAAACCACGCCATCACCCACGTATAGCGCTCCTCTGAGGGCAGCCACCGTGAGCCGTGCCTGCCGTAGTGAGAGATGTAGAAAGGCTGAAAGTCCTTGGCCGAGTGGAAGGTTGAAGGCTCATCGCTGACAGGATAAGCGTAATAGATGCCGCCGGTGCGCTCGGGCGAGAACGTCTGTGCGCCGATGCTGAGCGCAAAGGCCAGCATGAAGGCGAGTGTATAAGTTTTTACCATAGCTGCTTCATTTCGGTGCAAATTTACGATTTTTTATCTGAAAAAAATGATGTCGCCCTGCCTTTTTGCAGAAAAAATTTGCTATCTTTGCAACCCGTTTTCAGTTAGATTAAAAGCCCAAAACAAAAAAGACTTATGATACAAACAGTTGTGAAGCGCGACGGACGCATCGTCGGCTTCAATGAACAGAAAATCATGGCTGCCATCCGCAAAGCCATGATGCAAACCGAAAAAGGCGAGGACGAGCGCTTGGTGAATCAGATTACCGACCACGTGGCCCAGCGCGGCAAGGCGCAGATGAATGTGGAGGAGATACAGGACGCCGTGGAGATGGAGCTGATGAAGTCGAGCCGCAAGGACGTGGCGCAGAAATACATCGCCTACCGCAACCAGCGCAGCATCGCCCGCAAAGCGAAGACACGCGACATCTTCCTTGACATCGTCAACGTGAAGAACAACGACATCACGCGCGAGAATGCCAATATGAACGCCGACACGCCCGCCGGCATGATGATGAAGTTCGCCTCGGAGAGCACCAAGCCCTTCGTCGACGACTACCTGCTCAGCGACGACGCCCGCGAGGCCGTGAAGAACAATCTGCTGCACATACACGACAAGGACTACTACCCCACGAAGTCGTTCACCTGCGTGCAGCATCCGTTGGATCATATCCTCACCTGCGGCTTCATAGCCGGTCACGGTGCCAGCCGACCCGCCAAGCGCATCGAGACAGCCAGCGTGCTGGCCTGCATCAGCATGGAGTGCGCACAAAACGAGATGCACGGCGGACAGGCCATACCGGCCTTCGACTTCTACCTCGCTCCCTTCGTGCGCATGACGTATAAGGAGGAGCTGAAATACTTGGAAGACCTGAACGGCGAGGACTACAGCGCCCTCTACGACGAGCCGCTCATCGACTATCTGAAGCAGCCACTCGACGGGCTGAAGGGCGTGGACCGCGTACGCCAACATGCCATCAACAAGACCGTGGGCCGCGTGCACCAGGCCATGGAGGCCTTCATCCACAACATGAACACCATCCACTCAAGGGGCGGCAACCAGGTGGTCTTCTCATCTATTAATTATGGTACGGACACGAGTGCCGAGGGCCGTTGCGTCATGCGCGAGATTCTGCTCTCCACCTACGAGGGCGTGGGCGACGGCGAGACCGCCATCTTCCCCATACAGATATGGAAGAAGAAACGCGGCGTGAACTACCTGCCCGAGGACCGCAACTTCGACCTCTACCAGCTGGCCTGCAAGGTCACGGCACGCCGGTTCTTCCCCAACTTCCTCAACCTCGACGCCACGTTCAACCAGTGTGACGAGTGGCGACCCGACGACCCGCTGCGCTACGAGCACGAGGTGGCCACGATGGGCTGCCGCACGCGTGTGTTTGAGAACCGCTTCGGGCCGAAGACCTCGATAGGGCGCGGCAACCTCTCGTTCTCCACCATCAACATCGTGCGCCTGGCACTGGAGTGCCGGAAGGAAGTAATGGGCGACGACACAGTGAGCGATGAGACGAAGCAGCAGCGCATCGACTTGTTCTTTGCCAAGCTCGACCACATGCTGGAGGTGACGGCCAAGCAGCTCGACGACCGCTTCGAGTTCCAGAAGAAAGCCTTGGCCAAGCAGTTCCCGCTGCTGATGAAGAGCCTGTGGATAGGCGGCGACAGGCTGCGGCCCGACGACACGGTGCAGAGCGTCATCAACCAGGGCACGCTGGGCATCGGCTTCATCGGCCTGGCCGAGTGTCTCGTGGCACTCATCGGCCATCATCATGGCGAGAGCCAGGAGGCACAGCAGTTAGGACTGCGCATCATCACCTATATGCGCGACCGCATCAACGACTTCTCTGAGCGCTATCACCACAACTACTCCGTACTGGCCACGCCGGCCGAGGGACTGGCCGGGCGCTTCACCAAGCGCGACCGCAAGGACTTCGGCAACATCAAGGGCGTGACCGACCGTGACTATTACACCAACTCCAACCACGTGCCGGTGTACTACAAATGCTCAGCCCGCCACAAGGCCGAGGTGGAGGCTCCCTACCACGACCTGACGCGTGGCGGACACATCTTCTACGTCGAGATTGACGGCGACGCCACCCACAACCCGCAGGTCATTATGAGCGTTGTGGACATGATGGACCGCCTGAACATGGGCTACGGCTCGGTGAACCACAACCGCAACCGCTGCATGGACTGCGGCTATGAGAACGCTGCGCCCAACCTAAAGGAGTGTCCGCGCTGCCACAGCCATAACATCGACCGGCTGCAGCGCATCACGGGCTATCTCGTAGGCACCACCGACCGATGGAACAGTGGCAAGCTGGCCGAGCTCAACGACCGCGTCACCCATATCGACGACGGCGAGCAAAGCCTGTTCTGACAAAAATGATTCAAACTAAAATGTAAAGTTTTTTTGCCGAAAAACGGGTCTCTGAAAAATGGCAAAATAGAAAGACCAAGAGTCAGCCCCTCCCCTTAAAGAAGGGAGGGGAGTGCCTTGCGGAGTCCCTGCGACAGGCCAGACGCAGCAAATAGTCCCGAAGGGACGACGGATTACAGGCAGGGGCCATGCCCCTGCTTAAAGGCACTTCACCATCCAAAGTCCCGAAGGGACGACAGACGATGATGGTATCATCTGACACACTTCGCGACGTAGCTATATCTTATTTCATCCGTACAGTCCGTTTTTTTTTCATTTCGGACTTTCCGTCCGAAGCCTTCGGACAACGAGTCCGAAGCCTTCGGACTTTTTTCAACCGCACAGATTGAATGATTACGTACTGTGCGGATTTTTCATCCAGCAGGCAAATCATGGTTTACGGATAAGGCTCTGCCTTATTTCGCTTTCCACTCCGTGATGTTGCGCTCCTTCGACGAGAAGGCGAGGCCCACCTTTGTGATGGGACGGCCGTCGAGGGCGTACTTGGCGGCATAGCCGCGCTCGTCTATCTGCTGCAGGGCAGCCTCGGCGGTGTCGTCGTATTTGAGTTCCAGGATGTAGATACCCTTCGGCATCTTCAGCGTCAGGTCGGCTCGGCCCTTGGAAGACAAATCTTCGGCCACCACGTCGGCACCGAAGCTGACGAACAGCGTGTAGAGCATGGCGTGGAAGTGGTGCTCGCCCTTGTCGTCTATCATATAAGGAACACCGGCGAAGAACACCTTCAGGGCCTCGATGAATGGCGCCATCACGTCGTCGCGGCGGAAGCGCCTGTAGGCTACCTGCAGGGCATTGCGCTTCATGTCATCCCGGTCTTGCTTGCTGGCCACATA
>JAEEPZ010000127.1 GCA_016285055.1 Prevotella sp.
AAGTTCAAGGCTTCTATCTACGTCCTGAAGAAGGAAGAGGGTGGCCGTCACACTCCGTTCGGCAACAAGTATCGTCCTCAGTTCTACCTCCGCACCATGGACTGCACGGGTGAGATTTCTCTGCCCGAAGGTGTTGAGATGGTGATGCCTGGTGACAACGTGGAGATCACTGTTGAGCTCATCTACGCTGTTGCTCTGAATAAGGGTCTGCGCTTCGCAATCCGTGAGGGTGGCCGCACCGTTGGCTCAGGTCAGATCACTGAGGTCTACGAGGACTAATCCTTCAGCTTGACTCTAGAGATTCTAGACCATCTAGCAAAATCTAGCCAGACGATAGATGCTGGCAAAAGTAGATAACTAAAGACCCCCGCTCAGTCGGGTGGGGGTCTTAATTACGGGAATAGCTCAGTTGGTAGAGCATCGGTCTCCAAAACCGAGGGTCGTGGGTTCGAGTCCTCCTTCCCGTGCACAAAGGACTAACTTCATGTCAGTCCGCAATAAAGAGAAAGAGATGAATATTATCAAGAAGTTTGTGAAGTATTGCCAGACTTGCTATGATGAGTTGGCTCACAAAGTGACCTGGCCTACCTACAAGGAGCTGACCGCCAGCGCGATGCTGGTGCTGTCGGCATCGTTGATTATCGCCATCGTCGTCTGGGTGATGGATTTTATTTTCAAGTCAGTAATGAGCGTGGTTTATCCAGGCTAAGGGTTAGACACTAACAATGGCTGAGACAGGTAAGAAGTGGTACGTTCTAAAGGCCGTAAGCGGTAAAGAAGCAAAGGTAAAGGAGTACTTGGAGGCATTAATGAGAAATAATCCTACGCTGGCCGACAGCGTGGGACAAGTTTTGCTCCCTACTGAGAAGTATGCCCAGCTGCGCAATGGCAAACGTGTGGTCAAGGAGAAACTGTTCCTCCCTGGCTATGTACTTGTTGAGGCTCGTCTTGATGGCGAAATCGCCCATACGCTGCGTTATATCCCCAATGTCTTGGGATTCCTCGGCGGTATGGACAATCCCAGCCCTGTGCGTCAGGCTGACATCAACCGCATCCTTGGCACAGCTGAGGACACTGCCATCCGTACTGAGGAACTGGAGGTGCCCTACATGCTCGATGAGGCAGTTAAGGTGGTTGACGGTCCGTTCAGCGGTTTCAGCGGCATCATCGAAGAGGTGAACACCGAGAAGCGCAAACTGAAAGTGATGGTCAAGATCTTCGGTCGCAAGACCCCGCTCGAACTAGGATTCAATCAGGTAGAGAAAGAATAGGGCGCAAGTTACGGTGCGCCGATTCTAATATACGGCCCGGGTGGCTTCCACTCCCGAGCTTATATGAAATCAATTATTTTTATAAACAGAAATGGCTAAAGAAGTTGCTGGATTAATCAAATTACAGATTAAAGGTGGCGCTGCAAATCCCTCGCCTCCCGTTGGACCTGCTCTGGGTTCCAAGGGTATCAACATCATGGGATTCTGCAAAGAGTTCAACGCCAGAACCCAGGATAAGGCAGGCAAGATTCTTCCTGTCGTTATCACTTACTATGCCGATAAGTCGTTTACCTTCGTCATCAAGACTCCTCCCGCAGCTGTTCAGCTGCTCGAGGCTGCCAAGGTGAAGAGTGGTTCTTCAGAGCCCAACCGTAAGAAGGTGGCCAGCGTGACCTGGGATCAGGTGCGTGCCATCGCTGAGGACAAGCTTCAGGACCTGAACTGCTTCACCGTGGAGTCTGCCATGAAGGTGGTGGCCGGTACGGCACGTAGCATGGGTATCACTGTTCAAGGGGAGTTCCCTGGTAAATAACAATAACTTCAATTTTAAAAGACAATGAGTAAACTGACAAAAAATCAAAAGTTGGTAGCTGATAAGGTTGAAGCAGGGAAAGCATACACTTTGAAGGAGGCCGCCGCACTGGTTAAGGAAATCACCACGACCAAGTTCGAGGCATCCGTTGATATCGATGTGCGTCTGGGCGTTGACCCGCGTAAGGCTAACCAGATGGTGCGTGGCGTTGTGTCGCTGCCCAATGGTACTGGTAAGGTGACACGCGTGCTCGCTCTCTGTACTCCTGATCAGGAGGCTGCCGCCAAGGAGGCTGGTGCCGACTATGTTGGTCTCGACGAGTATATCGACAAGATCAAGGGTGGCTGGACCGATGTTGATGTTATCATCACCATGCCCTCGTGCATGGGTAAGCTGGGTCCCTTGGGCCGTATCCTCGGTCCCCGCGGACTGATGCCTAACCCCAAGAGTGGCACTGTTACTATGGACGTTGCTAAGGCTGTGAAAGAAGTGAAGCAGGGTAAGATTGACTTCAAGGTGGACAAGACGGGTATCGTGCATACCTCTATCGGCAAGGTGACATTCACCGCCGATCAGATTTTCGAGAACGCCAAGGAGTTCATCGCTACCATCATCAAGCTGAAGCCCGCTGCAGCCAAGGGTACATACATGAAGAGTATCTTCCTCTCGAGCACGATGAGTAAGGGTATCAAGGTAGATCCTAAATCAGTTGAATAACCCGTAAGAAATGTTGGGACTTATATCATCTAAGTCCGCACTAAAGATTAGACAAATGAAAAAGGAATTAAAAGATACTATCATCGTAGAACTGGGCAAGAAACTGCAGGAATATCCTCATTTCTACCTGGTGGATCTGACCGGACTGAACGCCGAGAAGACCAGTGAGCTGCGCCGCAACTGCTTCAAGAACGAGATTTCTCTGCTCGTGGTGAAGAACAAGCTGCTGCACAAGGCTTTCGAGAATGCTGAGTTGGACTACACTGCCCTGTATGACTGCCTGAAAGGCAATACGGCATTGATGTTCACTAATGTAGCTAATGCTCCCGCAAAGCTGCTGAAGGACTATAAGACCAAGAAACAGGAAGTTCCCGCCTTGAAGGGCGCTTTCGCTGAGGAAAGCATCTTCGTGGGTGCCGACAAGCTTGATGAGCTGGTAGCCATCAAGAGCAAGAACGAACTTATCGCTGACGTTGTGGCTCTGCTGCAGTCGCCGATCAAGAATGTCATGTCTGGCCTCAATGCTGGTGGAAAAATTCACGGTCTGTTGGACGCTATCGCTGAGCGTAACAAATAACAAGCGGCATCATCATAACATTAACATTAAAAACAATTAAAACATTTAAATAAAATGGCAGATATTAAAGCTATTGCTGAGCAGTTGGTCAATCTGACTGTGAAGGAAGTGAACGAGTTGGCAACTGTCCTGAAGGACGAGTATGGTATTGAGCCCGCTGCTGCAGCTGTTGCAGTGGCTGCCGGTCCCGCAGCCGGCCCCGCTGAGGCTGTTGAGGAGAAGACCTCTTTCGACGTGGTTCTGAAGTCGGTCGGCGCTGCTAAGCTGCAGGTCGTCAAGGCTGTGAAGGAAGCTTGTGGTCTGGGCCTGAAGGAGGCTAAGGACCTGGTTGACGGTGCTCCCGCTACCATTAAGGAAGGCCTGTCGAAGGACGAGGCTGAGAACCTGAAGAAGGCTATCGAGGCCGCTGGTGCCGAGATTGAGCTGAAGTAATTCGGAATACTTCTATATCATTTGGTTAGGGACTTCCCAGTCGGTGGTCCCTAACCTTTTCTTGTCTCTGAAGAGATATTCCCCTATAGGTCCTATAAGTCCTATAGGTCCTATAAGACTCAATAAGTAACTTTTTAATATGGCATCAAAAGTAATAGACAACAGAGTAAACTTTGGCACGGTGAAGAACCCCATGCCATTGCCTGACTTCCTTGACGTGCAGCTCAAGTCGTTTCAGGACTTCCTGCAATTAGACACTCCGCCTGAGGAACGCAAGAACGACGGCCTGTATAAGGTGTTCTCCGAGAACTTCCCTATCACCGACACACGCAATAACTTCGTACTTGAGTTCCTGGATTACTATATCGACCCGCCACGCTACACCATCGAGGAATGTCTCGAGCGCGGCCTGACCTATAGCGTACCTCTGAAGGCCAAGTTGAAACTATATTGCACCGACCCTGACCACGAGGACTTCGGAACTGTCATCCAGGACGTGTTCCTTGGACCTATCCCATACATGACGTCCAACGGCACCTTTGTCATCAACGGTGCTGAACGTGTTGTCGTGTCACAGCTGCACCGCTCGCCCGGCGTGTTCTTCGGACAGAGTGTGCATGCCAACGGAACGCTGCTCTATTCGGCCCGCATCATCCCGTTCAAGGGCTCGTGGATTGAGTTCGCCACCGACATCAACAACGTGATGTATGCTTATATCGATCGTAAGAAGAAGTTGCCTGTTACGACACTGTTGCGTGCCATCGGCTTTGAGAACGACAAGGATATCCTTCAGATTTTCGACCTCGCCGAGGAGGTGAAGGTGAACAAGAAGTCGTTGAAGGAAGTCATCGGCTCGAAGCTTGCTGCACGTGTGCTGAAGAGCTGGAACGAGGACTTCGTCGATGAGGACACTGGTGAGGTTGTCTCCATTGAGCGTAACGAGGTGATCATGGAACGTGAGACCGAGATTACCGAGGACAATATGATTGATATCCTGGAGAGTGGCGCTCAGACCATCCTTGTTCACAAAGACGAGGCTATAGCCCAGGACTACAGCATCATTTTCAACACACTGGCCAAGGACCCGTCGAACTCTGAGAAGGAGGCTGTGCTCTACATCTACCGTCAGCTGCGCAATGCCGACCCTGCCGACGACGCCTCTGCACGTGAAGTTATCCAGAACCTGTTCTTCAGCGACAAACGCTACGACCTGGGCGACGTGGGCCGCTACCGCATCAATAAGAAGCTGGGACTCGACACCGAAATGAGCGTGCGTGTGCTGACCAAGGAAGACATCATAGAGATTATCAAGTACCTCATTCAGCTCATCAACTCTAAGGCTGCCGTCGACGATATCGACCACCTGTCCAACCGCCGCGTGCGCACCGTGGGTGAGCAGCTCAGCAATCAGTTCTCCATTGGTCTGGCCCGTATGAGCCGCACCATCCGTGAGCGCATGAATGTTCGCGACAATGAGGTGTTCACGCCGACCGACCTCATCAATGCTAAAACCATTTCCAGCGTCATCAACTCGTTCTTCGGCACCAACCCGCTGTCGCAGTTCATGGACCAGACCAACCCGCTGGCCGAGGTGACGCACAAGCGCCGTCTCTCCGCTCTGGGTCCTGGCGGTCTGAGCCGCGAGCGCGCCGGTTTCGAGGTGCGCGACGTGCACTACACACACTATGGCCGCCTCTGTCCTATCGAGAGCCCTGAAGGCCCGAACATCGGTCTGATTTCCTCGCTCTGTGTCTATGCCAAGATTAATGAGCTGGGCTTCATCCAGACACCTTATCGCAAGGTGGAGAATGGCATTGCCAACCTCAATAACGACGAGATTGTCTACCTCACCGCCGAGGACGAGGCCAACTATATCATCGGTCAGGGCAATGCCCCGCTGAACGACGATGGCACCTTTATCCGTCCTGTGGTGAAGTGCCGCCAGGATGCCGATTTCCCTGTGGTTCCTCCTTCAGAGGTGAACCTGATGGATGTGTCGCCGCAGCAGATTGCTTCTATTGCCGCCTCGCTTATCCCCTTCCTGGAGCACGACGATGCTCACCGCGCGCTGATGGGATCGAACATGATGCGCCAGGCTGTGCCTCTGCTGCACAACGAGGCTCCCATCGTGGGCACCGGCATTGAGAAGCAGGTGTGTGAGGACAGCCGCACGATGATAACCGCCGAGGGCGACGGTGTCATCGAGTATGTCGACGCCACCACCATCCGTATCCTTTACGACCGTACTGAGGACGAAGAGTTTGTCAGTTTCGAACCCGCCCTCAAGGAATACCGTATTCCCAAGTTCCGCCGCACCAACCAGAACATGACCATCGACCTGCGTCCCATCTGTGACAAAGGCCAGCGCGTGAAGAAGGGCGACATCCTGACCGAAGGCTATGCCACCGAGAACGGTGAGCTCGCCCTGGGGCGCAACCTGCTTGTGGCTTACATGCCGTGGAAGGGCTACAACTATGAGGATGCCATTGTGCTCAACGAGCGCATCGTCCGTGAGGATATCCTCACCTCCGTCCACGTCGATGAGTATTCGCTCGATGTGCGTGAGACGAAGCGCGGCGTCGAGGAGTTCACCTCCGACATTCCCAATGTGTCTGAGGAAGCCACGAAGGATCTGGACGAGAACGGTGTCATCCGCGTCGGTGCTCGTGTGGAGCCTGGCGACATCCTCATCGGAAAGATCTCGCCGAAGGGTGAGAGCGATCCCTCACCCGAGGAGAAGCTGCTGCGCGCCATCTTCGGCGACAAGGCCGGCGATGTGAAGGACTCTTCGCTGAAAGCCAATCCCTCGCTTACCGGTGTCATCATCGACAAGAAGCTCTTTGCCCGTGCCATCAAGACACGCCAGACGAAGCAGCAGGACAAGGTGACGCTGGCCAAGATTGATGAGGAGTATGAGGCCAAGGTCAACGACCTGAAGGACATCCTGGTGGACAAGCTCTTTGAGCTGACCAAGGGCAAGGTGTCGCAGGGCATTAAGGACTATACCGGCGCAGAGGTTATCTCGAAGGGCTCGAAGATTACCATGACTGCCCTGAAGAACCTGGAGTATGGCGATATACAGACCAGCAAGTGGACTGTCGACGAGCACAAGAACGAGCTCATCGCCAAGCTCATTATTAATTACATGAAGAAGTACAAGCTGCTTGACGCCGAGATGAAGCGCCGCAAGTTTGCCATCACCATCGGCGATGAGCTGCCCTCCGGCATCCTGCAGATGGCGAAGGTCTATGTGGCCAAGAAACGTAAGATTGGCGTGGGCGATAAGCTCGCCGGCCGTCACGGTAACAAGGGTATCGTGTCGAAGGTGGTGCGCCAGGAGGACATGCCGTTCCTCGAGGATGGCCGTCCTGTCGATTTGGTGCTCAACCCGCTGGGTGTGCCTTCGCGTATGAACCTCGGTCAGATATTCGAGGCCATCCTCGGTGCTGCCGGCAAGCGCATGGGCGTGAAGTTCGCTACGCCTATCTTCGACGGTGCCAAGCTCGACGACCTTGCTGAGTGGACCGACAAGGCCGGCCTGCCGCGTCTCTGCTCCACCCACCTCTACGACGGTGAGACGGGCGAGAAGTTCGACCAGCCAGCCACTGTGGGCATCACCTACTTCCTCAAGCTGGGCCACATGGTCGAGGACAAGATGCACGCCCGCTCCATCGGCCCGTACAGTCTCATCACGCAGCAGCCCCTTGGCGGTAAGGCCCAGTTCGGCGGCCAGCGCTTCGGTGAGATGGAGGTCTGGGCACTGGAGGCCTTTGGCGCCAGCCATGTGCTGCAGGAGATTCTTACTATCAAGTCTGATGATACCGTGGGCCGCTCAAAGGCTTACGAGGCCATCGTCAAGGGCGAGCCGATGCCCACGCCGGGCATCCCCGAGTCGCTCAACGTGCTGCTGCATGAGTTGCGCGGTCTCGGCCTCAGCGTTACCCTCGACTAATTAAGCATTAAGCATTAAGAATTAAGCATTACGAAATATGGCTTTCAAGAAAGATACAAAGCAGAAGAATAACTTCACCAAGATTACCATCGGACTTGCTTCTCCCGAGGAAATCCTCGAGAACTCTTTCGGTGAGGTGACCAAGCCGGAGACCATCAACTACCGCACCTACAAACCCGAGCGCGACGGTCTGTTCTGCGAGCGCATCTTCGGTCCTACCAAGGACTATGAGTGCGCCTGCGGCAAGTACAAGCGCATCCGCTACAAGGGCATCGTCTGCGACCGTTGTGGTGTGGAGGTGACCGAGAAGAAAGTGCGCCGTGAGCGCAGCGGACACATCGAACTGGTGGTGCCCGTGGCACACATCTGGTATTTCCGCTCGCTGCCCAATAAGATTGGCTATCTCCTGGGTCTGCCCACGAAGAAGCTTGATGCTATCATCTACTACGAGCGCTACGTCGTCATACAGCCGGGACCCTTAGAGGGCCGCACGAATGCTGAGGGCGAACCGTTGCTGGGTTCTAAGAAGTTTGACCTGCTCTCTGAGGAGGAATACAACGACATCGTAGACAACCAGCTCTCCGAGGATAACTACTACTTAGAGGACACCGACCCCAACAAGTTTGTGGCCAAGATGGGTGCCGAGGCTGTCTACGAGCTGTTGCAGGGCCTCGACCTCGACTCGCTCTCCTACGAGCTGCGCGACCGTGCCAATACCGACTCGTCGCAGCAGCGCAAGAACGAGGCACTGAAGCGTCTGCAGGTGGTCGAGGCTTTCCGCGCCAGTGTGGAGAAGGGCATCAACCGTCCCGAGTGGATGATTATGAAGATTCTGCCCGTCACGCCTCCCGAGCTGCGCCCGCTGGTGCCGCTCGACGGTGGACGCTTTGCCACCTCTGACCTCAACGACCTCTATCGTCGCGTCATCATCCGCAACAACCGTCTGAAGCGTCTCATGGAGATACATGCCCCGGAGGTTATCCTGCGCAACGAGAAGCGTATGCTGCAGGAGGCTGTCGACTCACTCTTCGACAACAGCCGCAAGGCCAGTGCCGTGAAGAGCGAGAGCAACCGCCCGCTGAAGTCGCTCTCCGACTCGCTGAAGGGCAAGCAGGGCCGCTTCCGTCAGAACCTGCTCGGTAAGCGTGTCGACTACTCTGCACGTTCCGTCATCGTGGTAGGCCCCGAGCTGAAGATGGGCGAGTGCGGTCTGCCCACGCTGATGGCTGCCGAGCTCTACAAGCCGTTCATCATCCGCAAACTCATCGAGCGCGGCATCGTGAAGACCGTGAAGTCGGCCAAGAAGATTGTCGACCGCCGCGAGCCCGTCATCTGGGACATCCTGGAGAACGTGATGAAGGGTCACCCCGTGCTCCTCAACCGTGCTCCTACGCTGCACCGTCTGGGCATTCAGGCCTTCCAGCCCAAGCTCATCGAGGGTAAGGCCATCCAGCTCCACCCCCTGGCATGTACGGCTTTCAACGCCGACTTCGACGGCGACCAGATGGCTGTCCACCTCCCGCTGTCCAACGAGGCTATCCTCGAGGCACAGCTGCTCATGCTGCAGAGCCACAACATCCTCAACCCGGCCAACGGCGCTCCTATCACCGTGCCGTCGCAGGACATGGTGCTGGGTCTCTACTACATCACGAAGATACGCCCGGGTGCCAAGGGCGAGGGACTCTCGTTCTACGGTCCTGAGGAGGCTATCATTGCCCGCAACGAGGGCAAGTGCGACCTGCACGCTCAGGTGAAGGTCTATGTCGACGACATTGTCGAGGGCCGCAAGGTGCGCCACCAGGTAGAGACCTCTGTGGGCCGCGTCATCGTCAACGGCATCATCCCGCCAGAGGTGGGCTACGTCAACAAGGTTATCTCGAAGAAGAGCCTGCGCGACATCATTGCCGATGTCATCAAGAACGTGGGCTTCGCCGAGGCCTGCGAGTTCCTCGACGGCATCAAGAACCTCGGCTACCGCATGGCCTATCTGGCAGGTCTGTCGTTCAACCTCGACGACATCATCATCCCCAAGGAGAAGGCAGAGCTCATCCAGAAGGGCAACGACGAGGTGCAGCAGATCACCGACAACTATAACATGGGCTTCATCACCGACAACGAGCGCTACAACCAGGTCATCGATACCTGGACGCATGTCAACAACGACATCGGCAACATCCTGATGAAGGAGATGACCGAGGCCGACCAGGGCTTCAACGCCGTGTTCATGATGCTCGACTCCGGCGCCCGTGGTAGTAAGGACCAGATCAAGCAGCTCTCCGGCATCCGCGGTCTGATGGCCAAGCCTCAGAAGGCCGGCGCCGAGGGACACCAGATTATCGAGAACCCCATTCTGTCGAACTTCAAGGAGGGCATGTCCGTGCTGGAATACTTCATCTCCACCCACGGTGCACGTAAGGGTCTGGCCGACACCGCCATGAAGACGGCCGATGCCGGTTACCTCACCCGCCGCCTTGTCGACGTCTCGCACGACGTCATCATCACCGAGGAGGACTGCGGCACCCTGCGCGGACTCGTCTGCACGGCGCTGAAGAGCGGCGACGAGGTCATCAGCAGCTTGGCCGAGCGCATCCTGGGACGTGTCAGCGTGCACGACGTCATCAACCCGAAGACCGGCGAGATTATCGTGCCTGCCGGTGAGGAAATCACCGAGCCCCTGGCCGAGGCCATCGAGGCTGCTGAGATAGAGAGCGTTGAGATTCGCTCGGTGCTCACCTGCGAGTCGAAGAAGGGCGTCTGCCGCAAGTGCTACGGACGCAACCTCGCCACGCGCCGCATGGTGCAGAAGGGTGAGGCCGTAGGCGTCATCGCAGCACAGGCCATCGGCGAGCCGGGCACACAGCTCACCCTGCGTACGTTCCACGCCGGTGGTGTGGCTGCCAACGCCGCTGCCAACGCTACCATCGTGTCAAAGTACGAGAGTGCACGCCTGGAGTTCGAGGAGGTGCGTACCGTGCCCTTCGACGAGGACGGACGCGAGTGTGAGATGGTGGTCAGCCGTCTGGGCGAGCTCCGCTTTGTCGACCCCAACACGAAGATTGTCCTCTCCACCGTCAACGTGCCTTATGGCGCATCGCTCTACTACAAGACGGGCGACGTGGTGAAGAAGGGCGTGAAGATAGCCCAGTGGGACCCCTTCAACGCCGTCATCGTCACCGAGTATGCCGGTACGCTGAAGTTCAACGATGTGGCCGAGGGTGTTACCTTCCGTGCTGAGACCGACGAGACCACAGGTCTGACCGAGAAGATTGTCACCGAGTCGAAGGACAGAACGAGGGTGCCCACCTGCGACATCATCGATGTCAACGGCGAGAAGATAGGTACTTACAACTTCCCCGTGGGCGGTCACGTTGTCGTAGAGGACGGCCAGACCGTGAAGACGGGCGAGACGCTGGTCAAGATTCCGCGTGCTGCCGCCAAGGGTGGTGACATCACCGCCGGTCTGCCGCGTGTCACCGAGCTCTTCGAGGCACGCAACCCGTCGAACCCCGCTGTCGTCTCCGAGATTGACGGCGAGGTGACCATGGGCAAGGTGAAGCGTGGCAACCGCGAGATTATCGTCACCTCGAAGTCGGGCGACCAGCGCAAGTACCTCGTGTCGCTGTCGAAGCAGATACTGGTGCAGGAGCACGATGCCGTGCGTGCCGGTACGCCGCTCAGCGACGGTGCCATCACGCCCAGCGACATCCTCGCCATCAAGGGTCCCACCGCCGTTCAGGAGTATATCGTCAATGAGGTGCAGGACGTCTACCGCTTGCAGGGTATCAAGATCAACGACAAGCACTTCGAGATCATCGTGCGCCAGATGATGCGCAAGGTGATGATCAACGACCCGGGCGACACCTCGTTCCTCGAGCAGGAGGTTGTCGACAAGCTCGACTTCGCCGAGGAGAACGACCGCATCTGGGGCAAGAAGGTGGTGACCGACGCTGGCGACAGCACGGAGCTGAAGCCCGGACAGATCGTCACTGCCCGCCGCCTGCGCGACGAGAACACCAGCCTGAAGCGCCGCGACCTCAAGGTCGTTCAGGTGCGCGATGCTGTGCCCGCCACGTCCACGCAGATCCTGCAGGGTATCACCCGTGCCGCTTTGCAGACCAAGAGCTTCATGTCGGCTGCCTCCTTCCAGGAGACGACGAAGGTGCTCAACGAGGCTGCCATCCGCGGCAAGGTCGATTACCTCGAGGGCATGAAGGAGAACGTCATCTGCGGTCACCTCATCCCCGCTGGCACTGGTCTTCGCGAGTTCGAGAAGCTCATCGTCGGCTCCAAGGAGGAGTACGAGCGTATGCAGGCCAACCGCAAGAACGTGCTCGACTACGTGCAGGAGTCGGTCCTCGACGAGTAAGCTATCACATTGTAAAAACCAAAAATCTTCCGAAAACGGGCCAAGGCCTGTTTTCGGAAGATTTTTTGTAGGTGAATGTTCTGAAAGTATATTTACCTGGGCATTTACGAGATTACCACCGATGATTATTTATGTCTGCGACGCTACACGAATATCCACAAATGAACACAAATGATTCATAAATAATAATTCATGAGAAATTTGTGTTCATTCGTGTTAAAAGTTCTGCCTGCGGCGCAACGCGAATATGCGTAAATGCCACGCGAATGATTCGTGAATAATAATTTATGAATAATTCGTGTTTAATTTGGGCAATGATATAGCAGTTGACCCTTTGCAGAAAGGATTTATGCGCAGCCATCCCCTCCCTTCAAGGGGAGGGGCAGGGGTGGGGTCTGTAATGTCAGTAATGCTCTTTGCTGCCACTCCTTCGCTGTCACTTCTTTGCAGCCCACTCTTCGCTGAAACTTCTTCGCCCACACTCTTCGCTGAAACTTCTTCGCCCACACTCTTCGCTGACAGGATATTACTGATATTACAGACCCCACCCCTAACCCCTCCCCTTGAAGGGAGGGGATGGCTGCGCATGAATAGGTCAACTGCTAT
>JAEEPZ010000128.1 GCA_016285055.1 Prevotella sp.
TACAGACCCCACCCCTAACCCCTCCCCTTGAAGGGAGGGGATGGCTGCGCATGAATAGGTCAACTGCTATATCATTGCCTTCTTTTATTTTTAACAATGCCTCTGAAATGGATACGGAATCAGACTCGCGTTTCTAATCTCTCCCTTGCCTCTTGCAGCAGCGATGATGAAAGTGATTCAACTTTCGCAAGTTTTGGAGTTAAAGGAGTTAAAGGAGTTAAAGACAATAGCTTTGCTATGTATTTCAACCCAGAGACAAAGGCTTTATTATGGAGAGTCATTTGTCTTTAACTCCTTTAACTCCTTTAACTCCTTTAACTCCTGAAAGTTGAGCGAATGCGAAACTTGAATGAAAGTGATTCTATTTACACTTTTGGGCTCTCATCTGCCATTAACGGTAATTCACCTTATTTAAGATGGCAAATTGCCGGTAATTAGTAGGAATGTTGTACTTTTGCATCGCAATTGCTGGTAAACGGCCATTTCATGAATGACACGTATCAATGCTTTGTTTACGAATTGCATGAGTTTGAACAGACAATGAACCAGAAAACCATCATCACCCTGCTGCTCGCCTTCGTCTGCATGACGGTGAGCGCCATCGACGAGTATCAGTTCCACAGCGGAACGGCAGTACTGAAAGGACGCATACTGAACAAACCCGCGGATGAGTGGAACATCGTCTCAGTGCGCGCATACGACGTGTTCACAGAAAAGGAAATCATCAGCAACATTCCCGTGGCTGCTGACGGCACGTTTGAGGGGCGTATTGATTTGCCCCACTCCCAGAGCGTGCTGGCATTGGACGTCTCTGATATCTTCCTGGCCGTGGGCGACACGGTGGAAGTGACCAAGGACGCCACGCACGACGACTACCGCGGAGTAACCTTCGGCGGACACGGCAATAGCGCAGACGTCAACCGGCTCTGGCCAGAGGTGCGGAAGCATTACTTTGGCGACAAACCGCTTTTCATCAATGGCTTGGCCAGAGAAGACATGCGCAAATGGAAACAGGACATGGTGAAGCTGATGGATGCTGTCATTGCCGACATGGAGACCGACCGCCTGCCCCTGCCTCCCGCCACCAATTCCTACGTCAAGGAAGTGATGGGAGCCAGTCTGCTGGGCGAACTGCTCATGGCCTTCATGGAAAACCACCGCTACAACATGACTGGGAATAGCTATGCCAAGCTCAACGTCTCAGACCTCGCTGACTACTACGACTTCCTTGCCGGGCGCGAGCGATGGTTGCTCGACAACCCTGCCATGCTGCTGGTAGCGAAAGACCCGCTGTCCCTCGTCAGTTACGCAGGGGTGTACATCATGATTGACGTCCTGATGCTGCGCAACAAAATGCTGCTCGGATACCACGCAGACGACAGCCCGTTTGACTATGATTACAAGACGAAGATGGTGTTGCCCCGCGACTTCAATGCCGAACAGCACCGCCGCATGCTCGACATGCGACAGGACACGCTGTTCACCATCGCTGACTACTACCGTCAGGCCTCGCAGATCATCACGTCGCGCTATGGGCTTCAGCACGTAGGATTCATGCAGCAGATGGTCATCTGTCAGGATGTCTTCCGTGAAGACCGCATCGACGAGGACTCCAATCCCGACCATGTCGCCGCCTCCTTCGCCGCAGCCATCCCCCTGCTTACCAATCCCATTGTGGCCTATCACGCACTCGACCGCTATCGTCAGTATGTCAAGCAGAGAGAAGGGAAAGTGGCAGAGACTGCATCCGCCACACCCGAGGCCGATGCCGTCTTCCAAAACGTCATTGAGCCTTACAAGGGGAATGCGCTCTACATTGACTTCTGGGACATGAGCTGCGGCCCCTGCCGACGCACTATGCTGGACGACCGCGAACATGTGGAGCAGATGAAAGACTTGCCCGTGCGCTTCCTCTACATTTGCGACGAGAAGACCAGTCCCCGCGATAATGCAGAGAAATGGATGACAGAGAATCGCGTCAAGGGCGAGCACATCTACTTGACTCACGAAGACTGGCTCTTGCTCTGTGGAAAGTTCCAGTTCAACGCCGTCCCTTTTCAGCTTGCCGTGGATAAAGACGGCATCGTCGTCACTCGCGATGTCATCGACCAATACGTCAAGGAATTGCAGAAACAATAGGACAAAGTTGCTTGGCAAAATGATTTTTCTTGATTCGATGGGCTTGTTTATCGTGTTTTTTGTGTAAATTTGCAGCCGGAGCGGCAGCTGTTGCCAGCTAACCGATAAGAAAAGTTATCAACCTATGGCTATATTATATATTGTACCCACGCCCGTGGGCAACATGGAAGACATGACCCTGCGGGCCATCCGCGTGCTGAAGGAGGCCGATGTGGTGCTGGCCGAGGACACGCGCACCAGCGGCATCCTGCTGAAGCACTTCGGCATCAGCAAACCGCTGTTGTCACATCACAAGTTCAATGAGCATGGCACCAGCGCCGCCGTCATCGAGCGGCTCCTGGCAGGACAGACCGTGGCCCTCGTCAGCGATGCGGGTACTCCCGGCATCAGCGACCCCGGCTTCTTCCTCGTCCGCGAGGCCGTGCGCGCCGGCATCGAGGTGCAGACGCTGCCCGGCGCTACCGCCTTCGTGCCGGCACTGGTCAGCAGTGGACTGCCCTGCGACCGTTTTGTCTTCGAGGGCTTCCTGCCACAGAAGAAAGGACGCCAGTCGCGCATCGAGGCCCTCAAGGACGAGACGCGCACCATCGTCTTCTACGAGTCGCCCTACCGCGTGCTGAAGCTCCTGCAGCAGTTGGCCGCCGTCTTCGGCCCCGACCGTCAGGCATCGGCCTGCCGCGAGATTTCGAAGATACACGAGGAGAGCGTGCGCGGCACGTTGCAAGAGCTGATAGCCCATTTCACCGAGACAGAGCCGCGCGGCGAGTTCGTCGTCGTAGTAGGCCCGCCCGCCTGACAGCGCCGTAACTTTGCCGCCATTTGTTACGCATTTTATCCGTTTTGGATAATCTTTTTTGGATAATTCTTGCGCATGTCGGAGTAAATACGTAATTTTGAGTGCTGTCCTGATGGTAAAGACATAGTTTCGCCGCTATCTATATGAGTTGATACCGCGAAGCGGCCTGAGAAAAAACCAATAAAAACAAATAAAAACAAGAAAAACAAATTGGGATAATAGCTATCGCCTTGCCCACCGCATAGCTCAATGCGCAGCCATCCCCTCCCTTCAAGGGGAGGGGTTCTTGCCTTGCAAGCGTCCTTCGGCCGAGCGAGGGGTGGGGTCTGTAATGTCTGTAATATTCTATCTGCGAAGAAGGGACAGCGAAGAAGGGACAGCATGGCTAAGAAAAGAATAAGCTGATGATGTGGCAGAAAAAAATAACAAAAAGAAAAAATGATTTTTCCTTTGCGTTTCGCCCGCTTATTCGTAACTTTGCAGCGCAAATATCAATTCAACTTTCATAAGTTGTGGAGTTAAAGGAGTTAAGGAAGTTAAAGGAGTTAAAGACAATAGCTTTGCTATGGATTTCACCCCGGAGACAAGGGCTTTTCACGGAGAGTCATTTGTCTTTAACTCCTTTAACTCCCTTAACTCCTAACTCCTTTAACTCCTTTAACTCCTTTAACTCCTTTAACTCCTTTAACTCCTGAAAGTTGAGCAAAACTTGAATTATTAACCTAATATCATAATGATGAAGAAAATACTGTTTGCAGCACTGCTGGCCTTCGTGATGGTTGGCTGCGGTGACAAGAAGGGCGGCGGAAGCAGCTCTTCGGAAGATAACGATTCCATTCAAATCCTGTTGCAGGAAAACGAGCAGCTGCGCAACGACCAGGATGAGCTGTTGTCCACCCTCAATGAGATTCAGGAGGGCTTCCGGGAAATCAACGAAGCACAGGGACGCCTGTCCATCGACCGCCAGCGTGAGGGCGATAATGCCAAGGCACGCATACGCGAGGATATGAAATATATCCAAGAGACTTTGGCGCAGAATGCTGAACTCATAGAGAAGCTGCGCAACCAGCTGCGCGACAACGGCCGTATGAGCGAACAGTTGCAGCGCACCATCGACAACCTGACAGCTGAGATGGACCAGAAGAACACTGAAATCAACCAGCTGCGCAACGAGCTGCAGGCGAAAAACATCCGTATAGATGAACTCGACGCGCAGGTGGCCGACCTCAACGAGAGCCTGACCAACATGCAGCAGCAGAACGAGAACCAGGGGCAGACCATCAGCCGGCAGGACCAGCAGCTCAACAGCGCCTGGTACTGCGTGGGAACGAAGCGGGCCTTGAAGGACCACAGCATTCTGAAGAGCGGACGCGTGCTGCAAGGCGATTTCGACGCCAGCTATTTCACCCAGATTGACATCCGTCAGTTGAGCGAGCTCAACCTCAACTCGAAGAGCGCCGACATCCTTACTTCGCACCCTGCCGGCAGTTATCAGCTGCTGAAAGACGACAACGGTTTCTACACCCTGCAGATCACTGACCAACAGCAATTCTGGAGCACCAGCAAATACCTTGTGGTGCAGGTGAAGTAGGTCAACGAAAGACAGGGTAAAAAAAAGAAGAGGAATGGCGCGTTGCTCATTCCTCTTCTATATATATTGCTGGATGGCTTCCAAGCACTGTTCGCGATAAATTGGCTTGGCCAAGAATCCGTCGCAGCCGGCAGCTATGGCATTTTGGCGATCCACGTCGAAGACATTGGCCGTCAGAGCTATGACGGGTAACGACGGCAACATCTTCTTGATGATTGTCGTAGCCTCCAAACCATCCATCAACGGCATCTTCAGATCCATCAGAATCAAGTCGTAGCCTTTGGTCATCGCCATTTCCACAGCTTCTTTGCCGTTGCGCGCACGCTCATAGTCATAACTGCCTTTCAGTACGTAGGTCATCAGGAGGTAGTTGCTGTCGTTGTCCTCAGCTACAAGTATTTTCTTCATTTTGGCACCGCTTTTTGGTCTTACTTCGTTAAAGAGTTACAAAAGTACGGTTTTTATTCCACATTCTTTTGTATGGTTGATTTTTTTTAACTAATTTTGCATGTCGACTAACTAACAACTCTTTACAAACTTACAAAAACATGAAACTGAAAACGATTTGCTGCGCCATTGCAATGACAGGCGCACTCACGGCTCAGGCACAGCATGTCATGGACGTGCAGACACTGAAGCCGGGCGCTCCCGTGCAGCCTACCATGTACGGACTGTTCTTTGAAGACATCAACTACGCTGCCGACGGCGGCCTCTACGGCGAGCTGGTGAAGAACCGCTCCTTCGAGTTTCCCGACCACCTCATGGGCTGGGAAGCCTTCGGCACCTTCGAGGTGAAGGCCGACGGCCCCTTCAGCCGCTGCCCCCACTATGTCGAGCTGCGCAACCCCGGACACGGCGAGCGCCGCTCAGGTCTGTCGAACAGCGGTTTCTTCGGCATAGGCCTGAAGCAGGGCGAGGACTATCGCTTCAGCGTGTGGGCCAAGGCTCCGCAGGGACAGGGCAAGATCATCGTGCAGTTCATCGACCGTGCATCGATGGGCGAGAACCAGCAGTTTACCGAGGCCAAGATCGACATCACGTCGAAGGAGTGGAAGAAGTATGAGGTGGTGATGAAGTCGGCCAAGACCATCGACAAGGGTCAGCTGCGCATCTATCTCAGCGGCACGCAGACTGTCGACCTCGAGCACATCAGCCTCTTCCCCGTCAACACGTTCAAGAACCGCCCCAATGGCATGCGCCGTGACCTCGCACAGGCTCTGGCCGATGCCAAGCCCGGACTGCTGCGCTTCCCCGGCGGCTGCATCGTAGAGGGTGTCGACCTCGCCACGCGCTACCAGTGGAAGAACACCGTGGGGCCTGTTGAGAACCGTCCGCTGAACGAGAACCGCTGGGAGTACACCTTCCCCCACCGTTTCTATCCCGACTACTTCCAGAGCTACGGCCTGGGCTTCTTCGAGTTCTTCCAGCTGGCTGAGGACATCGGCGCCGAGCCGCTGCCCGTGCTCAATGTGGGCATGGCCTGCCAGTTCCAGAACTGGAACAACGAGAGCGCCCATGTGCCCATGGACCAGCTGCAGCCTTACATCCAGGACTGCCTCGACCTCATCGAGTTTGCCAATGGCCCTGCCACCAGCCAGTGGGGCAAGGTGCGCGCCGACATGGGCCATCCCGAGCCTTTCAACATGAAGTTCATCGGTGTGGGCAACGAGCAGTGGGACGACATGTACTTCAAGCGTCTGGAGCCTTTCGTGAAGGCCATCCGTGCCAAATATCCTGACATCAAGATTGTAGGCACCAGCGGCCCCGACTCCGAGGGTGAGATGTTTGAGAAGGGATGGAAAGCCATGAAGGGCCAGAAGGCCGACCTCGTCGACGAGCACTTCTACCGTCCGGAGGCCTGGTTCCTCGCCACGCCCGAGGCCAAGGAGCGCTATGGCAACTGCGGCGCCCTGCGCTACGACAGCTACGACCGCAAGGGTCCGAAGGTGTTTGCCGGCGAGTATGCATGCCACGGCAAGGGTAAGAAGTGGAACCACTATGAGGCCAGCATCCTTGAGGCCGGATTCATGACGGGCATGGAGCGCAATGCCGACGTGGTCTATATGACGGCCTATGCTCCGCTCTTTGCACACATCGAGGGCTGGCAGTGGCGTCCCGACCTCATCTGGTACGACAACCTGCGTATGTTCAAGTCGGTGAGCTACTATGTGCAGCAGCTCTACGCCAGCAACAAGGGCACCAATGTCCTCTCGCTCACCACTGCCAATCCTGCTGGCGGCAAGAAGCCGGTACCCGTGGCCGGACAGGAGGGCATGGACGGTCTCTATGCCTCGTCCGTTTGGGACGCTGCAACAGGCGAAGTCATCGTCAAGGTGGCCAACACGTCGCGCCAGCCGCAGAGCATCCAGCTCAACCTGCTTGGCGTGGAAGGCCAGCCCACAGCACAGACCCTGACGCTGAGCTACAACGGAAGCTATGACGACGAGAACACGCTGGACCAGCCGGAGCGCATCACGCCGAAGGCCGGTAGCGTCAGCACCGAGGCAGGCAAGAAGATGGCCGTGCTCAACGACCAGCTGCCCGCCATGTCATTCCGAGTCTATAAGATTAAGAAGTAAAAGCATCAGCGAAAAGCCTCGACGGGGCGACAGGACAAAAATGTCTTTGTCGCCCCGTCCCTATGATACCTACTTCACCTACATTACCTACATTACCTACTTCACCTACCTCACCTACCTCACTCACGACAGCAGCTGCGTCAGGAAAATATCGCTGAAGAGGATGAGCATGCTCGACGCCACGACGGCGTTGGTCGATGCCTTGCCCACATTGATGCTGCCGCCCTCCACGGTATATCCGTAGAATGCGGGCACGCTGCTGATGATGAAGGCAAAGAACTGGCTCTTGATGATCGACATCCACAAGAACCACGGTACGAAAGCATGCTGCAGACCCACGGTCAGGTCGTCGGGCGTGATGATGTGGCCGATGTAGGCAGTGCCGTAGGCGCCGACAATGCCCATGGCGCTGGAGAAGATGACCAGGATGGGCATGATGGTCAGCATGCCTAATATCTTCGGCAGGATGAGGTAGCACGCTGAGTTGACACCCATGATGTCGAGGGCGTCAATCTGCTGCGTCACACGCATCGTGCCCAACTCAGACGCGATGTTCGAACCCACCTTGCCGGCCAGGATGAGACACATGATACTGCTCGAAAACTCCAGCAGCATGATTTCGCGGGTGGTGTAGCCGGCCACCCAGCGCGGCATCCACGGGCTCTCGATGTTCACCTTCATCTGGATGCAGATGACGGCGCCGATGAAGAACGAGATGAGCAGCACGATGCCGATGGAGTTGATGCCCAGCTGCGCCATGTCCTTCACATACTGTTTCCAGAACATGCGGAAACGCTCGGGCATGCTGAATGTGCGGCCCATCAGCATCAGATAGCGCCCGAAGGTGGTCAAGTATCGTTGCAGCAGTTTCATTTTCTTCTTTTGCCTGCAAAAGTACAAAGAATTTGTGAAACGCCGCCTCTTTTCGTTGAAAACTTTGCAACCAGATTGCAAAAAGAAGTGCGTACCTTTGCACGCAGAACGAGAAAAAACGAAAAGAACTATGGCACATCATCATCAACATGAACACTGTGAGCACTGCGCTCACGAACACCATCACGAGCACGGAGAGCACCACCATGAGCACGGTGAACACCACCACGAGCACGAAGAGCACCACCACGAGCACGAAGAGCACAGCCTGCGCAGTCAGCTGACCCTGATTGTCGTCACCGTTTTGCTGCTGGCTGCGGCCATGCTGGTTGAGAAGCACGCAACGCTGACCACCTGGCAGCTGTTGCTCGTCTACCTCGTCCCCTACCTTGTTGCCGGCCATGATACGCTGCGTGAGGCTGCTGAGGGCATAGCCCACGGTGACTGGTTCAACGAGCATTTCCTCATGTCGGTGGCCACCATCGGCGCCTTGGCCATCGGTTTCCTGCCCGACGCAGAGCCGCAGATGGCCGAGGCCGTCTTCGTCATGCTGTTCTTCCAGGTCGGCGAGCTCTTCGAGGGCTATGCCGAGGGAAAGAGCCGCCAGAGCATTTCGCACCTCATGGACATCAGGCCCGACGTGGCGTATGTAGAGGCCACAGCCCCCCAAGCCCCCCCTTCGTCCCCCGAGGGGGACACAAATGTGCTAAAGAGTAATGAAGCCCCCTCAGCCCCCCTTTCGTCCCCCGAGGGGGACACAAATGTCCTAAAAAGTAATGAAGCCCCCTCGGGGGCAGTAGGGGGGGCTTTTGGGGCTTCTGTGGCTTCTGCTGTTCACCCCGACGATGTGGGCGTGGGCTCCATTATCGTCGTGCGTCCCGGCGAGAAGGTGCCCTTGGACGGCGTCATCATCGAGGGCAGCACGTCGCTGAACACCGTGGCGCTGACAGGCGAGAGCGCACCGCGCGAGGCAGCCGAGGGCGACGAGGTGCTGTCGGGCTGCATCAACCTGAGCGGCGTGATACGCGTGCGGACGACGAAGACCTTCGGACAGAGCACCGTATCGAAGATCATCAGCCTGGTGGAGAGCGCCACTGAGCACAAGTCGAAGAGCGAGACCTTCATCACCCGCTTTGCCCGCGTCTACACGCCCGTCGTCGTCGTGCTGGCCTTGCTCATCGCCATCCTGCCGCCGCTGTTCATTTCTCTCACCTCTCACCTCTCGCCTCTCACCTCCTTCTCCACCTGGGCCTATCGTGCCCTGCTGTTCCTCGTCGTGTCGTGTCCCTGCGCACTGGTCATCAGTGTGCCGCTGACGTTCTTCGGCGGCATCGGCGGCGCCTCGCGTAAGGGCATCCTCATCAAGGGTGCCAACTATATCGACGCATTGGCCGAGGTGGACACGGTGGTCTTCGATAAGACGGGCACGCTGACGGAGGGTGAGTTTGCCGTCAGCGCCATCCATCCCGACACCTGCAACGAGCACCAACTGCTGCACCTTGCCGCCCATGTGGAGCACTACAGCACGCATCCCATCGGCGCTGCCCTGCGTGCCGCCTTCCCCGAGGAGGGCACCGATGGCTGTACGGTGACCGATGTCGAGGAGGTGGCGGGCCAAGGCATACGCGCGCGTATTAATAATAATAATGTGTGCGTGGGCAATACGAAGATGATGGATGCCGTGGGTGCCCGCTGGCGTGCCTGCCATCATGTGGGCACCATCATCCATGTGGCAGAATGTCCCAACTCCGCTGATGAGAGAAGTCCGAAGGGTGGGGTAGGGGCTGTTTATCTCGGACATATCGTCATCAACGATCGTGTGAAGGCCGACAGCCGCGAGGCCATCGACGGTCTGCGCAGCTTGGGTGTCAGTCGCATGGTGATGCTCACCGGCGACCGCCAGGATGTGGCCAAGAACGTGGCCGAACAGTTGGGCATCGGCGAATGGCACGCCGAGCTTCTGCCCGCCGACAAGGTGGAGCTGATGAAGCAGGTGACAGCCTCTCGCCCCTCATCGCTCACCTCTCATCCGTCTAAGACCGCCTTCGTGGGCGACGGCATCAACGACGCCCCTGTGCTGGCCTTGGCCGACGTCGGCATTGCCATGGGTGCTATGGGCAGCGACGCCGCTATCGAGGCCGCCGACGTGGTGCTGATGGACGACCGTCCGTCGAAGCTGCCGCTGGCCATCCGCATCGCCCGTCGTACGCTGCGCATTGCCCGTCAGAACGTGTGGCTGGCCATCGGTGTCAAGGTGGCGGTGCTCCTCTTAGCCGTCGTCGGTCTCGCCACGATGTGGATGGCCGTCTTTGCCGATGTCGGTGTCACCGTCCTCGCCGTCCTCAATGCCATGCGTGCACTGAGATAAGATGATGTGCGGTTGTGCTTCCATGCAATTTCCTTCCATCCGCACAGCACAAAAAAGTCCGAAGGCTTCGGACTCTCCGTCCGAAGGCTTCGGACTCGTTGTCCGAAGGCTTCGGACAAATTTTTCCTCCTTTGGAAATAGGTTGGGACATCTTTGACAAACCACCCCTGACCCCTCCTTTGGAAATAGGTTGGGACATCTTTGACAAACCACCCCTGACCCCTCCTTTGGAAAAGGAGGGGAATGGCTGCGCCGTTTTGCCTGCCGAAGGGACTCCGTGAGGCCCTCCCCTCCCTTCAAGGGGAGGGGCCAGGGGTGGGGTCTGTAATGTCTGTAATATTCTATCAGCGAAGAAGTTTCGTCGAAGAAGTCTCAGCGAAGAAGTTTCCACAAAGAAGGGACAGCGAATATGAGGCAGCGAAGAAGTTACAGACCCCACCCCTAACCCCTCCCCTTGAAGGGAGGGGATGGCTGCGCATTGAGCTACGCGGCGGGCAAGGAGTGGCAAAAAGCCCCATGGAAAAGGAGGGGCAGGGGTTGGGTCTGGGGGGCAGGGGGAGAGTCTTCTATTCCGCGTCTATACGGACGAAGTCGGGCCGTGCATCGGGTTGGACTGTGGAGATGTCGATGTTGCGGCAGGTGACGTTGTGGGCATGGCGTATGAAAAAGCCCTTGGCAGGCAGCACGCCCCACATCGTGGCCTCGGGATAGTCGGCCTCCTTCTCATCGTCGGGCACCGCCACCTCGCCGCTGCCGCCCTGCTGACGGATGGTGATGTTGGTGAGCCAGATGTCCTCCACAGGATGGCCGGGCAGACCGGTGATGCTGCTGCCCGTCGGCCCGGCGCCGTTCACCGTGATGTTCGAGAGATGCACGCCGCGGATGCTGCCCACCTTCGTCACCGGCACGTCCTTGGCATAGCCACGGGCACGGTTGCCGAGGCGGATGAAGATGGGCGACTCGGTGCCTTCGGCCACGATGTTGCTCACATGCACGTTCTCCATCGTGCCGCCGTCGGTGATTTCCAGTGAGATGACCGACGTGCCGCGCTTCGACGGGTCGCCGAAGAACTGGCTCGACTGGTCGGCCGACGGATGGACGACGCAGTCGCTGATGTTGATGTTGCGGAAGCCGCCATTCGTCTCCGTTCCCAGTTTGATGGCGTTGCAATGGCTGCTGACGATGCAGTTTTGTATGACGATATTCTCGCAGAGCCGCGGCGATGTTGACTTCAGCGTGATGCCGTCGTCGTCGCTGTCGGCCATGACGTTGCTCACCACCACGTCGTGACAGCCGTCGAGGTCGAGGGCGTCGTTGTTGTAGTTGTTGCGGTTGAAGACTTTGATGCCCGTGATGCGCAGACGGTCGCAGGCCAGGTAATGCTGCATCCAGCAGCCGCTGTTGCGCAAGGTGATGTCGCTGATGATAATGTCTTGGCACTCAATGAATCGCAGCAGGTGCGGCCGCGTGATGCCCTCGTCGTTCCACGACAGTTTCTTGAACGCTGCCCCGCGCCCGTCGATGGTGCCGAAGCCCGTGATGCTGACGTCTGTAGCGCGGTCGGCATAGATGAGCTGCACCGTCTCGCCCTGTGTGCGCAGCGACGCGTAGGCCGGTTTCAGCGGTGTATAGTCCTCCAGGCGGGTGCTGCCGTAGAGCGTCGACCCTGTCTCCAAGTGCAGGTCGACATGACTGCGCAGCACCAGCGTGCCCGTCTTGAACATGCCCGTCGGCACGACAACGCGTCCGCCGCCATCCTTTGAGCAGCGGTCGATGGCCTGCTGGATGGCCTGTGTGCTCAGCACTGTCGTGTCGTTCTTCGCACCGAAGTCCACGATGTTGTAGTCTCTCGCCGTTGCCGCCACGCTGAGCAGCAGCAACATCTTCATCAAACAGATTTTCTTCATCATTCACAATTTTGACTGCGAAGATAATCATTTATTCTGATTATTCCAATGACTTTCCACATTTTTTTTTAGGCAATGATATAGCAGTTGACCCTTTGCAGAAAGGATTTATGCGCAGCCATCCCCTCTTGAACCCTGCCCTTACGGGGAGGGGCAGGGGTGGGGTCTGTAATGTCAGTAATGTTCTTTGCTGCC
>JAEEPZ010000250.1 GCA_016285055.1 Prevotella sp.
CTATTACCAAAGAGGAGTACATCGGCATGATGAAATCGTATTTTCCCCAGCTTAAGCGTTGGCGCCAAACGCTGGATGTGAATAACGATGAAGCGATGAATGCACATCCTGCTTTAGCCGGCATCAAAGAACTCATTGCACAGATGGCCGACAAACTGCCCATCGCTTATATCTCGTCAGTAGACCAAGAAGGTTTTCCTTGGACCAAGGCCATGCTGAAGCCACGTAAACGCGAGGGTATCAAAACCTTCTACTTTACCACCAACACATTCTCAATACGTGTGGCTCAATACAAGGCTAACCCCAAGGCCAGCATCTATTTTTGCGATGCCAAAGGTTTCAAAGGTATGATGCTGCGTGGTACGATGGAAGTACTGACGGATGCTAAGAGCAAGGAGATGATATGGCACAATGGCGACGAGCAGTACTACCCTGGTGGTGTAACCGACCCGAACTACTGCGTTCTGAAGTTCACCGCCACCGATGGTCGATTCTATAGCGATTTCTATCCACGCAGTTTTGTAATTGAGTAATGAACAAGATTACAACTATCAAACTCCTTGCCATTGGAGTTATCGTGATGGGCTTCGTCCACATTGAATACAAATAGGAATAAAATGACACAACATGAGCTTAGAATTAGCAACACAAAACGACTTTGATGCCATCATCGCCTTTTATGATGATGTGACGGCGCGTACGCCAGAGATGGCTACATACGCCCGATGGAGTAAAGGGAAGCATCCGACGGTTGAGGGCATTCGTGCCTATATCGACGAGGGGAGCATGTATCTTTATAGAGAATGTGGCGCCATCGCTGGTGCAATGGCCGTCACGATGTATCAGGACGAAGACTATCATGCGATAGAATGGACACAGCAGGTTGTCGATGACAAGGTAGCTGTGATTCATATCCTTGCCGTTAGTCCTGACGCACAAGGCAATGGAATTGGTTCGGAGATGATTCGCGAGGCCATCCGTATGGCAGAAAGTAAAGGTATGCAGACCATCCGCCTTGATGCCCTCGCTTCAAATACGCCCGCCCACAGGCTCTACGAGCGTCTCGGCTTTGAGTATCGCGGCAAGCAGCATCTCTACGCCGAGAACACCGGCTGGACGGACTTCTACTTCTTTGAATTTAAACAATGAATGGAATAATATGAACATATTGATTCTCTCAGGAAGCCCTCGGAAGGACGGCAATACGGATCTGCTCGTAGAAGCATTCGTCAAAGGTGCCACGCAGAAACACCATGTAGAGATCGTGTCTGTACACGATTACAAGGTCAATCCCTGCATGGGATGCAATGCTTGCTTCAGAAATGAGCAGCATCTTTGTGCTCAGAAAGATGATATGTCGGTTATCTATGAGAAGATGGCTCATGCCGATATGCTCGTGATAGCATCGCCAGTGTATTTCTACGGACTGAGTGCACAGCTGAAGGCCGTCATTGACCGCTGCCATAATCCCATCAGGGATACATTCAAGATAAAGAAGATGGCTATCCTGCTTGTAGGCGCTGCCACGCTTCCCGAGCTCTTTGACAGCATCCTCACCCAATACCAGCTCTGCCTAAACTTCTTTAAGTTGGAGGATGCCGGTCGTGTGTTGGTTCGTGGCGTCAAGGATAAAGGCGATATCAAAAACACTGATGCCTTGAACGAGGCATTTGAATTAGGACAACAAATATAAGAAACATAATATGGCGATAACAAGCGACCTTCTATCCGGAACTGATGGACGAACTGAAGCGCACCCTCGAAGCGATGGAGATAGACTATTACAAGCCCGCCGTAAAGTGTCTGCGCAAAAGGATTCTCAGTGGGAGATATAGATAACATTTAAAAAAATATGAATAAGATGAACAATAGAGCCCTTGTCGTTATTGACATTCAGAACGACATCACCAAGCATTACCGTGACATCATCGATAATATCAATGCCGCCATCGAATGGGCTGTGGAAGAAGGTATGCACATTGTGTATATCAAGCATAACAACATCACCGCTGCTACGAGAACGTTCAAGCCTGGCAGCAAGGGCGAGGAACTGGTACCTGAGATGAAGGTCGTTTCGGACAATATCTTCGTAAAGACGAAAAGCAATGCACTTACAAGTGAGGCTTTTTCAGCATTTATTGCGGCAAATGACATCAATGAATTCTTCGTGGCTGGTGCTGATGCTACAGCCTGCGTGAAATCGACATGTTTCAATATGACAAAAGCGGGATACACGGTACATGTTCTCTCAGACTGTGTCACCAGTTATGATCTGAAGAAGCTCCCAGAGATG
>JAEEPZ010000129.1 GCA_016285055.1 Prevotella sp.
TGCAGCGTGAGGCGGTCGTCGAAAAGTCCGAGGTCGAAGCCCACGTCCCATGTCGTGGTGGTCTCCCATCGCAGGTCGGTCAGCCGGATGTTTTCGGGCTTCATGGCGCCCATGTTGATGTAGCGCATGTCGCTGCTGTAAATGCTCTCATACAGGTAGTCGCGGTTGGGCTGGTTGCCCACGCGTCCCCAGCTGGGACGCACGGAGAGCATGGAGAGCCAGCGGTGCGTGGACTCCATCCACGGCTCGTCGACAATGTTCCATCGCAGCGAGACGGCGGGGAAATAGCCCCACTGGCGGTCGGGCCCGAACTTCGTGGTGCCGTCGGCACGCAGCGAGAAGTCGGCCATGTAGCGTCCCTTGTAGGCATAGTGCGAGGAGAAAGTGTAGTACATCGAGCGCCACTCGCTGAAGTTCGAGCTCATGCCCGTCACGCGGCCGCCGCCCACGGGGTTGGTGATGCCGCCGGAGGGCAGCTTCGTGGCATCGGTGCCCTGGCCGTTGCTGCTGCCGGTGGTCAGCTCGAAGCGTCCCATAGCCATCAGCGAGTGGTCTTTGTTCTCGAAGTGGGGGATGAAGGTCAACGTCTGCTTTGTGTTGAAGGCTACGCTCTTGGTGCTGGCGGCGTAGGCATTGTTCACGCCGTTGTTCCACGACACGGTGACCAGCTCCTTGGGATAGAACTTGTTGACATACTCGTTGAAGATGTTCATATATACGCGGCCCTGCCAGTTCAGCTGGTGGTGCTCCTCATCCATGCCCCACAGACGGTAGTTCAGCTCCAGTTCGGGCGTGATGTCGTAGGTGCGGTCTCCGAATTTCGCCAGTTTGGCCGATGCCACGGGATTGACATAGCTCTTCTGGTCGCCGTCGAAGACGCTGGGAGCCGACTGCAGCATGGTGTAATACCGGTCGGTGGCTCTCACCACTCCGTCTTCACCTCTCACCTCTTCATAGATACCCATGTTGGGCATCTTCCTGTAGGCGATGGCTAGCAGGTCATCGTAGTTGCGCTTGGTGTCGGTATAGGTAAGTGCGAAGTTGGTGGAGATTTTTACGCGGTCGCTGACGTAGTAGTCGAGGGCGACGCGTGTGGAGAAACGGTCCTGTCGCTGCTCGATGACGGAGCCTGTCTCGTGGTCGTAGCCTCCTGAGATGCGGAAGGTGGCTTTCTCGCCGCCGCCGGTCACTGAGAGGTAGTGGTTCTGTCGCAGTCCCCACTGCGTGACGGCATCCACCCAGTCGGTGTTGTTGTTGTATTGCTCATACTCGGAGAAGGTGGGGTCGTAGTTCAGCTCGCGGATGTTCGAGGCGTTGTCGTTCTGCTCGGGATTGAAGTAGCTCTCCTTCAGCAGCATGGTGTAGTCGTCGCCGCTCAGCATCTTGTAGCCCTTGGGCTGGTAGGTGCCTGTGAGACGCAGCGAGTAGGTGAGCTTCGGTGCTCCGCGCGAGCCGCGTTTCGTGGTGATTTCGATGACGCCGTTGGCGCCCTGCGAGCCGTAGATGGCGGTGGCGGCGGCATCCTTCAGCACGGTGATGCTGGCGATGTCCTCGGGGTTGACGTTCAGCAGCTGTGCAAACTGCTCGTCGTTGGCATTGGTGACGTCGAAGTTGTTCATGTCCACGTTCCACGTATTGCCGTTCACCACGATGAGCGGGTTGCTGTTGGTGAGCGTCGAGATGGACGAGGCACCGCGGAGGCGCATAGTCGTGCCTGCGCCGAGGTTGCCGCTGTTGGCCACGATGTCGAGGCCGGCGATGCGGCCCTGCAGGGCTTCGTCGACGGTGGTCAGGCCCAAGCCCTCAAACTCCTTCATGTCAATGGTCTGCGTGGCGTAGCTGATCTCCCGCTCCGGGATAGCCAGTCCGCCGCCGTTGAGGCGCTTCTTCGAGGTGACGGTGACGGTTTCGATGGTGGTCTGCGACACCAGCTTGACGTGGTAGGTCTCGCGGTTGATGGGCAGCGTCTGAGTCTTGCAGCCCACGAAACTGAAGCGCAGCTTGTCGTTCTGGTTGCGTAAGCGCATGGAGAAGTTGCCGTTGATATCGGTGACGGTAGCCTCGATGATACGCCCCGTGCCATCAATCTCGCACACCGAGGCGCCGGGCAGTCCGCCCATGTCGTCGCTCACGGTGCCATGCACGTTAGTGATCTGCGCCTGGCAGACGGATGATTGAAGAGTGAAGATTGAAGATTGAAGCAAGAAAGCTAAAATCAGGATTCTTCTAAAGGAGATCATCTGTTTAATAGTGTTCATTTCCATAGTTCACTAAATATTCAATTTTCAATCTTCAATTTTCAATTTCATCACCTCCTCTTTCCAGCTCGTCAGCTGCTTTTCGTCGTAGAACAGCGGACCGTCAATCTGGTGCACCACCACGTCGCTGGCGTTGTAGAGCATCTCGTTGTGGTTGGCATTGTTGGCGTTCTGAATCCAGTATTCACGGCCCATCAGGTTGTAGCAGCCGTCGGTGGCTATGACGTGACGGGTGTTGTCCGTCAGGTCACTGATACTGAGCGAGTGGTCGTCGGCAGTGACCTGCACGCTGTAGAAACGCTTGTTCTTCGGGTTGAGCGTCGAGGTCTCGTATTTCACTTGATGGACAGACGTGCCGCTGATATAGACGGAGTTGTCCTGGATGTGATACTTCACGAAGTCCATGATGCGGTTGGCCACGATTTTGCGGGCTTCCTTCAGTAGCTTCGCGTCCTTGGCAATGGTACGCCACTCGCCCAGCGTGTCGGCCAGTGCCTCATAGTCGCTCCAGTAGGGCAGGTAGCCCTGCTCGTGCAGGCGGTCGATGTCGGCATCTGCGGGCACATAGACGGTGTAGTCGTAGGCATCGAAGAGCGAGCAGTTGTAGTCGGCACAGGTATAGCCGCCCATGCGGTTCTTCATCAGCGTGTTGGTGGCGCCGCCCTGGGTCAGCAGCTCGAAGAAGCGTGCGCAGTTCTCACGGCCGCTGAGCAGGCTGTAGAGCGAGCGTCGGCTGCCTAAAGGCAGCTGGTCGTCCACAACGTAGCTCTTACCGTTGCCCGTCTGCGTCTGGTCGTAGATGCGCTTCACGGCGATGGGCTTGCCCTGCTCTATCTGGAGTCCTCCGGCTATCGTCATCGTATTCTCCAGTCCGGCGTTCTCCACGCGGATGGTGCTGCCGCCCTTCGTGCGGTAGTAGCGATGGCCGCTCTCCAAGGTGTCGATGATGATGAGGTTGTCCAAGAGGTCACGCAGGCGGTTCTGCACCTGGTTGTCGTTGGCATCGTTCAGTTCGCCCTCCATCTTCACGCCGTTCACCAGGTCATAGTTGTATCGGTGGGCACCGACAGTCTTGCGCACGTCGTCCCAGTAGAACTCATAGAGCACCGACGTCGTGCCGCCGTAGGTACAGGGGTCCACGTAGGTCAGCATGGCGGTGTTCGTGGGGATGATGAAGCTATAGTAGGAGTCCATGGAGTTGAGGTAAGGCTCGAACTCCAGCTTCTCGATGGCCCAGTAGATGACGTTCATCGTGTTCTCGTTCACCAGTGCGGGGAACGAGACGCTGCTGTAGGCTGCCGGGGTGAACACACGGTTGAGCAGGTAGACCACGCCGTTGCAGCCCATGAAGCAGCTGTCCACATGCTCTTTCTGCAGGCCGATGGGCACCTTGTTCGTATTGTCGACGATGTTCTTGAACTTCGAGGGCACGGTCTCGGTAAACGAGCGGACGAGGTTGATGTCGAGCAGCTTCACCAGCACCTTCATCGGCACGTTCTCCCAAGCGCCGTACATGTCCTTCAGGCTCTCGCCGTCGTGCGTCCACCAGTGGTTCAGAGCCTCATTCGACGGAACGAGCAGCGCACCGGCATCGTAGTGCAGGTCGCGCCCCGCTGTGTTGCTGTACATATACTGATTCCAGCCTGGGTCGAAGGCCAGGGTGGCCTCCACTGGCTGCCCGTCGGGGTCGGTGTCTAATGTGCCGCCCTCCGATTCGGGATAGTCCTTCGTGTTGCTGTTCCGCGAGAAGTATTTCAGGGTGTACACCTTGTCATTATTATTGTACAGGCGATTGAACTCCTTTGTGGCTTCCTCGTCGTAGTAGGGAGCCGAGAAACGGTCGAGCAGCGAGGCGAAGAGCGACATGTTGCTGTGGCTGTGCACTATCTCGGCCATGTTGTCGGCAGCTGTGGGCAGGCCGTCCACCTTGTGGATATAGCCGTTCTTGCAGGTGATGTCTATCTCGGTCAGCTTCTTGCCGTTCACCCACGAGTCGCCCGTGGATGTAGACACACCGTTGGTCAGGATGCTCAAGTCTTCGTCGGTAATCTTGTTGTTGCGCATGAAGACGGGCAGGAAGTGGATCATCGGCTTCGCGGTGTTGTCGCGCAGCAGCACGATGGGTTTGCCGGCTTCGCGGAAGGCTTGCCAGTATTTGGTGTCTGGCATCCTGTCCGGCGTGACATACGTCACCGAGTCGAACACCGAGGCGGCTGTGGGGCGGCGCATGCACTGTCCCTTCAGGGGCTTCGGGCCGCTGACGCTGCTGAGCAGCTCAATCAGGTAGGCGTTGTTCACCATCGCACTGTTGAAGAGCAGTTTCTTCTGGGCCATCGTCAGCCGGTCGTAGCTGCCGGCCCCCCATGTTTTCTGGCTGAAGAACTGGTCGTAGACATCGTCATTGGCCACGAAGAGCGTCTTAGAGCCCGTCTGGCTGAGTACGTCTCTCTGTTCCAGGTCATCGATGAGGCGCAGCGTGTAACGGTAGTTGCCCTCCTCGCTCAGTCTGTCATAGATGGAATTGCCGAGCCACGACGGCTCTTCCATCAGCTCGTCCTTCTCGCCGCAGGAAATGAAGAATGAAGAATGAAGGATAAAGAAAGCTGTTCCTAACAGCCTCACTGTCCTCTTCATCACATTTCCCGTCTTATCATTCATTGTTATTTTCATAGCGGTAGCAAATTATTCACTTATCACTTCATACTTCTTACTTCACAACGACCTTGACACTTGCTTTCTGACCATTGCAGAGTGCCTGCAAGATGTAGAGGCCGGGTGTAATGTCAGCCGGTATGTCATAGTAGCCGTTGCGCATCAGGCTCTGCTGGCAGACCACACGGCCAGCACTGTCTATCAGCCGGACGGGAATCTGCAGCTGCGATGCCGCCGTGATGTTCAGCCACACTTGTCCGCCGCGGCTCATCACCGTATGTGCCGGACGCAGGCTGAAACGCACCTCGTCTGCCGCAGGTGTCTCTGCGTTCTCAATGCCAGAGAGGAAGTCCTGGTCGCGTATCACCGACCGGTAGTTATACCATTTCAGCTGGGCCTTGGCAGGTTGATAGACATTCTGCCCCATCCTCAGACGGTAGTCGAAATGCTGCTTGCGCGTCTCTTCTCCCTTATAGACATAGTCGGTGTTGCATACCACGGCAATGACCACGTTGTTGGCAGGCACGCCCTGAAGCTGCATCAGCACCTCACCTTCGCCCTCGACAGGCTGCGAGTAGAATATCTTTCCCTGCTTCGTACGATAGCACAGCATACACACCATGTTCTCGCCCAACGGCTTGAAGTACACACTGACGATGTCGTCCACCTTGCCGCTGACATGCAGGGGAATCTGATTGGCACCGCTCCATCCGGGCGTGGTGCGCCATTCGGGCTTCCACCAGTGGGCACTATCCACCTCATTGCACTGGTACATATTGGCGTAGGGTGTGGCCTTCCAGGGGTCTACCTTCTTCCAGTAGGGACTCCACTCCTGCTGGATGGTGACAAGCCAGTTGTCGTCGAGCAGCTTGCGGCAGGCATTCGACCACTGTCCCACGTCGATCATGGCCTGGCGTGCCCGATACTCCAGAATGAGATGCCGCATTTGGTCGCCACCTAACGAGTCGGCCATGCCTTCTAGCACACGGTTCTTGCAATAGCGCCATATCCAGGGAATGGCACCGCGTCCCATGATCTCGCTAAGGAAGTGGGGGAAGAGCTCGCCGTACTGCACGCCGCCCAACAGGTTGCGCCATGTGCAGACCTGGCCCGACGAACCATACATATTCACGCCTTCAGCCGACGGGCCGCCGAAAGAGTCATCCAGCAGCCATCCAGAGTAACATTCAATGGGCATGAATGGTGCAATCATATTGCCAGCGCTGAGGAAACCCATACTTTCCGGGGCTTTACCACTTTTCACCAGCTCTGCCTCGCCCTGCAGCCATGTATTGCCGCCCTCATGGAACCAGGCACTCTGCTTGCAGCCATCTAGATCGGCAAAGGTGGCATGGATGCCCTCGTGCACGCAGGCGTTCTGCTGCCCCACGGCGTCGCTGTAGGTGCAGTTGGGGTCGAAGGATGCAATGGGATAATAGCTCAACAGGACCATAGGCCACGACTCACCGCGATACCATGTGGCACTCTGCCATCCGCCCAAGGCAGTGTTTGGCTCATTGTCGGTACCCACGCCGCTGCCGTAGCCATAGACCTGGCTATAATAGCCGTTGCGGGCACGTTTGTCGGGAGGCCATCCGAAGACATCGCGGAAGAAGGCAAAGTCCTCGTCCATCTTCTTCACTAAAAGCACCATGGCGGTGTCGGTGATGGCTTTGTTGGCGTTGGGCCCTACGGCCACACTCCACCACTCGCCGTGCTTCTCGCGGGCCACGTTCATGGACTCAGGCAGGCGCCCCTTTGTGGGAGCCGACAGCGTGGGATACTCCCAGCGGAAGTCGTAGCACAGCGTGGGGTCGTAGGCCGGCCACTTGTAGCTCACCGACGGGTCGGCATAGCCCATAAGCTGTAGCTCGCGCAGGCCACAGGCCTTGTCACCTTTCATATATACGCGCACACGCGAGGAGGATAGCTCCACCTCTGTCACCGACAGCTTTTTGTCGTCAGCATCGTTCAGCGTCGCTCCGCGCTGCCACTCGCTGCCGTCCCACCATGCCATGTATGCCTCGGTGGGCAGCAGCAGGGCATCGCTATCGGCAGCCCAATACGCGCGTATCTCTTTTATTACATTCTGCTGCAACCATTGCAGCTCTACGTATGCCTCCTCGCCGTAGTGCGCCTCGTCGGTAGTGCTCACCCAGTATCTGGCGTTGCCGCCATAGCGGTTGTCCCTGATGAGGCTCACGGGGTAGTCGGCACTCTCAAAAGAAGCTGACACGCCAGTGGCTGACAGTGAAAGATTCTTCACTTCCTGAGCCTGTGCCTGCTGCATCAGCGCGGCACTCATCAGTAGCACCGAAGCCAATACTGAGGTAAAAATCCTGTTCATTATGCAAACGATATAGTTAGTGTTCAGATAGGTCAGTTTTCCTGGCGATGAGACGTGTCATTTGAGGATTGTGCAACAAAGTTAGGTCTTTTTTTAGTTCCCTCCAAACTTTTTTGAAGAAATTTTCAGTATTTTTTTTATTTCTTCCGAGCGGCTGAAAGGATAGTCCAAATAGATGAAAATATCGTCTAAACGCCTGTATTTTCGCCGTTTTTTCTTGCGCGTTTCCGACGGAATGACTATCTTTGCAGTGCAAGAATGAAAAACAAAAAAACAACATCATTTTACTAACTATTAAATTCACTATGGTATGATTACTACACGAATCAGAAATCTGCTTATTGCAGTGGTATGCTTCTTCGCAGGCGTGCAGGCAAAGGCACAGTTCAGTGCCGAGGCAACGCAGTATCCCACGACGGACTATTCGGCTGCTGCCTACGAGTTCAAACTTTCTGACGTGGCTGCCACCCTTGGCACCGATGCCGCCACGCTGACAGAGGCCATCACGGCCTACATCGGCGCAGAGGCTCCCGATCCCATCCTCTTCTATGCTGTCGTCGACGGAGCCGACCAGCCCTGGGCTGCTGCCACCGAGGCCGACGCGCACGGATTCTGGATGAACGCCGACGGCGTGCCCGTGGGCTGGGGCGATGACGCCCGTTTCTATGCCAGCCCCAACATAGAAGATGCTGCCAACGACATCTTCGCCTTCTATTGCGGACAGATGCCTGAGAAGATGCAGGCTGGTGACGTGGCCAAGGCCATGCTGAAGCTGAAGTTCAACGGCAAGGAGGCTACCTTCGCCCTTACACTCAATGTCATTGCCAAACCCGACTTCAACGTGCCCGAACCCATGCTTTTGGAAAAGCAGCTGACCGTTGTCGGCGAGCAGGAGAAGGTGGTGGAGCAGTTCCCGCGTGGCGACTACTCCAGCGATGCTGTCAACGTGAATATTGCTGAGGCCCTGCAGCTGCTTGGCATCGACAACAAGGCCGGCATGGCCGAGAATGTGGGTAAGGTGATCTACACCACTTGGTACAACAGCGGTGATGTGGAGAATGGCGGCGGATTGAAGAAGGACTCGCTGACCAACGAACCCACCGCAGGAGGCCATGGCTTCTGGTATCGCCCGGTGATGAACGCTGCCGGCGAATATGACGGCGAGGTGGCTGCTGCCGGATATGGCGATGCCGACCGCTTCTTTATGGAGAACTACACATACAATGCCGAGAACGACACGCTGAGCTGCTACCTCGGCCAGTTCCCCGGCGCATGCAAGGAGAACGAGACCTACTTCGCATGCGTGTACATTATCTATGGTGAGAAGGCCTACCGCATCAAGTACACCCTGAAGCTGGGCGAGCAGGAGGCTGGCAGCGGCATGTCGGCATACACCAAGCTTGGCGAGGAAGACGCCGTGGTGAAGCAGGAGCCACTCAGCGACTGGGCTGCAGTGCAGCTGAAGGTGGATGTGGAGAAGATAGCAGGCATACTGGGATGTGAAGTATCGGCACTCGGACTCGTCGCCCTCGACGACAAGGATAACTTCGGCAACAGCACCGCTAACAACGGCGGATGGTGGCTCACAGAGGACGGACGCGTAGTGGCCTACGCCAACGGTGCCTTCTACATCGAACCTGCCACGGCTAACGACTACTCCGTGCTCAACGTGGGCCACAAGCCTAACACACGCCAGGTTGGCGATGAGCTGAAGGCATCGCTCTATTTCACCAATGCCACGAACTATTACCAGCTTAACGTCACACTGCAGATTGTGGAGCCCGAGAAGCAGGAGTACAACTTCGAGAGCGTAGCCACACGCACCTTCACCGTGCAGCAGCTGCTCGACAACAGCTATACCATGTTCGAATTGGGCACTGTCAACGTGGAGGATATCGAGAGCCTCATCGGCACCGCCAGCCCCGTACTCTACGGACTGAACATTGACTCCGTGGCTGTCATCAAGGGCGACTATTCGAAGGCTTGGAGCTGCGATCCGAATCCCGGATTCTGGCTCAACAAGGAGGGACGCGTCTCTACATGGGGCGATGCCAACTCAATCATGGGCATTGTCTACGCCGACGGACTGTTCCGCGGATGCCAGAAGCCCAACCTCCCCGCAGTGGGCGATGAGTTTGCTACTCAGCTCTTCCTGGTCAACGAAGAGAACAATAAGATGATGACCGTCAACATCAATATCGCCTTCGTAGAAAGCCTGGAGCAGAAGGAAGTGGTGGGTCAGGAGAACATCGCCCTGCCCGTCACCGTTGATGGCAAGGACATCGAGATTGATCTGGCTAAGGCTGCCACAGCACTGGAGGTCACCGTCGACGACCTGCTCGACAGCAACAACTACTATCTGCGCGGCATGAAGAACGGCGTCTATGGTGACCCGCAGAACACTGACAACGGACTGGCCTTCGCCGTTGACGGCAACTACGACGGCTACGGCAGCATCTACTTCACCATTGAGAAGGACGGCGACAAGGTGGTCATCAAGATCGGCTCCAACGACGAGGTGGCTGCCGACTACAGCGCCGACGGACAGTTCTGCTTCGAGGTGAACAACAAGCAGTATGTCTACTATGTGAAGTTCGTCTCAGAGGCTATTTTCAACGGCATTACTGATGTTCAGCGTTCGACATCCAGCGCCCAGCGTTACTACGACCTGCAGGGCCGCGAAGTGAAAACCCTCAAGCGTGGTCTCTACATCCTGAATGGCAAGAAAGTAATAAAGTAAAGGGTTATAGATTAGAAATGGTAAGAGCATATCGCTGGCAGTGGTCAGCGATATGCTTTTTTTGTTTTTCTCCAATTATCCGAGCTGCAAATGGTTACGGTTACAGCTATAACCGTAACCTTTTTGCTTTTTCGCGCGTCGTTTATGAAAAACACGCCGTTCATGAAAATAAACGTGCTGTTCATGAAAATAAACAGGCCATTCGTGAAAATAAACAGTGCGTTTAGAATCGTGAACAATATGACTCAGCAACGTGAATGATATGCTTCAGCAACGTGAATGATATGTCCTGAAAAATGGTCACGGTCACAGTTGTGACCGCGAATGGTCACCAGAAGGGTTATTCTTCTGTCCAGCCGTTCAGCATCGGAAAGGTAGAAACGATGAAAGCCCTTACTTCAGCAAGTTCCACTTGGGTGGCTCAACGCCTAACAGGTGACGCACGAAGAAGTCCATGCGCTTGTGGTCGCCGAAGACCTCGCCCATGGTGTGGTGTGCGCCGGGGATGACGACGAGATCGAAGTCCTTGCCAGCCTTTTCAAGGGCGTTCACCACTTGCATGGTAGAGGCAGGATCAACGTTGTCGTCCATCTCGCCAACGACGAGCATCAGCGGGCGCTCCAGTCGCCAAGCATTCTCCACGTTGGAGCACGCTACATAGCTGCTGTCCACGGGATAGGACATCCACTGCTCATTCCACCATATCTTGTCCATACGGTTGTCGTGACAGCCGCAGGCAGCGTATGCAGCCTTGTAGAAGTCGCCGTGGAAGAGTACGGCAGAGAGTGCGTTCTGTCCGCCAGCACTACAGCCATAGATGCCCACGCGGTCGGCATCAATATAGGGGTACTTGCGCGCAGCGGCCTTTATCCACTCTATGCGGTCGGGCAGTCCGGCATCCTTGAGGTTCTTGTAACACACCTCCTCAAACTGTCGGGTGCGGAATGACGTTGTCATGGCATCTAACTGAACGACGATGAATCCCAGCTCGGCCAATTCGGCCATGCCCCAGTGCCACTCACGGAACGACTTGGGCACATACTGGTCGCCGGGGCCGCTATAGATATACTCTATGACAGGGTACTTGCGCGTTGGATCGAAGTTGGAGGGTCGGATAATGATGCCCCACATAGGCGTGACGCCGTCGCGTCCGGGCGCAACGAATACCTCGGGAGCCCGCCATCCGGTTGCATGAAGCTGGCTGATATCGGCTGATTCCAGCGTAAGTAACACCCTTCCGCTAGCGGCCGAGCGCAGCACGCTGACGGGCGGGGTGGTGACGGTAGACCATGTGTCGATGAGATATGCCATGTCCGAGGAATAGACTACACTGTGATTTCCCTCTTCGGGAGTCAGGCACGTCAGTCCCTTGCCGTTTAGCCCTATGCGATAGTAGTGTATTAGGTATGGGTCTTCCTGCTTGTTCATGCCGCAGGCAGAGAAATAAACCAGCCCTTTCTTCTCGTCGATATGCTGTATGTCACGGACGTAGTATTCGCCACGTGTAACCTGCCGGATCAGCCCTTTCTGGCGGCTGTAGAGGTAGATATGATTGCGTCCGTCGCGCTCGCTGGTCCATACTATCCGCTCTCCGTCGCTGAGGTCGTGGCGCTGCTGACGGGTGTAGTTGACATACTTGTCGTTGCGCTCCTCGATGAGTGTGCGCACCTGTCCGGCAATGTTCATCTCGAGCACACGGAAAAGCTTATGTCCGCGCTCGTTGAACTCGAAGGTGACGGTCTGCGAGTTCTTGTCCCAGCGAGGTGCCGACACATGATACTGGTGCTGGAAGAGCTTTGTCGACGGCTCGGTGACACGGCCTGTCGCCACGTCGACGATGACCGGCACGCGGTAGTTGAGCGAGTCGCCGGGCTTGGCATATTCCTGTTTGTGGAGCACTGGTTCCAGACCTTCCTTGGGCGATGACTCGACGTAATAGACGTAATGCTTGGGCGCCGGCACGATGCGCACCGTGGCATAGTAACGGCCATCGGGCGAGAACGATCCCCACGACGAGTAATAATAGTCGGGGGTGCCGTTGGTGGTCAGCTGGCGGTCGTTCACCCACAGGTTGTTGTCGCGGTGGTATATCGACAGGGTGCTGTCCGTCGGCGATGTCTGCCGGCCGTCCTTCTCGTCGGGCACCTCCATCCAGTGACGCTGCGGTCCGTGCGGATGCCAGCGGCGCGGCGGCGTAGGGTCGCCGGGCAGGGCGGTGACGGTAAGCTTGTCGGCGTCAACCTCCTTGAACACCTCTTTCTCGCCGTCGAAGACAGCGT
>JAEEPZ010000130.1 GCA_016285055.1 Prevotella sp.
CATTCCGAACAGAGAAGTTAAGCCCGCCTGCGCCGATGGTACTGCAATGCAATGCGGGAGAGTAGGAGGCCGCCTTCTTTATCAAGCCGGGCCCTGAGGACGATTCCTCAGGGCCCTTTTCGTATATATACCTTGTTCCTTCGCCATGAGTTCTGCCGGGCTGATGCGTCTCTTTCATAGTTTAAAATGAAAAAATGCATTTTTCCTTTTGCTCTTTGCTTACTTATTCGTAACTTTGCAGTCTGATATTGAACAGAACGAACAAAACAACTACTACAATTACAATGATGAAAAAAAGTATCTTTTTGCTGCTGTCATTCCTGATGGCCACAGGCGTTTCTGCCTACAATCTGAAGCGCGTCAGCGTGCACGACCCCAGCGTCGTGTGGGACCACAACACCAACACCTATTACATCTTTGGCTCGCATCGCGACCATGCCAGGTCGACCGATCTGATGAGCTGGACCAAGATTTCCATACCCTGGCAGACGGCTACGAGCAATAATGCTGCCAACAATGTGGCCTTCACCACCCCGGAGGTGACGAAGGTGAAGAAGGGCGGTGTGGAGTACACGCTGAACTTCAACGCCTTCAACTGGTCGAAGAAAGGCAATGCCAACTATAGCGTTGACGGCAACATGTGGGCGCCCGACGTCATCTGGAACGAGAAGATGCAGAAGTGGTGCATGTATCTGAGCATTAACGGCGACGCTTGGTTCTCGAGCATCATCCTGCTGACGGCTGACAAGATAACAGGTCCCTATCGCTATCAGGCCCCTGTGGTCATCAGCGGCTTCAAGAGCGGCAATGACTACAAGGAGACCGACCTGGAGATTGTGCTGGGCACGCAGAACTCACTTCCTGCCCGCTACAATGTGGGTAATGGTTGGGGTAACCGTTGGCCTAATAACATCGACCCCTGCGTGTTCTATGACGAGGAAGGCAAGCTGTGGATGAGCTACGGCTCGTGGAGCGGCGGCATCTGGATAATACAGCTGGATGAAGAGACGGGTCTGCGCGACTATGACGTGACGTACACTCTGATAGGCAGTGGCAACGGCATCACTCAGGATCCCTACTTCGGCAAGAAGATTGCCGGCGGTTACTATGTCAGCGGCGAGGCGAGCTACATCGAGTACATCGGCGGCTATTACTTCCTCTTCATGAGCTATGGCGGCCTGGCTGCCGGCGGCAACCCCAGTGACTACAACAACGGCGGCTACCAGATGCGCGTTTTCCGCAGCGAGAAGCCTGACGGCCCCTACAAAGACTCAAACAACGTCAGCGCAGTCTATAACAACTATCAGCTGAACTTCGGCGCCAGAGCCAACACCAACCGCGGCGTCAACATCTTCGGCGCCTACACTGACTGGGGCAACCAGACCAAGGGCAACTACGGCGAGCGCTCACAGGGGCACAACAGCATCATCGCTGCACCTGACGGACGTACCTACCTGGTCTATCACACCCGCTTCCAGAACTTGGGCGAAGGCCATCAGGTGCGTGTCCACCAGGTGTTCCAAAACAAGGACGGCTGGCTGGTGGCTGCGCCCTTCGAGTACACCGGCGAGCAGGTGAAGAGTGCCGACATCGCCACGACGCAGCAGGTGAATCCTAAATTCATTCCCGGCACCTATCAATTGCTGATTCATCCCTATAAGCTGGACCACACCGCAAAGGAAGCCGCAAAGCCCGTGGAGGTGACGCTGACCGCAGACAAGAAAATCACCGGCGCTTTGACTGGTACGTGGGCCGTCACCGCTGGCACTTCCTACATGAACATGGTGATTGGCGGCAAGGCCTACAGGGGTGTGCTGGTGGAGCAGACCTTGGAGCCCAAGAACGACAAGGCTATCGCCTTTACGGGCCTCTACGCTAAGTCGGGCGAGACCGTCTGGGCCTATCAGACCAAGGCCGACCTCTCTGGCGTCAATGACATCGCCATGGACGAGGACGACAGCAATGCTCCAATCTATGACTTGCAGGGGCGCCGCGTCATCGAGCCTGCAAAGAATAGAATCTATATCAGGAATGGCAAGAAGCTCTTCCTGAAGTAGCTTCTAGAGGATTTTTTTAGAGGGCTTTAGAGGACTATAGAGGACTGTAGAGGACTGTAGAGGATTTTAGAGGACTGTAGAGGATTTTAGAGGACTTAGAGGACTTTAGAGGATTTATAATGAGAGAGCCGGCCCCAAGTGGAGCCGGCTCTCTCGTTTCATTTGGATGAGGATTGACTTACTCGAACACCAGATGGCATCCGTCCACTGTGAAGTGGAAGAAGAAGTCATCGGGGTTGGTGACGGTGTTCAGGCCGATGTAGTCCTGATAGTAGGTCTCGCCGTCGTTGCCCTCCATGACGCAACGCACGTCGGCTGTGCCGTCGCCATTGTTAGTGACAGAGACGGTGACGTAAGCCTCGTCCATAGCAGCGAGCCATGTGGCCCAGTCAAGCTGTCCGCCGCTGGGCGTACATTTCTCTGCCAGGACTTCGCCACCCCAGCCGGTGCCCCAGCCCCAGTTGTCGGCGCGCAGGATGCCGTACTCGGTAGCACCATCACCCGAAGTGAGGCACACCACGAAGTTATTCCAGTTGGAACCACCGCAGTAGTTCTTGAAACGGCGTGTATAGGTCTGTCCGGCCGGCACCTGGATATATGGCGAATGAGCGCCCCAGAAGGCCGTGGTGTTGTCCTCTGCTCCCAGCACATCGTCGAACTCCAGGTGACATCCGTCCACGGTGAAGTGGAAGTAGAAGTCATCGGCATCGGTGACGGTGTTCAGACCGATGTAGTCCTGATAGTAAGTCTCTCCGTCGGTGCCCTCCATGACTGAACGCACGTCGCAGGTGCCATCGCCATTGTTGGTGACGTAGACGGTGACCTTGGCTCCATCCATGGCAGCGAGCCATGTGGCCCAGTCAAGCTGTCCGCCGCTGGGTGTGCACTTCTCTGCCAGGGCTTCTCCAGCCCAGCCGGTGCCCCAGCCCCAGTTGTCGGCGCGCAGCACGCCATATTCGGTGGAGCCGTCGGCATTGGTGAGCACGATGACGAAGTTGTTCCAGTTGTTGGCTCCGCTGGTGTAGTTGGTGAAGGTGGTGACGAAGGTCTCGCCCGGCTCCACCTTGGTTGCCTCGGAATGAGCGCCCCAGAAAGCAGTGCTGTTATCGGTAGTGCCGATGCTGGTGTACATCTTGTCGACGACCTCGAACTCAGCCGTGCCGATGACGGGAGCGGCAGCACCCTCGCCCTTGTAGGTCTTGGCGTAGGCGGCCACGAGGGTCTTCTTACCTAATGAGTTCATGTCGGGCACAGCCTGGATGGTCAGGTCCTTGATGGTGACGGTGGCCGATACCTCCTGCTCGAACTGGATGGTAGCTGTGATGTTGGCAAAAGCATCCTCCATAGAGGTGCCCAGCATCACCTTCTTGGGCACGCTGTTGAGCGTCATCGACAGGGGTTGCTTGTCCTCCTTTGATGTGAATCCGCCGATGGGCTCGATGGTGGAACCGAGGAAATTGATGTAAGAGCCCTCGGGCACGAGGAAGGCGCGGATGGTGGTGTTGGCAGCGTCGGCGTTGAGATTCTCCAACGGTGTCTTCTGCGTGTAGGTCTTTGTGACCTTGCCATTGGCGATGGTGACAATCATCCCGCCTTCTGTGCGGTCGATGGTGAGCGTCACCTTGCCGCCGAGGTTCTCTATGCCGCTGTCGGTATCGCTGCCGAATGTCAGCGTACTGGCCACGAGGCTGCGGTCGATATAGTCGCCCCACTCCGAATTGCCTTCCGGCTGCTGGTGGTCGTAGCGTATAGCGCCGTATTCCTTGTAGTTGGCTGCTCCGCGGTCTTCATCATTACAGATGATGAGTGCGAAGTTCTTGTAGGTATTGGTGGCAGCAGGGTTGATGTTCAGGTTGAACTGTGCCACCCACTTCTGTCCCTCGGGAATCTGGTAATACTTGGAGAATGCAGCCCACCAGCCCGTGCTGTAGTCTGTAGCACCGATGGTGTAGACGTCTTCCTCCAGTCCTTCAATCTCCTCTTCGCCGCCCTGGTTCTGAGCCTTGGCATTGGCGATGGAGTCGGCCTTGGCGGAAATCCAGTCGGGAGCGTCAACGCTGTACAGGTCGCCGCCCTCGCAGCTCGTTGTTCCAATAACCAATAAACAATAACCAATAACCGTTATTGCGGATAAAAATATCTTTTTCATAATCATTTGTGTCTTTAATGTTGATTCTTTTACGCCTATTGTTTATTGCTTAGAGATTCACGACAGGGTGTATGGTCCAGCCATTGTTGGTGAAGTACTCGGCATTGCTGCTGCTGTTGTTGGCCGAGTTGCCCTCCAGGTTGGGGTTGTCGTTCAGTGTGCCCTGGAAGATGGGGAAGAACTCATGTCCCTGTACCCAGGAGTCATACGAACTCTTCAGCTCTGTGTCGCCTGCTGCGATGTCGCTGTAGCTGACGGGCTCTTTCACGCGCGACCTGTCGTTGGTGCGGCGGAATGTGCCGTGCTCCTTCAGCTGCTGCAGTCGTCCTGCGTCGTAGAAGAATCCCCAGCGGATGAGGTCGAAGCCACGTCCGAACTCACATCCGAACTCCTTCGGGCGCTCCACGTTGGCAATCTGCTCGAACAGCTTGTCCTTGTTGCCGCTGAAGTCGGCCAGGTTCAGGTTAGCCAGTCCGGCGCGGTTGCGCACCTGGTTGATCCAGTCGATGGCCTGCTGTGTAGGACCGCTGACTTCGTTCTCGCACTCGGCGGCGCGCAGCAGCACGTCGCTGTAGCGCATCATGCGCAGGTTGATGCCGCAGTGCAGACCTGTGACCACCTTGTCGTAGAGACCTGTGCGCAGGTTGGTGTTCTTAGCCACGGGCAGACCGCCATAGTTGTTGTTCGTCACCATCGGTGCATCGGCGGTGATGGGCAGTGTGTAGCAGACGTTGCCATACTCAAATCCCTCCCATTCGGGCTCGTAGGTGCCGATGGTCCAGTAGAGGCGCGGGTCGAGCGAGCCGCTGGTGGTGCGCTCCTGCTTGAAGAGGTTGTAGAGCCAGGGTGAGGCCGAGAGGTCAGCCCAACCGCCGCAGTCGCCAGGGCCGAAGTTACTCTCGATGGCGCTGCCCTGTGTGGCGTTAGGACTGGTGTTGACGGGTGTCCACTCGTCGTCGGTGCCCTGTGAGCCGTAGTCGAGGTACTGCACCTCGAAGAGGCTCTCGTCGTTGTTCTCGTAAGCCGAACCCTCGCGGAAGTTGTCACCGTAGTTGGCCATCAGCTTGTAGGTGCCGTACTGGCCGTTGATGATAGCCTTCAGCACGTTGAGTGCATCAGCATACTTGTGGCGCATCATCAGTGCACGGGCGTAGTAGCCGGCAGCAGCGCCGCTGGTGGCACGTCCCTTGGCCCACTCGCCGCCAGCATCGCGTGTAGGCAGCAGGGTCATGGCCTCAGCAAAGTCTTTCTCCACCTGATCCCACACCTCGTCGTAGGTGCTGTTGGTGCCATAGAGACCCTCCAGCGTGGAGTAGGTGTTGTAGTCGGTGATGAGGATGGGGTTCTGGTAATATCCGGCCAGGTTGTAGTAGCCCAGACCGCGCAGGAAGAGCATCTGTCCCTTGATGTGCTTCATCTGTTCAGACAGTGCATTGTTGTCTTCTCCACAGCGAGAGAGAGTATAGTTGCACACGTTGATGGTGTAGTACCAGTCGCGCCATGACCACTGTCCTATCTCGTCGGTGAAGGGCACGTTGAGGTCGTCGAAAGGCATATACCACACCTGTGATGAGTTCCACACCTCGTCACCGCGGCATACGTCGAGCATGAAGCCTACACGGGCGTAGGTCCCCTCCATGCGTATGTGGTTGTAGGCGGCTATCACGTTCTCCTCCAGGTCTTCGGCGGCGTTGCCAAAGGTGGCCGTCGTTTGCTGGTTGGGGTTGTTCACATCCAGCTTGTCCTCGCACGATGTCAGGACGCAGGTGGAAAGTGGAAAGAGGAAAGAAAAAGCCCCTACCATTATCTTGTTATATCTGTTGGTCTTCATAATTCTTATATCTTAATTCATAATCGTTTTAGCAACAATTGTTGATTCCAAACACTTCATTAGAACGTGAAGTTAAGACCGGCCATGAAGCTTCTTGCCGTCGGGTACGAGCAGAAGTTGTAGCCCGGGGTGAAGGTACCTCCGGCGTAGTCAACGTTGTAGCCCTTGTAGCCAGTGAAGGTGTAGAGGTTCTGTGCCGACACATAGACGCGGACACCAGAGACGTAGTTGCCAAACCACTTGTTGGGCAGGTTGCAGCCCAGCTCCACGTTGGCAATCTTCCAGTAGGCAGCGTTCTGTATCTGACGGTCGCAGAACAGGTCGTTCCATGCCAGTGAGGCTGAGTTCGACAGGTAGGTGCGCGGCACGTCTGACAGATACTGCGTTCCGTCCTCGCTCCAGCGGTTGGCGTTGAGTATATTCACGTCCTTGTTGCCATAGCCGTAGCTGGAGTTCAGCGTGTTGTAGAGGTAGTCGGTGACGTGGTAGCCCAGTGCTCCGAATGTGGAGATGCTCAGGTCGAAGATGCTGTACTCTAAGTGTGCGCTCAGACCGAAGTTCACCTTCGGCAGTCCGCTGCCCAGCACGGTCTGGTCGTCGCCGTTCACCTGTCCGTCGCCGTTGACGTCGCGGAAGTAGCAGTCGCCCACCTGTGCACCGGCCTGATACTCGGCAAAGCCCTTCTCCTGTGCGATGGCGTTCAGCTGGTTGAGCTGCTCCTGGTTGCGGATGATGCCCTGGTAGTCCCATCCATAGAACTTACCGACCTCTTCACCCACCTCGGTGATGTAAGCGCCGGTGATATAGCGCTCGGTGCCGAAGCCCAGCGATGTCACCTTGTTCTTCAGTGTGCTGAGGTTGGCGCTGATCTCATGCTTCAGAGCGTGGTCATAGTTGCGGTAGGTGGCCGAGAACTCAAAGCCGCTGTTCTCCAGCGAGGCGGCGTTCATGGTCACGGTGGTGTTGGCCACACCGGCGCTGGCAGGCACGGGAACGGCATAGAGCAGGTCCTCGGACTTGTTCTTGTACCACTCAGCCGTGAACTCGATGCGGTTGTTGAAGAAGGCGAGGTCGAGACCCACGTTCATCGTCTTACGTTTCTCCCAAGTGAGGTTCTCGTTGACGAAGGTGGAAACGGCCGAACCGGTGATAGGCTGGTTGCCGAAGCTGTAGGTCATGTTGTTGCGTGCCATGGTGGCCTGGATGGCATAGTCGCCGACGGAGGCCTCGTTGCCCAGCTCACCATAGCTGGCGCGCAGCTTGAACAGGTTGACGATGTTGTGGTCGATGGGGAAGAAGGCCTCACGGTCGAAGCGCCATCCGAGCGAGACAGACTTGAAGGTGTCCCAGCGGATGTCCTTTGACAGACGCGAGCTGCCGTCACGGCGGATGATGCCTGAGATGAGGTACTTGCCGTCGAAGTCATAGTTCAGACGAGCCAGATAGGAAGCCAGCGTGTGCTTGGCCTCGAAGCTGTTGGCGCTCCAGTCGCTGGCGTTCTGCAGCTGCAGGAAGTAAGGCTGCGACAGGTTGACGCCCGTGGCATCCAGCGTGTTGGTGTTCTCCTGCTCGAAGGTCTGGCCCACCACGAGGTTGGCGTGGTGCAGTCCGATGGTGCCGTCGTAGGTCAGCGTGTTCTCTATCAGGGCATCCGTGTACTTGCGGTGTGCCTTGGTCAGACGCTCGTTCTCCTTGGCCAGATACACGCGGTTGCTCTGTATCCAGGCGGGAATCCACGTCTTGTCGTTGCACGATGTGGTGCTGTATGACAGGTTGATTCTGTAGGTCAGGCTGTGGTCCTTGTTCTCCACGCCCACCATCTTCAGCAGGTCAACATCGGCCGATGCAGTGCCCACGAAACGGTCAACGATGGTGTTGCGGGTCAGCATGTTGTTGACCAGCAGGGGGTTCATGGCCGAGATGTCGCCGTGTACGGTGTCGTAGTAGACACCATAACCGTAGGCGTCGTATTTATAGCCGCTGGCCGAGCCCACCTTGTCGTCGAGCACCCATGTGGTGGGGTCGTAAGCCTTGATGGTGGGCTGCATGTTCAGCACGCCGCTGAGCACATTGCCCAGGTTGCCGTAGAGGCCCTGCACATACTCGCTGGCATTCGACACGGCGAGGTTGTCCTGGTCGGAGTGTGAGTAGACCAGGCTGGTGCGGAACTTCACGAACTTCGTGTCCATCGTGTTGTTCACGCGTGCGGTGAAGCGCTCGAAGTTAGGCCCGGCACCTTCCAGTGTGCCCTTCTGCTTGTAGTAGTCGAGGCTGATATTATAAGTATTGTTGGCACCGCCGCCGCTGAGGTTCACACTGTGGTTCTGGCGTATGCCGGTCTTGAAGGCCTCGTCGAGCCAGTCGGTATTGGTGTTGTCCTGGAAGTGGTAGTAGCCGTCAGCGCCGAGGGTGTAGCCTCCGGGTACGGGTATGCCGGCGTTACCGGCAGCAATGCCCAGATAGCGGCTGTACTGCTCAGCGTTGGTGAGGTCATAGACATCTTTCTGAATCTTGTCTATGCCGAGATAGCCTTTGTAGTCCACCTTCAGCGGTTGGTCTTTCTTGCCGCCTTTGGTTGTGATGATGACCACACCGTTGGCAGCACGCGAACCGTAGATGGCGCCTGCCGATGCGTCCTTCAGCACTTGGATGGTCTCAATGTCGTTAGGCGAGAAGTCGCGGATAGACGTTCCCATGGGCACGCCGTCGATGACGTAGAGGGGGGCCTGGTTGCCGTTCAGGGTGCCGATACCACGGATGCGCACCAGCGGGTCGGCGCCCGGCTGTCCGTCGGAGGTGATTTGCACGCCCGACACCTTGCCTTCGAGCATCGTGCTGATGTTCGAGTGCGACACGCGCTTCAGTGCCTCGGCATCGACCACGGCCACGGCACCTGTCAGGTCAGCTTTCTTCTGCACGCCGTAGCCCACCACCACCACCTGTTCGAGGGTCTGGTTGTCGCTCTCGAGCGAAATCGTCCCCAGAGCGGCACGGCCGTTTACGGCTACTTCAAGGTCTTTGTAGCCCACGTAGCTCACGACAAGCGTGGCATTGGCAGGCACGTCCAACTGGAAGTTACCGTCAAAGTCGGTAGCCACACCGGTGCCGGTGCCTTTCACCTTGACAGTAGCGCCAATGAGCGGTTCTCCATCTTGGTCAACGACCTGGCCGCTGACCTTCACTGTCTGCGATTGCGTCACCGATGCCAGGGCAACAGAAGGGCAAAGGGCCATTCCACCCATGACACTCAATGATAGCAGCGCAGAGAACAATACTTGTTTTCTCATTGCTTGTTAATTTTAAGAAAATGTTAGATAGTTAGTTTATATGTAGAGTGTACATTTACACTTAAGCGCTACAAATATAGCTGTTTTTGCTCTATCTGCCAAAGCTTTTGCCAATTATCATTAAATATTTAACGTTTATACACAAAAAAGCGGGGATTCCCCACCGGAAACCCCCGCTTTTGTCTTAAAAAGTTTTAAGCCTGCATCATTTTGTTGAACTCGTCCAATGACACTTGCTTGACATTCAGCTTGACTATTTTTTTCAGTGCCTGCACCAGCTTGATGTCGATGGCGCGCTCCACATAGAGCTCCACGTTTTCCTTCTTCTTCATCTGCTGTTCGGCATAGTTCTCCACCATGTCATCGGGCACGTCGCTCATGCCGTACTGTGCAAACTGCTGGCGTATGTCGGTGCGGGCCACCTGCTTCACGTCGTCGTCCTCAATCTTGAAGCCGGCGGCAGCAACGAGACGCTCCTTAATGAGGTGCCATTTCAGTTCCTTGATGCTGCCCTCGAAGTTCTTCTCCACAAATTCTGTGCCCTTCTCCTTGTTCTTGTTGATCATGAAGCGCTTCAGCAGGGCTTCGGGCATGGTCAGCTCGCCCACCTTCTGCTCCATATAGGTGCGCAGGTCTTGCAGGAAACGGTAATCGGAGCTGGATACCAGCTGTCCCTTCATTCCTGCTGCAATGGCCTTGCGGAATCCTTCCTCGTCTTTCACGGTGCCTTCGCCATAGAAGCGGTCGAAGAGCTCCTGGTCAATAGCATGGGGCTGGAAGTGACGGATAGAGGTGATCTGGAAGCTGAAGTCGCTGTCCAGGTCCTTCACCTGCTCCTTGTCCACCTTCAGCAGACCGGCCAGCTCCGACTCTTTGCCGGCGTAGGCCTTCTTCGGGTTGAAGATGATGATGTCGCCGGGCTTGGCTCCGTCAAACTTCTTCTTCTCGTCCTCGTCCTTCACATAGCTGGGCATTACTGAACCGCTGGCAGTCTCAATGCCGCCTTCAAGGGTGTTGCCCTCGGCGTCCAGCTGGCGCAGGTCGCCAATCAGGGTGTCGTTGCCGCTCCACTCCTGAGCCTCCACGAACTGGCCTGCCTGATTCTGGAACATCTTCACCTGGTCGTCCACCATCTTGTCGTCGACTTCTATCTCATAGTAGTCGATGGTGTCGTCGGCCGTCAGCTCAGCATTGAAGTCAGGAGCCACTGCAATGTCGAACACGAAGGTGAAGGGGCCGTCGCCGGCCAGGTCCTGCGGCTGCTGTGCCTCGTTGGGAAGGGGCTCGCCCAGCATCTGAATCTTGTTCTCGTGTACATATTCATATAGCTTCTCACCCAGCAGGCGGTTCACCTCGTCTACCTTCACGGCTGTGCCATACTGCTTCTTGATGAGGCTCATCGGCACCATGCCGGGACGGAAACCGGGCATCTGCGCTTTCTTGCGATAATCCTTCAACTTCTTTTCCACCTGCTCTTTGTAGTCGGCAGTTTCAATGGTGATGGTCATCACGCCGTTCACCTTGTCGTTACATTCAAACTGAATATTCATTTCTTTTATTTACAATTTAACTATTTGCAATTCGCTTTTTTCGCTAAGAGGCTGCAAAATTACGCATAAAAGACGTAAATGCCGCAAGTTTACATTTTTTTAACACCATGTACCACGAATTATTAGCCCTTTCTCAATCGCCTTTTCTTTACGGCTGATGTCTCGCCTCTTGCTTTGGATGTGACTTTTTGCATTATGACAGACAAATATCATCATTCAACTTCCGCAAGTTTTGGAGTTAAAGGAGTTAAGGGAGTTAAAGACAATAGCCTCTCTTACCTGGCAATCCACACCTTATGTGAGTGACTGCCTCGCGTGGTGATGCCAGAGTCTGAGTCAGCCACAATTCGCTTGAGATCGGCTGAGGCTGCCGACCTCGACAGCCCCGTGGCCAGGACATAGTCGGTGAGCGTCATAAAGCCGTTCGTACCAATGATGGCCTGGGCCTTAGCTAAGCGCTCCTCGTAGCTGTATCTGTTTTTCCGCGGCACCTTCACTTCAGCACAGCTACGGTCAAAGCTGGCACGGTTGTTCAGCTCCTGCAACAGTTCCTGGTCGGGCTTGAAGTTGATGCCCTTGATGCACACGTGCCTGTATTTCGTCTTGGGGTCTGCTCCGTCAGGTAGCTGTGAAAGAGCTTCTTCCGACGGCATTGAAGTGTCGAAGCCCAACGACAGCGAGAACACTCCCAGACCGTCAACTTTGATATTGTGGCCCATGGGCATCCAGATTTTCATTGCCGACGTGAAAGCATTGAGTACGCCCCTGATCACACCTTCACTGAAGGTACTGTCACAGTCGTGAATATGCCTGACAACGGTCTCGTAGTCATGAAGAGAGTAGGTCTTCATCTTGGGGAACATCACCTTCTTCCCGTCGGTCATCTCATCGGGAAGTTCCTGTAAAATGTATTTTGCCATATCCTTAAATGTTTTTCTATTGTATTTCTGATTTATTTTTACATTCTTATTTCTTTTTTCTGTTCTCAGCTCATGAACTTATATTCTACGTCCTTGAACATACGTTCTCCGACCTTGAACTTATGTTCAACGCCCATGAACATAAATCCGATGCAAAGAAACAAAAAAATATCCTAACCACCAAACTTTTCTGACAGTTTTCTTTTAGGCAATGATATAGCAGTTGACCCTTTGCAGAAAGGATTTATGCGCAGCCATCCCCTCCCTTCAAGGGGAGGGGCTAGGGGTGGGGTCTGTAATGTCAGTAATGTTCTTTGCTGCCACTCCTTTGCTGCCACTCCTTTGCTGCCACTCCTTTGCTGCCACTCCTTTGCTGCCACTCCTTCGCTGCCACTTCTTTGCAGCCCACTCTTCGCTGAAACTTCTTCGCCCACACTCTTCGCTGACAGGATATTACTGATATTACAGACCCCACCCC
>JAEEPZ010000131.1 GCA_016285055.1 Prevotella sp.
ATTAGGTTTCCTGCCGAGAAACCTTTGGTTTCCTGCCGAGAAACCGATGGTTTCTCGGCAGGAAACTTTTAAAACCCATGCTGCCTTGAAACTGCAGGATTCTCACATGGGTTGAAATCCATAGAAAGGCCGGAAGTTTTGCACTTTCGGCTTTTTTGCTTACTTTTGCATCGTCAAGGAGTTGTGCAGATGGAGAATAACGTAAGGAAATATTTGTTTCGCAGGTCTCTGTACACTTTTAATATAGGACAAGAAATTATTGGGGCTCATCGTTTTTTGAAAGAATTATTTGGATTTTTCTTCCTCATTTCGTAACTTTGCAGTCTAATCAGAATATTCTCTTCTAATGGGCGGTTTTTTTGGAACTATCAGCACTCGTGACTGCGTAAACGATTTGTTTTACGGCACCGACTACAACTCACATCTTGGCACGCGCCGCGCCGGCCTCGTCACCTTCGACCCGGAGAAAGGCTTCACACGCAGCATCCACTCGTTGGAGCGCGACTACTTCCGCTCGAAGTTTGAAGACGAGCTCAACGACTTCCGCGGCCATCAGGGCTTAGGCGTCATCAGCGACACCGACCCGCAGCCCATCATCATCAACTCACACCTGGGGCGCTATGCCGTGGTGACGGTGGCAAAGATCAACAACCTCCGCGAGATAGCCGACGAGCTGCTGGCCCTGCGTATGCACCTCAGCGAGCAGAGCGCCAACAAGCTGAACCAGACCGAGGTGGTGGCCCTGCTCATCAACATGGGCAACACCTTCGTCGACGGCATCAACCGTGTGTACCAGAAGATAAAAGGCTCCTGCTCGATGCTCATCCTGACCGAGGACGGCATCATCGCCGCACGCGACTTCCTGGGCCGCACGCCCATCGTCATCGGCCGCAAGGAGGTGCACCAGCTGTCGCCCATAGGCACCGACGACTGCGTGAAGGCCTACGGTGTGTCGAGCGAGTCGACCAGCTTCCCTAACTTAGACTATAAGATGGTGCGCGACGTGGGGCCTGGCGAGATTGTCCGCCTGAAGGCCGACGGCATCGAGGTGCTGCAGGCTCCGTTCAAGCGCTGTCAGATATGCTCGTTCCTCTGGGTCTACTACGGTTTCCCAGCCTCCTGCTACGAAGGCATCAACGCCGAGGCCGTGCGCGAGAAGAACGGACGCATGATGGGCGAGAAAGACGACGTGGAGGCCGACATGGTGTGCGGCATTCCCGACTCGGGCGTCGGCATGGCCGTGGGCTACTCCGAGGGCTCCGGCATCCCCTACAAGCGTGCCGTGCTGAAATACACGCCCACGTGGCCCCGCTCCTTCACCCCCAGCGATCAGAGCCGCCGCCGCCTGGTGGCCAAGATGAAGCTCATACCCAACGAGGCCATGCTGCGCGGCCAGCGCGTGGTGTTCTGCGACGACTCCATTGTGCGTGGCACGCAGCTGCGCGACAATGTGAGGGAGTTCATCGACAACGGAGCCAGCGAGATACATGTGCGCATCTCCTGCCCGCCGCTGGTCTATGGATGTCCGTTCATCGGTTTCACCGACTCGAAGACCGACCTGGAATACATCACGCGCCAGATTATCCGTGACTTTGAGGGCGACGACAAGACAAACCTGGAAAAATACTCTGACAGCAACACACCCGAATATCAGCGGATGGTGGACGAGATAGCCCGCCGCTTAGGTCTGACGTCGCTGAAGTTTGCCCGCTTGGAAGACCTTGTCGAGAGCATCGGCCTGCCCAAGGATCGCGTCTGCACCCATTGTTTCGACGGCAGCAGCTACGACCAGCAGCCGGGTGACGGCGAGTTCTTCGGATAAAGGAGATGTTTTTTTTAGGAGTTAAAGGAGTTAAAGGAGTTGAGGATGTGAGGAGTTAAAGGAGTTAAAGGAGTTAAAGGAGTTAAAGACATATGACTATACATAGAAAAACTTTTCTCTGGGTTGAAATCCATAGCAGAGTATTGTCTTTAACTCCTTTAACTCCTTTAACTCCTTTAACTCCAAAACACCCTCAACTCCCTCTTCTCCTTTAACTCCTAAAATATCCATTGCAAAGCTAATGTCTTTAACTCCTTTAACTCCTTTAACTCCTTTAACTCCTCACATCCTCAACTCCTTTGAAAGAAAGAAAAAAACATGAAAAAACTACTGATCTGCACCTGTCTGGCTCTTTGGGCAGGCATTCAAGCTGGAGCCGCACTGACGGCCGACAAAGAGTACTACATCTGGTTGAATATCTATGAGAAGCTGCTTGGCTCCAACGAGGCAGGCAGCGGTCCGGCCCTCTCGGCATACGGCACGAAGGGCGACGGCTATGTCTTCGTGGCCGAGAACAGCGGCAAGAGCGGCTATGTGCTGCTGCGACAGAAGAGCTCGGGCAAATATCTGGCGGCCAGCAGCGCCAACGCATGGAGCGTCACCCTGGAAAACAAGTCGACCGACGACCGCTTCTGTTGGAAGACCGACGAGGGCACCTACGTGTACATTATTAATAAAAAGAGCGGCAAATACCTGGGCATCGACGGTGCCAACAAAGGCAGCAACTACGTCAGCGTGTTCTACGACAAGGCGAAGGGCAGCCACTCGCAGTATTCCATCATACCCGCCACGGGCCGCGACTGGGACGAGGCACGCCGCGCCTACGTGTCGGCCGTCTATACCAACGCACAGGGCGTTAGGGAGATAGACTATTGCCAGCTGAGCGACAAGACCGTCAGCCGCAGCGATGCCATCGACATCCATATCACCGCCAACGACCATCCCATCCTCGGCAGCAGTACCGTCAACCTGGGCAGCGACCGCACCTGGCTCGTCATCGACAATGTGGTGCCCAGCCAGGTGGTCAGCAGCTATCTGAAGTACGTCACCATCAACGGTGCCCCGGCACAGAACGGCGTGAACTGCCGCGTGGCTATCTACCTCAACGGTGCTGCCGTCATCCCCCTGCCCGCCACGGCCATGAGCTGTGAGGGCACCGATGGCGCCTTCAGCCTGAACGTGGGCAACAACAACGACCTGGGCGACAGAAACAACACCATGAAGAGCTTCACCCTGCGTCGCGGATACATGGCCACGGTGGCATCGGGAACCAACGGCAGCGGACACAGCCGCGTCTATGTGGCCGATCACAGCGACCTCAACGTCACACTGCCTGAAGCCCTCAGCCTGCGCGTCAGCTCGGTGAACATCAAGAACTGGCAGTATGTCTCGAAGAAAGGGTGGGGCGACAAAAGCGGCGCCACCAAGGGCCCGCAGCTGAGGGCCACATGGTACTGGTCGTGGAGTGCCGGCTACAGCTCTACTGCCGACATGGAGTATGTGCCTTGCCGCCAGCACCTCTACTGGCCCGGCGTCGACGAGGTGAACAGCAAGACGGCCACGGCATCGCTCTCGGTCAACGAGCCGGAGCACTCAGAGCAGCACACCAGCGACAAATGCTCCTGCGGCGGCACCATCAACGAATGGACGGCCTATGGGCTGACAAGCGACTATCAGGCCGGAGGAGGACGCATAGGCTCGCCACAGCCTACAGACTTCAGCTATCTCACCCAATACTTCAAGTATGTAGACGAGAACAACAACCAGACACGCTGCGACTTCGCCGTCACACACGCCTACTGGGACATCGGCTCACGCGATGCAGCCAGCTATGCCAGCTACATGGCCAGCCAGTGCCAGAGCATCTACAACAACACCGGCCGTCCCGTGTGGCTCACTGAGATGGAAGCAGGAGCATCGTGGAACAACTATGCAGCCGCCATCACCAGCTACGACAAGGCACGCCAATATCTGCAGGCGATGCTGGAGAAGCTCGACGACTGTGACTACGTGGAGCGCTATGCCATCTATGCCTTCGACTTCTGGCGCAACTATATGTTCTACGACGACGGAAGCATCACGCCCGCAGGACAGGTCTACCGCGACCACCGTGCCACCTTCGCCTATCATGCCAACTGCACCAAGAACCCGGTGTGGTGGAAGCCCGGCGTGCAGAAGCCTACGCTGCAGTATGAGACGACGGCCGAGGACCTCGTCCTGCTCATCGGCAATCCCAATGGCGACACCTCAGAGAAACTGGTGATAGAGCGCAAGCCTCAAGGCGGCAGCTGGCAGACGCTGGCCACCCTGTCAAAGCGCTCGGAGCTGGACCCCACCACCGTGCGCTATGCCTTGCCTCTGGACATCGTCAACCGTACAGGCGAGACCTTCCGCGTCACCGTCACCACCATCTTTGGAGCAACGGCCACCAGCAGCGAGCTCTCGATAGGCACCTACGTCAGCAACGGAAACATTGTGGCCGACAGCAAGACCAGCATACCGGGGTGGACCTGCCAGCGCAGTGCACAGAACGGATATACCAAGGGCGACAGCGGCGACACCTATCTGGAGGTGTGGAACGCTGCGGCCACCGACATGGCCTTTGACTATTGTCAGCAGGTGGGCGCACTGCCCAAGGGCGTCTACAAGCTCACGGCCGTGTGCTTCAACTCGACCAACGGCGTGGCCGACGCCACGGTCAACGGCAATATGGGCCTCTATGCCCAGGCCGACGGCGTGGAGTATTTCGCACCCGTCACCATTGACTCCGAGATAGACTACAACAGGAAGACCGTCATACCGCAGATACTGGTACGCAACGGCATCATGCGCATAGGCATCAAGAACCAAGGCCCGATGACCGCACGCTGGGCCGGCGCCGACGACTTCGAGCTGACCTATTTAGGCACCGAGGAGGAGGTGCTCGGGCAGGAGGGCGATGCGTTTGCATGGGAGCAGCGCATGGCACGCGACCGCCAGCTGAAAGCACTCTTCACCCCGCTTGCCGGAGGGAAGAGCGACGCTTCGGTGCTGGTGGTCAATGCCGACTGCAACCGTAGTGACTACTACGGATGGACGGTGTCGAACCTGGGAGTCACCAAGGGACAGGCATGGGACGGAAACAGCGACAACACCTATTGGGACAAGTGGAACAGTGGCAGCCTGTCGTCATCGATGGAGCAGACCATCGCCTACCTGCCCGCCGGAGTATATGAGATCAGTGTCCTGCTGCGCTGCACCACAGGACAGACCATCACATTCAGCGCTGTGCACAATGGTGAGACCTACACCCAGACCTTGACAGGCATTGGCGACCAGACGGCAGCCGGCAGCAGCTATCAGCGCGGCTGGCAGCAACTGACGCTGCCCGCCATCACCGCTGCCAGCGGCGACCAGCTCACCTTGAAGGCCTCAATCGATGCACAGGTCACCACATGGTGGAGCGCTGACCACTTCACCCTGACTTGGAAGGAGGATGAAACCACTGTGGGCATCAGAGAAGACCTGCAACGCAATGGCACGGAAAGAAAGGACTGCTACTATGACCTCCAGGGACGTCGGCTGACTGCCCCCGCCAAGAGCGGCGTCTATATACACAACGGCAAAAAGCTTGTCAAACCATAGCGCAAACACAGCCATAGACGCAGATTGGGCTGATTCTCACAGGGTGTTCTATAGAAGAATCTGAGAGAATCGGCCCAATCTCTCTTTTTGCTTCTTTTCTTGACATATGTCAACAAAACGGCGCTGTGCGCGCACAAAACCATCACGTCCTGACTCTTAACTCCAAACTCTTTCGTACCTTTGCACACGTTTTCAGGATAACCCGCATCTTCTCGCGATGAGAATAGCGGAAGAAAGCATAGAAAACAGAGGGCCTTGGCAAAGCCCCATAAATAACATAATAACATGAAAAGATTAGTGAAGAAAGTATGTCTGAGCTTGTCGATTCTTACCCTGATGCCCTTATATGCCGGGGCAACCAATGAGGACGAAGACTCAGAACAGTTTGACTGGAATCCCGTGATGGAAGCCATCATTCTGGTAGAGAGCGAAGGAAATCCCAACGCAGTGAGTGGAAATTCAGTGGGCGTTATGCAAATCACTCCCATCCTGGTGCGTGAGTGCAACAACATCCTCAAGGCAAGAGGCAGTGACAAACGCTACACGCTGAGCGACCGCTACAACGTGGAGAAGTCGAAAGAGATGTTCCTTCTGATTCAGTCAGAGCACAACAAGCAGAACAACGTAGAGAAAGCCATCCGTTCATGGAACGGCGGTCCGCGCTACAGCATGCGAGCCACCAACGGCTACTACCAAAAAGTGCTCAGACGCATGAAATAGGCGAATGCTTATTGTCAAATGTTGAGTGCTGAGCGGTGAGCAAACTCACTCAACCGTCAACACTGAACAATAAACACACCGTAAGTCCGGTTGCAGGCTGAAAAAAGCCTTGCGACCGGACTTTTTTCCGAAAAAAACTTAAATACTTTGGCCGTTGCAAACTTTAGCATTATATTTGCATGTCAATAGATAGTATCAACCCTTTAAATAATAGAATTATGACAGCAATTATCATCGTTGTGGCAGTCATCGTACTGCTCGTGTTCATGGTTATCGGTATCTACAACAGTCTGGTCAAGCTGCGCAACAACCGCGAGAATGCCTTTGCCAATATCGACGTGCAGCTGAAACAGCGCCATGACCTCATCCCCCAGCTCGTTGCCACCGTCAAGGGCTATGCCCAGCACGAGAAGGAGTTGCTCACACGTGTCACAGAGGCTCGCGCAGCCGCTATGAGCGCCACAGGCATCAACGACAAGATTCAGGCTGAGAACCAGCTCAGCAGCGCACTGGCAGGGCTGAAGGTGAGCCTCGAGGCTTATCCCGACCTGAAGGCCAATCAGAACTTCCTGCAGCTGCAGGGCGAGATTAGCGACATCGAGAACAAGCTGGCCGCCACACGCCGCTACTTCAACACCGCCACGCGCGAGCTGAACAACAAGGTGCAGACCTTCCCGTCAAACATCCTCGCCGGCATGTTCGGATTCCAGAAGGAGCCCATGTTTGAGGTGCCGAAGGAGGAGCGCGCATCAATGGAGAAAGCACCCGAAATCAAGTTCTAATGAAGCATTAAGCATTAAGCATTGAGCATTAAGCATTGAGCATTAAGCATTGAGCATTAAGCATTAAGCATTAAGCATTGAAAATGAAGTACGTAGGAATGCACTCTGTCATCCAGCGCAACAACACGCTCAGCGTGCTGTTGCTGCTGGGTTTCCCTGCCATCCTGCTCGGAGCCGTCTATCTGTTCTTCGTCATCCTGGGCGACACCAAGCCGTTTATGAATGTGCTGCCCTGGGTGCTGGGCGGCGTGGCTATCTGGTTCGTCATCGCCTATTTCACCAATACGTCGATGATTCGTCATGCCGTGAGAGCCACCCCGCTGGCCCGCCGCGACAATCCGCGCGTATATAACATAGTGGAGAATCTGACGATGGCCTGCGGTATGCCGATGCCTGAGATTAACATCGTCGACGACCCGCAGCTCAACGCCTTCGCCTCGGGCATTAACGAGAAGACCTACACCGTCACCGTCACCACTGGCCTGCTCAACCGCCTCGACGACGACGAGCTGGCTGGCGTCATAGGCCATGAGCTGACGCATATTCGCAACAAGGACACACGGCTGCTCATCACCAGCATCGTCTTTGTGGGCATCATTAGCGTGGTCATGACGCTGTTGGTGCGTATGCTGTGGAATACGTTCCTCTTCGGAGACTCTGGCAGTCGCCGCAGCAGCAACGGCAAAGACAAGGGCGCCAGCATGGCTGTGGTTCTGCTCATCGCCGTGGTGTGTGCCGCCATCGCCTATCTGTTCACCATGCTCACACGCTTTGCCATTTCCAGAAAGCGCGAGTATATGGCCGATGCCGGCGGTGCTGAGCTCTGTGGCAATCCGCTGGCCCTGGCTTCCGCACTGCGCAAGATTTCCAACGACCCTGGTCTGCAGAACGTGGAGCGCGACGACATCGCACAGATGTACATCATTCATCCGCAGGCGCTCACAGGCGGCATCAAGGGTTTTTTCAGCAGTCTCTTCAGCACGCACCCCGACACTAAGGAGCGCATCCGCCTGCTGGAGCAGTATTAAAAAGGCGTTATCACGTCATTTCGCCATCATAAAAAAGAGAGAATTGAGAATCAATTTTTGTCGGCTTTTGGCCATTGTCCTTCTTGTCTTTCTTTGCTGCGACGATGTTGCAGCCCAGCGGCGCCGTACCCGCACCCGCCATCGTGCACGCACCTCCGTGCGCCACAGCGGCAACCACCACCAGCAGCGTATTGCACTGTTTGACCGCGAGGCCAATATCGACAGCACCACCATCGTCATGCTGGGCAACAGTCTCACGGAAAACGGCAAGGACTGGGCACAGCGCTTCGGAACGACGAAGAACGTGGTGAACCGGGGTATCATCGGCGACAACACGGTGAGCATGGCCGCGCGCCTCTATCAGATCACGCCCTTCAAGCCCAAGGCCATCTTCCTCATGGCGGGCATCAACGACATGGTGGGCAACACGACGTATGAGGTGGTGGCGCAGCATGTCATCACGCTCATCGAAACCATTCGCCAGCAGGCGCCGCAGACGCAGCTCTTCGTGCAGAGCATCCTGCCCATCGACGAGAGCGGCGGCCACTGGAAGACGCTGGCGGGGCGCACCGACGACATCCCCTTTGCCAATATGCTCATCAAGGCCTACTGCGAAACCCACGACATTGAGTTCATCGACCTCTTCCACCGCATGACGCGAGGCCGGTCCAACCAGCTGCGCCCGGAACTGAGCGGCGACGGACTGCACCTCACCGAGCAGGGTTACCGCGTCTGGGCCTTCGAGCTGAAGAAGTACATCAACAGACTATAGGTCTTATGGGGCCTATAGGTCTTATGGGACTTATAGGTCTTATAAGTCTTATAGGTCTTATAAGACCCATAAGCCTCAGAAAATCCTATGATAGAGTGTGTTCCTAATTTCAGCGAGGGCCGCGACCCGGCCGTCATCCGCCAGATAACCGACGCCGTGAAGAGCGTGGAGGGCGTGAAGCTGCTGCACGTTGATCCCGGCTATGCCGCCAACCGCACCGTCGTCACCTTTGTTGGCGAACCGGAAGCCGTGACGGAGGCCGCCTTCCGTGCTGCTGCCACGGCGGCCCAGGTCATTGACATGCGGCAGCATCACGGCACGCATCCCCGCATCGGTGCCACCGACGTGCTCCCGCTCATCCCCCTTAGCGGCATGACGCTCGACGAGTGTGCCATCTTGGCGCGCCAGCTGGCACAACGCATGGCCACAGAGGCCAACATCCCCTGCTATTGCTATGAGGCCGCCGCCCTGCGCCCACAGTTCCGCAACTTGGCCGTTTGTCGCCAAGGCGAATATGAGGCGCTCGACCGCAAACTCTCCACACCTGAGTTGCAGCCCGATTTCCTGCCGCCGGTCATGGCGGGCAAGACGGAGATTCCTGAGTGCGTCAGGCGCTCGGGCTGTTCCGTCGTCGGTGCCCGCGAGTTTCTCGTCGCTGTCAACTTCAACCTCAACACGAAGGATGTTGCCATTGCCAAGGCCATCGCGGCCGACGTCCGTCAGAAAGGCCCTGAAGGACGCCCTTACGCCCTGCCTACGGTGAAGGCCATCGGCTGGTATATCGATGAGTACGGCATTGCGCAGGTTTCCACCAATCTTACCGACATCAACACGACGCCGCTGCATGTGGCTTTCGACGTCATCAGCCGCTGTGCGCAGGAGCATGGCGTCCGCGTCACCGGCACCGAGATAGTGGGGCTGATACCGCAGCGCGTGCTGACAGAAGCCGGCGACGAGGCCATCCGCCGTATGCATCTCGACGAGCTGGCTCCCTTCGTACCAGAGCAAAGAGTGCTTGAACTTCTTGCCGCCAAATGAGCTACGCCGACATCATCCTCCCTGTTCCGCTCGACGGCCTTTTCACCTACTCCGTGCCCGAAGCCATGCAGCCGTTGCTGAAGCCGGGCATGCGCGTCCTGGTGCCCTTCGGCCGGAACAAGAGTTATGTCGGCATTGTCGACCGCCTGCACGACAACAAGCCTGAAGGCTACGCCGTGAAGCCCATTGCGCAGCTGATGGACCAGCAGCCCATCCTGCAGGATGCCCAGTTGAAGCTGTGGCACTGGATAGCCGAATACTACATGTCGCCCATTGGCGACGTGATGAAGGCGGCGCTGCCCGCAGGTCTGAAGGCCGAGGAGGGCTACCGTCCGCGCACCGAGACCTATATCCGGCTGACGCCCGCCTACCAGAACGAGACGACGCTGCATGTGGCCCTCAACATTCTGGCGCGCGCACCGAAGCAGCAGCAGGCGTTCATCAGCTATTTGCAGCTGTCGGGATGGGACATGATTGCCAGTGAAGAGGGGAGAACACCAAGCCCCGTTACTCGCGAGGAGCTGATGAACCAGAGCGGCGCCACCCTGCCCACGCTCAATCTGCTGGTGAAGCGCGGGATGCTGGAGACCTACGAGGTGGAGGTGAGCCGGCTGAACAAGAACGGCGAACCGCATCCGGAGCTGATCAAGAAGATGAGTGCGCCGCAGCAGGACGCCTACAACCAGATTCTCTTCTCCTTCCTGAAGAAGTCGGTCACCCTGTTGCACGGCGTGACCAGCAGCGGCAAGACCGAGATTTACATCCACCTCATTCAGCGTGAGATAGAGCAGCACCGCCAGGTGCTCTATCTCTTGCCCGAGATAGCCCTGACGGTGCAGATGATGGAGCGCCTGCAGCGTGTCTTCGGCAACCGCCTGGGCATCTATCACTCGAAGTACAGCGATGCTGAGCGCGTGGAGATCTGGCAGAAGCAGCTTTCGCCCCATCCTTACGATGTGATTCTCGGCGCCCGCTCAGCCGTGTTCCTCCCTTTCCAGCGCCTCGGCCTCGTCATCGTCGACGAGGAGCATGAGACCAGCTTCAAGCAGCAGGACCCCGCGCCCCGCTATCATGCAAGGAGCGTGGCGATTATGATGGCTTCTACCTATTCACTATCCACTATCAACTATTCACTACAACCAAAAGTGATACTCGGCACTGCCACCCCTTCGCTTGAGACCTATTACAACGCGATGAACGCCAAATTCGGCTTGGTGGAGCTGAAGCAGCGCTATCAGGACATCGAGATGCCCGAGGTGCAGGTGGTGAACATCCAGGAGTTGCAGCGCAAGAAGATGATGCACGGCCCTTTCTCACCTCTTTTATTAGCGCGTGTGCGCGAGGCTTTGGAGGGCGGCCGTCAGGCCATCCTGTTCCAGAACCGCCGCGGCTGGGCGCCGATGGTGGAGTGCCGTCAGTGTGGCTGGGTGCCGCGCTGCGAGCACTGCGACGTCTCGCTGACGCTGCACCGCTCGATGAACCAGCTGACGTGCCATTACTGCGGCAACACCTATCGCGTGCCTGCGGAGTGTCCGGCCTGCGGCTCGAAGGATCTGCAGGGCAAGGGCTATGGCACAGAGAAGATAGAAGACCAGATACGCGACATCTTCCCCACGGCCCGCATCGCACGCATGGACCTCGACACCACCCGCACGCGTCAGGCCTACGAGCACCTCATCAGCGACTTCTCCGCCGGGCGCACCAACCTGCTCATCGGCACGCAGATGGTGACCAAGGGCTTGGACTTCGACAAGGTGAGCGTTGTGGGCATCCTAAACGCCGACTCGATGCTCAACATTCCCGACTTCCGCGCCTACGAGCATGCTTACATGATGATGGCTCAGGTGAGCGGTCGCGCAGGGCGCAAGGGGCAGCGCGGTCTCGTCATCCTGCAGACCAAGCAGCCCGACCTGCCACTCATCGACTATGTGGTGCGCAACGACTATCAGGCTTTCTTCCGCTCGCTGCTGGCCGAGCGCCAGGCCTTTCGCTATCCGCCTTACTACCGCATCATCTATGTTTTCCTCAAGCATCAGAAAGACCAAGTGGTTGAGACAGCCGGCTTAGAGCTGGGTGCCCGTCTGCGCCAGTGGTTCGGTGTCCGTGTCCTCGGTCCCGACAAGCCCGCCGTGGCGCGTATCAAGACGCTGAGCATCCGCAAGCTCGTGCTCAAGCTGGAGCTGGGCATCGACATGGCGAAGGTGCGCCAATACTTGCGGCTGGCCCAAACACAAATGTTGCAGGACAAGCGTTACGCCAGCCTGCAACTGTATTACGACGTTGATCCGCTTTAACTCCAAACTTTACTCCTTTAACTCCTGAAAAAAAACTTAGGCAATGATATAGCAGTTGACCCTTTGCAGAAAGGATTTATGCGCAGCCATCCCCTCTTGAACCCTGCCCTTACGGGGAGGGGCAGGGGTGGGGTCTGTAATGTCAGTAATGTTCTTTGCTGCC
>JAEEPZ010000132.1 GCA_016285055.1 Prevotella sp.
CAACGGCGCCATGCCTGCCTTCCTCGTCACTCCCGGCGAAGGCATCACCATCCAGACCCCGATGGCCGACGACCTCGGCTTCAGCTACGACAGCGACGGCGACGGACAGGACGAGAACTACTGGCGCGAGGGCGCACAGCTCACCCTCGCCGACCTGCCCACCGAAGTACCCGAAGGCTACGTAATCTCTTACACCGTCACTCAGACCGCCGACGGCACCGACATCACCGACAACGTCCTCAGCAGCACCACCCTTACCGTGCCCTACGCCGATGTCACCGTCACAATGACACTGACGGCCATCCCCTGGAGCGGCACGGGTACCGAGAACGATCCCTGGGTCATCATCTATCCCAGCCAGCTCGACCTGCTGGCACAGCGCGTGAACAGCGGCACGGGCGACGACGATGCCGCTACTGGCTACAAGGGCAAGTACTTCGTGCTGGGAGCCGACATCGCCTACAGACACGCCGAACAAGAGGGCGACGAATACGAGAGCAACTACACCGCCATAGGAAACGGGAACACCTTCTGCGGCAACTTCGATGGCCGGGGCCACACCGTCAGCGGCATCCGCATCTATATGGGCAGCGGCTGCCAAGGCCTCTTCGGCCAGAGCGGCGGCAACATCCGTGGCATCACCCTCGCCGACGCACGCATCTCCGGCTACATCAACTACGACCCCAGCCTCGGCGGCATCGTGGGCGCGAATAGCGGCACCGTCAGCGACTGCCACGTCGCAGCCACCGTCACCATCCGCGCCTACTTAAATCATAACTATTCATATAAACTCGGCGGCATCGTGGGCGAAAACAAGGGCACCGTCAGCGACTGTACCAGCGCGGCCACGCTCACCACGAATGAAAGCAGTCTCGCATACCACGGCGGCATCGCAGGCTACAACTACAGCGGCACCCTGAGCCACAACCTCGCCATCGGAGCCGTCGTGCCCGCCGCTGACGACAACAGCTACGGCGCCATCTGCGGCATGAGCGACGGCGGCACCCTTGAGAACAACTACTACCACGCCTGCACCGTGGCCGGCACAGAGAACGCCACCGGCGTGGGCTGCGGCAAAGCCGACGTCACCGACAACAACGGCGCCGTGCCTGCCTACGTCCTGACCATCGGCGACGGCGTCAGCTTCCTGACCGCGATGGCCGACAACCTCGGCTTCCGCTACGACGGCAACGGCCAGGCCGAGAACTACTGGCGCAAGGGCGCACAGCTCACTCTAAACGATGCGGGCTACGAAAACGGCGAATACACCGTCACCAAGACCGCCGACGAAACCGCCATCATCGCCAGTGCCATCATCAACAACGTCCTCACCATGCCCGACTTCGACATCAGCGTGCGCTTCAGCGGAGTCCTTATCGACTGGGCCACCAAGAACGCGGGCACACAGGCCGACCCCTACATCATCTATAACAAAGCTCAGCTCGACAAGCTGGCACAGCGCGTGAACGGCACCCACGGCGAGACCGCCAACGACTACAAGAACAAGTATTTCAAGCTGGGAGCCGACATCATCTACGACACCGAGGGTATCGGCGCCACCGGGAGCAACTACACCGCCATCGGTAACAGCGGGAACCCCTTCTGCGGCCACTTCGACGGCCAGGGCCACAGCGTCAGCGGCATCCGCATCTATAGCAACGCCGACAGCTACCAAGGACTCTTCGGCCAGACCGGCACTGGTGCCAACGTCCACCACGTCCACCTCACCGACGCCCGCATCAAAGGCTATGAGAACGTCGGCGGCATCGTCGGCCTCAAAAGCGGCGGCACCGTGAGCAACTGCACCGTCACCGAAACGGCCATCACCGCCACTGCCTACTACGGCACCATCTGCGGCAAAAACAGTAACGGCACCCTCACCAACAACTACTACCACGACTGCACCGTGGCCGGCGTGGAGAACGCCACCGGCAAGGGCTGCAACAATGCCGACGTCGACGACAACAACGGCGCCATGCCTGCCTTCCTCGTCACTCCCGGCGAAGGCATCACCATCCAGACCCCGATGGCCGACGACCTCGGCTTCAGCTACGACAGCGACGGCGACGGACAGGACGAGAACTACTGGCGCAAGGGCGCACAGCTCATCCTCGCCAACCAGTTCGCCAACGTACCCGAAGGCTACGCCTCCTCCACCATCACCGTCACCAAGACCGCCAACGGCATCGACATCACCTCCAACGTCCTCAGCGGCACCACCCTCACCGTGCCCACCGCCGATGTCACCGTCACGGTGACACTGACACCCATCCCCTGGAGCGGCACGGGCACCAGGGACGATCCCTGGGTCATCAGCTATGCCAGCCAGCTCGACCTGCTGGCACAGCGCGTGAACAGCGCCACGGGCGACTATGAAGATTACGGCAACCGCGGGAAATACTACTACAAGTACAAGGGCAAGTACTTCGTGCTGGGAGCCGACATCACCTACAACCACGACGACGACGCGAACGATGCCGTATATGCGAGCAACTACACCGCCATCGGCTGCGACTTCGGTAATCAAGTGTGCTTCTTCAGCGGCCACTTCGACGGCCGGGGCCACACCGTCAGCGGCATCCGCATCTATAAGGGCGCCTACAGCGCGTCCATTGACCAAGGCCTCTTCGGCCTGAGCGGCGGCAACATCCGGGGCATCACCCTCGCCGACGCACGCATCATCGGCTACGATAACACCGGCGGCATCGTGGGCAACAACAAGGGCACCGTCAGCGACTGCCACATCGCAGCCGACGTCTATATCCACGCCGCCCAGTCCGGTGCTAACTACCACGGCGGCATCGTGGGCGAAAACGGCGGCACCATCGACCAGTGTACCAGCGCCGCTACCCTCACCATCGCCGACGCCGACAACAGCTATTGCTACGGCGGCATCGTGGGCGAAAACGGCGGCACCCTGCGCCACAACCTCGCCATCGGCGCCACCGTGCCCGCCGCCGCGGACAACACCTACGGCGCCATCTGCGGCGAGAAAGGCGGCACCCTTGAGAACAACTACTACCACGCCTGCACCGTAGCCGGTACAGAGAACGCCACCAGCGTGGGTTGCAACAAGGCCGACGTCACCGACGGCGCCGAGCCCGGCATCATCCTCTATGACCACTCATCGAGGACCGACATCAACAGCTATATCCTCACCACGGTGGGCAACGTGGCCGTTCCCCGCGTCGCCCTCGCCGGCCGCACGCTCTACCAAGACGGCGACTGGAACACGCTGTGCCTGCCTTTCGACGTCGCGCTCGCGGGTTCACCCCTCGAGGGTGCCACCGTCATGGAGCTGGACAACCGTGAGGGCAGTGGCACGGGCTTCGATGCCACGACGGGCATCCTCACGCTCAACTTCGTCGATATTTCCCCTTCAGGGGAGCAAGTGGGGCTAATGACGGCTGGCCGGCCCTACATCGTGAAGTGGCCCTCATCCATAGCCCGCACCATCAGCTCGACGAACGACTGGCACAACTTTGCCGCCGACGTAGCAGGTGGCAACACGTATGAGGGCAAGGTGGTAAGGCTCGCTGACGACATCGAAGTCTCGGAGATGGTGGGCACAAGCGAGCACAAGTTCAAGGGCACCTTCGACGGCCAGGGCCACACGCTGACGCTCAACGACCTGTCGGCCTCGGGAGAGGCCTGCGCCCCGTTCCGCTATGTAGAGGGGGCCACCATCGCCAACCTGCACACCACAGGCTCCGTCATTGCCGACAACAACGAAGCATCTAAGTTCCGCTCGGGGCTGGTAGGCCAGTCGGACGGCAACACCACCATCCTCAACAGCTGGAGCAGCGTGACCATCAGCAGCGGCATTTCGGGCGACGGCACCCACGGCGGCTTCATCGGCGTGTCGAGTTCCGGCGACGCCACCATCAGCAACTGCCGCTTCGACGGAAGCTTCAGTGGCAGCAGCACCAAGTGCTGGGGTGGCTTCGTGGGCTGGAGCAACAGCGCGACCAGCATCCGCAACAGCGTCTTTGCACCCGAGGGCATCACGATAGATCAATCCGGCAGCACCACGTTCAGCCGCAATATGGTGAAGACCACGAACTGCTACTACACCGTGGCTCTTAATGATTTCACCAACGGTGCCACAGCCATCGGCACGACAAGTGCCGACGACCTGGCCGCAGACCTCGGCAGCGGATGGCAGGTGAAGGACGGAAAGGCCGTGCCCGTGATCACCTCCATAGGCATCACCGACCCCGTATTCAGCACCGTCACCATCGACGACACCAACCGCGACGTGGCCTTCTCCGGCGGCAGCTTCAAGGGCACCTACCAGACCATCGCCTTCGACAAGGAGGACCAGAGCATCCTCTTCCTCGGCGCGAAGAACACCCTCTACTATCCGCTGACGGGCGCCACCATCAACGCCTTCCGCGCCTACTTCGACCTCGGCGGCGCCCACGCCCGCCAGTTCGTGCTCAACTTCGGCGAGGAGACGGGAATCAGCGAGGCTGCGCCTCTAAATGATAAAGGACAAATGACAAATGATAAATGGTACACCCTCGACGGCGTGAAGCTCGACGGGAAGCCCACGAAGAAGGGACTCTATATCAGGAATGGCCGCAAGGTCGTGATTAAGTGAGAATAAAGCAGAGCTCGCTTGCACTCGGAAGTGCAAGCGAGTTCGAGCTTTAGCTCAAGGTCGTGATAAAGTAACATCAGTACATAATAACAAACCATAAACAGTTTGAAAAAGAATTATCGGAAGCCTGCCATGCAGGCAGTGGCTATCAGCCAGAAGTTCGCCATCCTCGGAGCCAGTGAGGTGAACAGCGTCGGCGGCAACGCCGGCTTCAACTCCAAAGTGTCCGCCGGCAGCGGCACCGCCCGCAGCCGCTCCTTCGACGACTGGGACGACGAAGAGTAAAGTGTTAATTATAAATAACACTTTTGCCGTTTTCGCCGATTCCTTTGCCTATATCTGACGTTTTTGTTACTTTTGCCGAAAATTTGGTTTATTACACCATATATGTAGGTCAGCTGCAAAAGGCCGAGATTGACTTCGTCGCAGAAAACCAAAGCGGCACCATCTACGCCCAGGTTACCTATCTGCTTGCAACGGAGGACACTGTCAACAGGGAATTCGGGAACCTGAAACTGATAAAAGACAACCACCCCAAATACGTTGTTTCTATGGACAGGACATACGGGGTGACAAACATTGATGGAATAAGGCACATCCACCTGCGGGATTTTTTGAAGACGACCTCCTTTTGAAAACAGGTGCGAGAACGAATAACGAACATTAACAACAAATAAACCAATAAAAGCATGAAACAGTTTACAACCAAAACCAGACTGGCACGCGCAGCCATGACGCTGCTCGTAGCCCTGCTCACCACCGCAACGGCGTGGGCACAAGAGCCTATCCCCTACACCGAGGGATTTGAGGACATGAGTTCAGCCGACGACCTTACTGACGCCGGATGGATTTCGTACCAAACGCACAGCGGAAGTTTCTTGGCTATTGAAACAACCGCCACGAATGTCCACAGTGGTTCCAAGGCTCTTAACATTGACAGCTGGGACGCTGGTAGTTCTTCTGATTATGTAGTCGTTGGACTTCCTCTGGTTGATGCAGCCATCAATACGCTGCAAATCACCTTCTCTTACAAAGTTTCAACAGGTAACGTCTATGTCGGCTACCTGACCGATGCCAACGATGCCAGCACCTTTGTGTCTTTGGAATCGTATACTGCTTCTTCGAATTACACTACGGTGACCAAAGAATTGAATGAAGCTCCGGCCACGGCTGCCCGTATTGCCATCAAGTATCTGAATTGGTACAGGTGCTATATTGATGACATTGAGGTGAAACTCCCGCCCACCTGTATGAAGCCCACGCTGGGCGCAGCACGGATTATCTCAGAAGAGGGAGCCTCCTTCCAATGGACTGAGAACGGAAGCGCCACCGATTGGGTGCTCGAATACAGCACAGATCAAGACTTCACAAATGCCACTTCGGTAAACCGTAGCGGTATTCCCAATTATGCCATTACAGGCCTCACTGCAGGAACACTTTACTACGTCCACGTGAAGTCCGACTGTGGCGGCGGCGACACAAGCGACTGGAGCAACGTTGTCAGCTTCACCACACTCTGCGAGCCAATCGATGCCGTAGGCTACAGCGAGAACTTTGACAGCTACACTGGCATTAATTCAGGCTCTACCAACAACCTGCCCGACTGCTGGAACTATATCAATACATGCAGCCATAGCTATTATAGTGGCTATCCTAATATCTACTCCGGCGATGCTGCCTCCTCGCCAAACTGCTTGAAATTCTATTCGTATTATTCAAGCTATAGCAACTATGACCCGCAGCCGCAGTACGCCGCCCTGCCTCCTATGAATGGCTTGGCCGGCATGCAAGTGACGCTGAAGGCCAGGGGCTACAACACCAGCAGCACCTTCAAGATTGGCACGATGGGTGACCCGACCGATGCCAGTACCTTCACGCTGATTGCCGAGCAAGACGGCCTAACCACTTCCTATCCCGAAGTTCCTTTCGAATACCTCATCCCGGCCATCTGCACCGACAGCTACTTAGCCATCATGATTGATGCCGCCACATCAAACAGAACCGCCAATGGTGTCTATATCGACGACATCGAAATTCGCGAAGCCCCCACCTGCCTCAGACCCAATGGCCTTGCAGTGACTGAAACCACGGCAACCTCGGCCACCCTCAGCTGGACCAACGGCGCAGAAGGACAGACTGCATGGCAGATATGTATCAACGGGGACGAGGAGCACCTAATTGATGCCAACAGCAATCCTTTCACCATTGGAAACCTCACAGCAGCAACTTCCTATACCGCCAAGGTACGTGCCTGTTGCAGTGAAACAGAACAGAGCGAATGGAGTAAAATGTTGAGCTTCAACACCCAGTGCGAAGCCAACACTATCTATCCGTGGACGGAGAACTTCGACAGCTATACGACTGATACAGGGGTCTTGCCTGACTGCTGGAGTCGCATCAACAACACCACCAATAGCAGTTATTCTTCTTATCCCTATCTTGTTGATTATTCGGCCCACTCAGGGTCTAACTGTTTAAAACTGTATTCCTTCGCTTCTTATAGTAATGGTAGCACTACATACGACCCGCAGCCGCAATACGCCATCCTGCCTCCGATGGAGAACCTGACTGGCAAGCAGATTATGCTACAGGCAAAAGGCTACAACACCACCAGCACTTTCAAGATTGGGACGATGAGCAATCCTCTCGATGCAAGCACCTTCACGATGATTGCCGAGCAAACGTTGACCACCTCCTATCCAGAGGATCCTTTCGAATATCTCGTCCCGGCCGACTGTACCGACAGCTATGTGGCCATCATGATTGATGCCGCCACCCCAAGCAGAACCACCAATGGTGTCTATATCGACGACATTGTCATTCGCGAAGCACCCACCTGCCTCAAGCCCACTGACCTTGCAGTGACCGCCACCACGACAAGCTCGGCCACACTTAGCTGGACTAACGGCGCAGAAGGACAGGACGCATGGCAGATATGTATCAACGGTGACGAGGAACACCTCATCGATGCCAATAGTAATCCTTTCACCATTGATAACCTCACAGTAGCAACTCTTTACACCGCCAAGGTACGCGCCTATTGCAGTGCTGACGACCAAAGCGATTGGAGCAAAGAGATAAACTTCACCACCGAATGTGAAACCATCACTATCACTGAAAGCAACACCTACATCCAAGGCTTCGAAGACTATACGGGGGTTGTCTACAATGCCAATAATGGTGTAGTGCCTGTCTGCTGGGACAGTTATAGTACAGGCTCTGTCGCGCCGCACATCATCGGAAGCGGTTCGTATCATTATGTTCACGATGGCAACAATGCCCTCACCTTCTACGGCTCGGGCTATTGCTATGCCGCCCTGCCAGAGTTTACCAATGCCCTCAGCCAACTGCAAATCAGTTTCTGGATGTGGACCGAGAGTTCTTCAAACGGTGAACTCACTCTGGGATACATTACTGCCGAAGACGAGAACTTCAACACCTTTACAGCTATTGAGACCTACGGCAGGAACAACGGCTCCATGGTGCAGCGTTTAACCTACCTGAATGAAGTGCCCGCCGCAGCCACCCAGTTGGTGTTTAGATGGTTTTATAGCACTCAATATAGCTGCTGCATCGACGATGTGGAAGTCAGCCTGATTCCTTCCTGTGTCAGCCCGACAGGTCTTACAGCCAGTGATGTAACCTCCACCTCCGCCACCCTGAGCTGGGCGGAACATGGTTCCGCCACGGCCTGGGTGCTGCAATACGGCACGGACGAGACTTTTACCGCTGGCACCTACACGGAAACCACGGTGAGCACCAACCCGACAACCAGCCTGACTGGTCTCACCTCAGAGAGCATCTACTATGCCCGCGTAAAGCCTGCGTGTGACACAGAAGGAAGCAACTGGAGCAACGTGGTCGAGTTCGTGCCCACCAACTTTGTGGACTATACCTATAATGAAGGTGCCACATCGTATAATTCCTATTACCCCTTCTCTGGCTCTTTTACTCAAAATGCCACCAACCAGAGCCAGTTCGTGATTCCCGCTGAAGAACTTGCTGAGATAGCTGGCGGCACCATCAGAAGCATCACTTACTACACCACTAATACGACGACTACCACCGACTGGGGCGGAGTAATCTTCGACGTGTATATGGCCGAAGTGGAGAACAGCACTTTCACCGATGCCACGTTCATCGATTGGGAAACCCTCAACAATGTGTATACCGGAACGATCAGCCTCAGCAACGGCATGATGACGATTGCTTTTGACCAAAACTACACCTACAACGGCGGCAACCTGCTGATTGGATTCAAGACCAACACTGTAGGAACGACAACACAAAGTGTCAACTGGACGGCCACTTATGGATCAAATAAATATCACGTTGTATACCAATATGGTAGTAATAGTGCAAGCCGGACTTATTATTTCCCAAAAATCACCTTCAGCTACCTGCCTACGCCTTACAAGTACCCCGTCATCGACGAGGCCAACTGCACCTACACGACCACCTCGGCACATATCGCCTGGACGGTCACCGGTGCCACCCCGACGGGCTACCAATACCAATTCAAGACCATCTCAGGCGAATGGCCAGCTAACTGGTCATCAACCACCGATGCCTATGCCGACCTGAGCAGCCTGACACACAGTACCTACTATGACTTCCGCGTAAAAGCCCTCTATGATGGCAGACACGAGAGCATAGTCGTCAACTATCGGTTTGCCACCGAGTGCGATGTGATTACCACCTTTCCCGTCACCTACGGATTTGAAACCACCGAAGGCTTTCCTGCAAATGCTTCAACTCCCACAACCAACCTACTCGGTGATTGCTGGCGCAACGAAGCCACCGTACAGACCGGATCCAACGCCACCCGTGTTTGGGGAACTTCCACTAATTATCATCATGATGGCAGCCAGGCACTGATACTGCCCGATAAGGGTAGCTCCTCCAGTACTGAAACTGATTGTGCCAAAACCATGCTGGTATTCCCGGCCATGGAGTTCACCGCGCCAAGCGGCTACATCGTGTCATTCTGGATTAACAGAATGGGTACAAAAGACAATCCTGAAGGTTTCAAGATGTACATCAGCGATTGCGACTACATCGGCCCCAATGCCGTTGAGTTAGGCCACTATTCGCGCAATTATGGCCAGCCCTATCCTGTCGCAGAATCAGCTTCTGGCTGGTATCAGTATCAGACTGCTCCCATCATGATGACCGGCACGGTTTATATGATTTTCGAAGGCCAAAGCTATTATGGCAATCCCACATACGTTGATGACATCACCATCGACGTTGCTCCCACCTGCTGGCAGCCGCAGAATCTTGCCGCTAATAACGTGACCAACGAAGCGGCCACCCTCACTTGGGAACGCCACCCCTATGGCGATGAAACCGCCTGGGTGCTTCAATATGGCGAGGACAACAATTTTGAAACTGGCTCCTACACCGAGTTGACTGATGGCTTCACCGTTGCAACCGTTGGTGATGTCACCACCGTTACGGCCAACCTTACTAACCTCTCAGCCGAGCATACCTACTATGCCCGTGTGAAACCCGCCTGCGACACCGAAGGCAACCTCTGGAGCGAAGTGGTGAGCTTCACCACCCTCTCCAACTGCGCAGCTCCTGATGGACTGAACGTCACCGAACTCACTGACAATTCAGCCAAACTGAACTGGAGCGGCGTGCAAGAAAGCTTTAATGTGAGGTATCGTAAACTCGTGGTTAGTGAAGAGATTGCTACTACTGAGGACTTCTCTGAGCAAACCGCAGTAGGTTATAATTCCTCAGAAGGAGAACTTCCCACTGGTTGGTATTCATACACTACAGGCTCCTATGCACCTCGTGTGTCTAATGCCAGCAAATATTCTTACATTTCAGCCTTGACGGACAACTATTTGCTGATGACCACAACAGGCACTGGCCAAAGTGCCTATGCCATCATGCCGCAATATAGCAACATCACGGCAGTGTCGTTCAACTATGCTTTCGAATCCACCTCATCTTGCGGCAACTTGGAAGTGGGCTATGTGACCGACAACACGGGCTACAGCACATTCACGAGAGTGGGAGAACCTATAGCTCCAGCCACAGGTTCAAACTCCTACTCGCTGTCATCGTCTGACATTGCCACCATCAACAGCAATAACGGCTATATTGCCTTCAAGTACAACTCAAATAGCTCTTACTATTCAGCTGCCATTGACGACGTTGTCGTTACTACCCAGACCTTTACCCCTGATGGTAATTGGAACGAGGGCAACACCAACGTCACCAGCGGGCTGACCATCAACAGTCTTGAGACGAACACCAAGTACGAATGGCAGGTGCAGGGCATCAGTTCCGAATGTAATGGCGGTGTCACTGAATGGAGCGCCAGCGCCTACTTCACCACATTAGCCAACATCGACCTGGTTAATGATGCCACAAACAATGCTTCGACGATAAACAGCAACGACGGCGTTTATGCCAACGTCACTCTCACCGGGCGCGAGTTGTACAAGGACGGCTACTGGAACACGCTGTATCTGCCTTTCTCGGTCACGCTGGCGGGCAGTCCGCTGGCTGGCGCCGAGGCCCGCGAGCTGTCATCGGCCAACATCAGCGGCACCACGCTCAACCTGAACTTCAGCGAACCCGTCGATGAGCTGACGGCCGGTACGCCTTATATCATTAAGTGGAGCAGCGGCGCTACCCTGACTGAGACTGACCTGGTATTCGACGGTGTGATAGTCTACGATACGGATAAGAGCTTCGACAACGGCGAGAACGGCGATGCCCGCGTCCGCTTCATCGGCACCTACGACCAGAAGACCATCGCCACCGAGGACAGGAGCATCCTCTTCCTTGGTGCTGACAACAAGCTCTACTATCCCGACGGCACGAACGGAGGTGTGACCATTGGTGCCTGCCGCGCATACTTCAAGATTGGCGAGGACGGCGGAGCAGGTGCGCGTCTGCTGACAGGCTTCAATTTGAACTTCGGTGACGAGACGAATGCGGTCTTCGACCTAAATAATAAAGAAGAAAGAAGAAATAATAGTTGGTACTCGCTCGACGGCGTGAAGCTCGACGGGGAGCCGACGAAGAAGGGGCTCTACATCTACGGAGGCAGAAAGGTCGTGATTAAGTGAGCATAAAGCAGAGCTCGCTCGCACTTCCAAGTGCGAGCGAGCTCGTTGCTGAAAAATATTTTTTTTAGTTTTTGCCTACACTACTTACACCAATAGTCTAAGTTGCTGTTACACAGGTGTATGCTTAGTGTAGGCAAAGTGTATGTAGTGTAGGCAATTGCCATATTCACCACAGAGGCACAGAGAACACAGAGTTTTTGATGTTCAGCAGCAGAGAAAAACTCTGTGACCTCTGTGTCTCTGTGGTGACAATCGTCCCCGCTCGACCTTTTGTCTTTTTGGTCGCTCTTGCAAGGCAAGAACTTCTTCGCTGCCTCTTCTTCGCAGATAAAAGAGGAGTTAAAGGAGTTAAGGGAGTTAAAGGAGTTAAAGACAATAGCTTTTCTATGGATTTCAACCCATGTGAGAATCCTGCAGTTTCAAGGCAGCATGGGTTTTAAAAGTTTCCTGCCGAGAAACCATCGGTTTCTCGGCAGGAAACCAAAGGTTTCTCGGCAGGAAACCTAAT
>JAEEPZ010000251.1 GCA_016285055.1 Prevotella sp.
CAAACCTCAGACGCCAATCCGCGACTGGCGCTGACGCTGACAGACGATGCCACGCTGAACATCAACGACGAAATCGTGTTGCTCACCTGCTCAAAGAAACCCGCAGAAGGATTGGCATTCGACATGCGCTATCCTAAGAGATACACCTTTACCCCCGAGCAACGTGTGGAAAACGACGGCACGTTCACCATCGTAGCAAGGGTCATTTCGCTTGATGACAATCCAAACTACAAGGAAGACGATGACGAAACGCAGGATGGTGACGTGAAAAACTATCCTGACGAAGACATAACAATCGATATGACCGACAAGACGCCGCTTCGCACCTACGCCGACAAGCTTGGCAAGAGCATTGGCGTAGCAGCTGCCAGTTATCGCTATGACCTGAGCAATGACAATGTGCCTGAAACAGCAGCTGTGGGCCGTGAATTCAATATCGTGGTGGGCGAGAATGAAATGAAGTCTGATGCCACCGAACCTGGACAGAACTATTTCAACTACGGAGGTTCAGACGCCATAATGTGGGAAGCAGAGCGTAACCATCAGGAGGTGAGAGGCCATACCTTAGCTTGGCATTCACAGGTGCCTTCGTGGGTTAGTTCAGACGGCAGAAAGAACAACAACGGGTTCACACGCGAGCAGCTGCTCGGCATACTGAAGAACCATATCTATAATGTAGTGGGTAAATACAAAGGAAAGATACGCGAGTGGGATGTGGTCAACGAGGTGCTTGACGATGACCAGAGCGTAGTGCGCACCAACCCAGGCACTTATAAGCTGCGTCCCTCTATTTGGGCAACATACATAGGAGAGGAGTTTATTGACTCTGCCTTCGTATGGGCTCATGAGGCCGACCCTTCTGCAAAGCTCTATATCAACGACTATGGTGTGGAATTCATGGGCAGCACCAAGGCAGAGGCTTACTTCAATCTTGTGAAACGCCTCAAGGCATCCAATCTTCCAATTGACGGATGCGGATTGCAATGCCACCTCACCACGGGTCAGCTTGACACTCTGAAACTTGAGAACAATATCCAGCGCTATGCGCCTTTGGGGCTTAACTGTATCATTACCGAACTTGACATTGCCCTTGCCAACCCATCAGCACCTGATGCTCTGGAAAATCAGGCAAAAGAATATGCCGCTATCACAAGGGTGTTCCTGCGTAATGAAAACTGTCCTACACTCATGGTTTGGGGTATATCAGACAACAATTCATGGCGCCACAACCAGCCATTGATGTTTGACTCAAACTGCAACGCAAAGCCGGCTTACTACTATGTTCATTCCCAGCTGCGCAAGGCTGCAAGCAAAAAAGAAACGTCCGTAAACCTAAAAAAGGCCGAACGGACGTATAGCGATGAGTGGTATAACCTGCAAGGTCAGAGAATAATGCCAGGCACGAAGGGCATAGCAATAAACAGCGGAAAGAAGTTTCTGTTTTAATGGGGAAATTAATAGAACCCAGCATAAAATAAATTGGGGTGTTCAGTCGATGAACACCCCAATTTGTTTATAGCCTTACTTTAACGCTTCCACATCGCGTTTTACATTGGCTCTGATTTTCGTAAGATAGGCCTTCATGCCATCTGCATCTTTATTGTCGATAATCTCAAGGAGAGATTTCAACTCAGCCCTTATTTGGTCCACTTGGTCATGGGTATAGGGGTTGAAGAGAACTTCCTGCAATAGGTAATCATCTTCATTCAGCACACCTTTGGCTATGCGAAGATGACGCTTGAATGTCGTACCAGGTGCATCCTGATGTTTCATCACCGCAGAGAATACGAAAGTTGACACAAACGGGATTGACAACGAATATGCCACAGTCTTATCATGCTCCTCAAAGGTGTATTCGTAGATATTAAGATCCAATCTCGAATAGAGGTCTTTGAAGAAGCAACGTCCCATATAGTCACCCTCGCTGATGATTATCGCATTCTCTTCAGAGAGCTGATTGAGATTGGCGAACGTAGGGCCAAACATCGGGTGAGTAGAGACATATCTGCGCCCAGTGCTTTCGTAATACTCTTTTAATCCTGTCTTTACCGAAGCGATGTCAGACAAAATACATTGCTCAGGCAAGAAAGGCAGTACCTCGTTGAATGCAGGAATGGTATATTTTACGGTAGCAGCATTGATGACAAGTTCCGGTTGGAAATTTCTCACCTCCTCAAGCTCCAGGAAGCGCTGACAATTATATGTGAAACGCAAGCGACGTGGGTCCTTCTCA
>JAEEPZ010000017.1 GCA_016285055.1 Prevotella sp.
GCTTTTCTATGGATTTCCACCCATGTGAGAATCCTGCAGTTTCAAGGCGGCATGGGTTTTAAAAGTTTCCTGCCGAGAAACCATCGGTTTCTCGGCAGGAAACCAAAGGTTTCTCGCCAGGAAACTTTTGCATAATAGCCCCAGATGGCAAAAAGACACATGCTGTACGGATGGAGTGACATAGTTATGGCGCGAAACAGGTCAGTTCGTTACCCGAGTTCTGTCGTCCCTTCAGGACTCATTGTGGTGTCAACCATTAGCAGGGGCGTTGCCCCTGCCTGTAATCCATCGTCCCTTCGGGACTTTTTGCCGCTCCTTGCCCGCCGCGTAGCTCAAGGCGCAGCCCTCACCTCTTGATCCCTGCCCCTCCCCTACAAGGGAGGGGAGTGTCTCACGGGATTGCTGCGGCGGGCAAGGCAGTAACTAATCCTGAAGGGACGACAGAAGACGATGGTGAGTACCAATCGTCTTCTGTCGCCCCTTCGCGGTTGCTGTCGGCTGTTCCTTCCGGAATTGTTTCTTTCTGCCCTTATGGGAAGGCTCAGCCTGTCCTCTTAATAACCGAAGATTTCTTCGGAAGTAAGCCTTCGGATAGTACCTATTTTGCCGAGTGCATCCATGTCAAGCTCTTTCTCGTTGCCGAGGATGATGTAGCGGTAGGGCTTGTGTGCCATCTGCTGCTGCTCAAAGCTGACGATGTCTTGCAGTGTGACGCTGGGCAAGCGCTGGTAGATGCGCTCGTTGATGTCGTAGTCGATGCCTAATTGCTTGGCATACATCCAGGCGTTGATGAGGCCGAACTTCGTGGTGCGCTGGCTCTGCAGACGCTTTGTCAGGGCATCCTTGGCGATGCGGAAGGCCTGCTCGCTCTGCGGGATGGTGTCGAGTATCTGGTGGAACTGTCGCACGCAGTCCATCATCTTGTCGTTCTGTGTGATGATGTGTGTGAAGAAATACTCCGAGCGGTCCTTGTAGGCTGGCTCCATGTAGGCGGCGTAGGCATTGTAGGCCAGACCGCGAGCCTCGCGCAGCTCCTGGAACACGATGGTGTTCATGCCGCCGCCGTAGTATTCGTTGAACAGCGCCTTGACGGCGGCCTCCTCGGGCTGCCAGGGACGCTGCTCGTTGTGCAGCATGCGCATGTAGATGTTCTTGGCTTCGTAAGGAGCGATGAGTATCTCGTTCTGCGGCGTGGCCTGCAGGGTGTAGTGGCGGCCTGCGGGTGCAGCGAGGAATTTCTTGCCGGTCTTATGCTGCTTTGTCACCACGGTGGCCAGTTCCTTCTCGCTCATGGGGCCATAATATAATAATGTGTGCTCATACTGCTTCAGGTTCTTCAGCAGGTTGAGCAGCTCCTGCGGGTTGGTCTGGCGCAGCTGTTCGGAGGTGAATATGTTGCGATAGTAGTTGTAGGGGCCGTAGAGTCCGTAGGCTATGAGGTGCTCGAAGTTGCTCTGCTGGTTCAGCTTCGAGACAGCGCGGCTCTTCTCCTCCAGCTGTATGTACTGCTCCCACGCGTCGGTGTCCACCTTGGCGTTCTGCATCACGTTCTCTAACAGGGCCAGCGCCTGCGGCATGTTCTCGCTGAGGCCGCTCAGCGTGACGCTGATGGTGCGCTCGCCTACATTAATAATATAGTTGCAGGCCAGCTTGTAGAATTGCTGCTTGATCTGCTCGTTGGTGAGCTTGTTGGTGCCCAGGTACTCTAAGTAATCGGCGGCGTAGCTGTATTTCAGTTCCGACTCCTCGCCAAACTCATAGCGGAAGGTCATGGTGAAGCGTCCGTTCTCCACGTTCTTCACATAGATGTACGGGATGTTCTTCTTCGTCTTGCCAAAGGTGAGGTCGCGCTGGAAGTCGACGAAGCGCGGCTGGATGGGGTCAGCATGTGAGTTCTGTATGTCCTTCACAAACTGCGAGACCATGTCGCGGTTGGTGGGTATGGGCGTGATGGCGGGCTTGTCAATCTTCTTCAGCGTGGTGTCCTCGCCCTGACGCTTGAACACGGTGACGTAGTTCTGGCGGAAGTGGCGCTGCGCAAAGTCCACAATCTGCTGCTTCGTCATGCCGCCGATGCGGTCGAGATAGCCCACCTGCTGCTGCCAGGGAATCTCGTTGATGTAGGTCTCCACAAACATGTTGGCGCGTGCACGGTTGCTCTCAAGCGAGGTGTAGTAGTGCAGCTTCGTGTTGTTGATGACCGATGGCAGGAGGTCGTCGCTGAAGTCGCCGCGCTTCAGCTTCTCTATCTCGTCGAGCAGCAGCTGGCGCACCTCCTCGAGGGTCTGGCCCTCCTTCGGCGTGCCGCTGAGGATGAAGGCAGAGTAGTCGCGCAACTGCTCAGCCGTGGCCCATGCTCCCAGCATCTTCATCTGCTGGTTGATGTCGAGGTCGATGAGTCCGGCGGTGCCGTTTGAGAGCATCTCGCCGATGATGTTGAGCGTGTCCACCTGCAGCGAGTTGCCGCGGTCGAAGCGGTAGCCGAGCCACAGCGTCTCGGCCTCCAGCCCGTAGACGGTGGTGTCGCGCGGCGTGGTGATGGGTTTGAGGGCCGGGAAAACCGGCTGTTTGACGTCGGCGCCGGGCTGCCACTGTCCGAAGTAGCGGTCGATGGTGGCGATGACCTTGTCGGGATCCATGTCGCCGGCCATGCAGATGGCCACGTTATTGGGACGATACCAGTGGTTGAAGTAGTTCTTGATGTTGGTGATGCTGGGGTTCTTCAGGTGTTCCTGCGTGCCGATGGTGGTCTGCGTGCCGTAGGGGTGGGTGGGGAAGAGCATCTTGCTCATCGACTGCCACAGCTTGCGCTGGTCCTTCGCGATGCCGATGTTATACTCCTCGTAGACGGCCTCCAGCTCGGTGTGGAAGCCGCGGATGACCATGTTCTGGAAACGGTCGGACTGTATCTTCGCCCAGTTCTCCACCTCGTTGGCGGGGATATCCTCGGTGTAGCAGGTCACGTCGTTGCTGGTGTAGGCGTTGGTGCCCTCGGCACCGATGGCGGACATCAGTTTGTCGTATTCGTTGGGGATGAAATACTGTGCTGCCACCTGACTCACCGAGTCTATCTCGTGGTAGGCCTGGCGGCGCGCGTCGGCGTCGGTCAGCGTGCGGTACTGCTCGTAGCGCTGCTCTATCTCGTCGAGCAGGGGCTTCTCCTTCGCTGGGTCAGAGACGCCGAACTTGTCGGTGCCCTTGAACATCAGGTGCTCCAGATAGTGGGCCAGACCCGTCGTCTCGGCAGGGTCGTTCTTCGAACCTGTGCGCACGGCGATGAACGTCTGTATGCGCGGTTCCTCGGTGTTGACGCTGAGGTACACCTTCAGTCCGTTCTTCAGCGTGTAGATGCGGGTGTGCATCATGTCGCCGTCCACGGTTTCATACTTGTAGTTCTGTGCATGTGCGCTCATACCGAGCATCAGCGCCACAGCCCCAAGAAGAATGCGTTTTGTTTTCATACTGTTCTTGTTTGTTTGTGTTTTTTATTGCTTAGTAAGTCCCTTTTATTCTGTTTTTCGTCTCAACCAGGCAATGACAGGGTAATGGTCGCTGGCTTCCACATCGTTGTCGACGTAGCAGCTGAAGGGCTCGTAATGTGCCGAGCATAAAATGTTGTCGATGCGGAAGCGGAAGCCTTTCCTTCGGTAGGTATAGCCAAGGCCGTTGCCAGTAGAAACGAAGGCATCGGTCAGCCCCTGTGCAATGGTGTGACGGACGTAGGAGATGGGTGTGTCGTTCATGTCGCCGCAGACGATGAGGGGATAATGGCTGTGACAGTCGATATAGTCGTGAACGACGTCGGCCTGACGGGCGCGCTTGCCCATGGACGAAGCGAGCTTGCCGAAGAGCTTGCGCGATTCGGTCTCTGCCTGTTGGCGGTCCATGCCGCCGCTAAGCATGTCGTTGTAGCGCCGGCGGTCAGTGTCGGAGAGGTGTGTGGATTCCAGATGAATGTTGACAACGCAGACGGTGTCGCAGTCTATCAGGAGGAAGAAGGCGGCCGCTCCGTTGGCTTTCGAGACGACGGGCAGCTTCTCTTTGCTGAGAATGGGATAGCGTGAATGGATGCCGACGGCGTTGATGTAGTTGCCGGTCGCCTGGCCCAAATGAACAGTGTCGTTGTAGGGATAGAGGCGTGCGATGCTGTGGGCTGTGTCTGGCTTGGTGGCAACGTCTTCCTGCAGGCAGACGATGTCGGCGTCCTGCTGTTTCAAATAGTCGTAGATGAGCGTCTTCGAGTTGGGCGTGCCTTTCACCTCGTTGTAACAGTCGACATTGTATGACACAATCTTCATACTGCCTGCCGGCGCGTCGTGGTGGAAGTGCAGGGGCAAGTAGACGCGTATGGCGGGAATGGTGAGAAGATAGGCAGCGAGGGGAATCCATGCCCGCCGCCATTTGAAGATGGCCCAAGCGATGAGAATGAGGAGATTGACAAGGAGAAAAAAAGGAAACACCATGCCCACACAGCCGAGGAATGGATGGCGCTCAGGGTCAAAGTGGTCGCTGTAGGCCACAAAGACAAGCATCAACGCCGTGGCCACGCTGGCCCCAGTGAACACGTTCAACAATATGTTTCTGACCGTCTTCAAATTCTAACCTTCAGCCTTTTAACTTTCTACCTTCTGTCTTCAGCCTTTACCCTTCACGGCTTGCTTCGAAAAGGCGCTGTTTCTCTTCTTTCGTCAGGCTGTCGTAGCCGCTCTTGCGAATCTTGTCGAGAAGGGCGTCAATCTCGGCCTGACGTGCTTTCTTCTTCGCGTTGTATTCCATGTCGTCCTCACGGGTGGGGCCGAAGCCTGCCTGACGCGTGTCGGTGTGCTGCTGTGGCTTCTGACCTTGCCGTGCCTCGAAATTGCGCTTCAGGTTCTCGAAGAACTGCTTGCCGTTGCCCATGTTGAACGTGTTGCCAGGATGGCGGCGCCAATAGAGGATGAGCAGCAGGCCGAACAGCATGCCGCCTAAGTGGGCCACGTGCGCCACGCCGTCGCGGGCTGAGGTGTAGGCCGAGAACAGCTCGATGGCGGCATAGATGCACACAAACCACTTGGCCTTGATGGGCACGGGAAGCGGGAAAATGAAGATGCGCTCGTTAGGAAAGGTCATGCCAAAGGCCAGCAGGATGCCGTAGACGGCTCCCGAAGCACCGATGGTGGCCGCGAGGTTGTAGATCTGCCCCACGGTCATCACGCCGACGCCCACCACGTTCACCCTGTCATGGATGCTGAGGGCTGTCAGGCCATCGTTGGTGAACTCAACATACTGCACAATCTCCTGGCACAGACCGGCTCCGATGCCGCAGATGAGGTAATAGAAAATAAACTTCTGAGGCCCCCAGACGCGCTCGATGACGCAGCCAAACATCCACAGGGCAAACATGTTGAAGAAAAGATGCGTGAAATTGCCGTGCAGGAACTGATAGGTGACAAACTGCCAAGCGTGGAAGTCGGGAGCCATGAAGAAATGGAGGCTGCCCCAACTCTCCAAATCGAACTGACGCTTGAAGACGAGTGCTGCCAGAAACACGACAATGTTGATAAGCAGCAGATTCTTAGTGACTGTCGGGATATTGCGGAACATGTTAGGTGTTTACTATTTACTGACTTACGATTTAAAAATGTACTTCATTTGCGTTATCAGCCCGCAAAATTACGAAAAATATCTGTTCTACGGCATAAAATCGGGGTAAAAGCAACTTTTTTTTAGTAAAATAGTGATTTTTTCCTTTTTTTTGTTTGTTTTATGAAAACTTTCTTCTATATTTGCAACCAAATACGGAAAAATGAATCGTAAAACCTTTATTTATAACTATTTTTTAAACCTTTTTATTATGAACAAGACAGAATTAGTTGAGAAGATTGCAGCTGGTGCAGCTATCAGCAAGGTTGACGCAAAGAAGGCTCTTGAGGCTGCCGTTGCAGCAGTGAAAGAGGCTCTAGTAGCAGGCGACAAGGTTTCTCTGATTGGCTTTGGCACGTTCAGCGTGAACGAGCGTCCCGCTCGCGAGGGCATCAATCCCTCCACAAAGGAGAAGATTACCATTGAGGCTAAGAAGGTGATCAAGTTCAAGGCAGGTGCTGAACTGGCTGATACATTGAAATAAGGAAAGCCGACGATTCAGGGCACAATAAAAGGGTTCCGCTATCGAGTGTGGCGGAGCCCTTTTTGCTTGATTTTCCTTTTAGCGGTCTTCCCACTGAGTGTAGGGATAACGGCGCAGATGAGAGTTGTAGTAGCGGTGGTCGCCTGTCACCTCGTCGCCGATAAAGTCGGGCTTGACATAAGGCTCGTCGGCAGCCTGCAGCTCCACCTCAGCAATGACAAGACCGTCGTTGTCGCCGTGAAACTCGTCCACCTCGAAAGTGTGCTCGCCGCTTTTCACCAGATAGCGTGTCTTGTCGATGATGCCGGGCTCGCAGAGCAGCATCAGGTGCAAGGCCTCGTCGGGGGTGATGGCCTTTTCAAATTCGTAGCGGCTCAGACCTCCGTCTAATGACGGGCCCTTGATGGTGAGGAATGCCTCGTCGTCACGCACTCGCACCCTGACGGTGCGCCCGCCGCCGCTGCAGATGTATCCTTGGCGGATGTGACTGCTGGCATGGGCCAGACGGCGGTAGGCGTCGCTCTTCACCAGAAACTTCCGCTCAATTTCCATTCCGCTCATCACCCACTATGCAGTGATGGCCAGATAAGCCACATAGAACACGGCCATGGCTACGAAGACGCCTATAATCCAAGCCACTACCTTCTTGCCACCTTCTTCCTGTTTCTTCGCGTAAGCCTTCTGCTTAGCGTTCATTTTCTTTTCTTTTTCTTTCTTTGCCATAGTATTATTTGTTATTTGTTTTACGCAATGATGGTGCAAAGGTACAAAGAAGTAAAGAAACGGCAAAAGAATTTCTTGTTTTCTTTCGTTTTTTTCGCAACTTTCGCCATGCCGGGAGCAAAGCCCGTCATTTCTCTCTGACCACGCAACTTGCCGTCAGACGTCAGAGAACGATGCAAGATAGCGATGGGTTGACAATAAGGCAATTTGTCGATTGGATAAAACCATATTTCTTTGTATAATATTTGGAAGTTTGAAGGAATAATCGTAATTTTGCAGCGGGTTTAAAAGAATGGAGAGTATGATAACCGGCTTGCTGTTACTATCTTTTTTCCGTGACTTTACCAAAAAGCTGGCCAGACAAAGCGGTGTCATAGCATTAATAAGATTTCTAAAACCACAAATGATATGCGTTACACAGAATTAGGAAAGACGGGAATGAAGATTTCCCACATCAGCTTCGGTGCCTCGTCGTTAGGCAGCGTGTTTCATGAGACCAACGAAAAGGACAGCTTCGCAGCGGTGGAGGCCGCTATCGACGGCGGCATCAACTTCATCGACGTGAGCCCCTACTACGGCCATTACAAGGCCGAGACGGTGCTGGGCAAGGCCCTGCGCAACATCCCCCGCGACAAATACTACCTCAGCACGAAGGTGGGCCGCTATGGCAAGGACGGCAAGAACACATGGGACTACTCAGCTCAGCGTGTCACCGACAGCGTCTATGAGAGCATGGAGCGCTTAGGCATCGACTTTATCGACCTCATCAACGTGCATGACATCGAGTTCCAAGGCGACCTGCCCGGCGGATTGCAGAAGGTGGTGGACGAGACGCTGCCAGCCCTCTTCGAGTTGAAGAAGAAAGGGGTGGTGGGACACGTGGGCATCACCGACCTGCAGCTCGCTAATCTGAAATGGGTTATAGAGCGCTGTCCAGAGGTGGAGAGCATCCTGAACTTCTGCCACTACACACTGAACGATGACGCTTTGGCCGACTATCTCGACTTCTTCGAGGAGCATGGCGTGGGCATCGTCAACGCCTCGCCGCTGTCGATGGGACTGCTGTCACAGCGTGGCGTGCCGGCCTGGCATCCTGCCCCCAAGGCGCTGGTTGAGGCATGTCAGCGTGCCGCCCAGCACTGCAAGGCAAAAGGCTACGCCATCGAGCGGCTGGCCGTGCAGTATTCGGTGAGCAATCCGCGCATCGCCTCGACGCTGTTCTCGTCTGCCAACCCCGACAACGTGCGCCGCAACATCGAGTGGGCTAACGAAGAGCCCGACTGGCAGCTCGTCGACGAGGTGAAGGCCATCATCGGTGACCAGCAGCGAGTCACCTGGAGAAACTCTTAATCAATACGGTGGGCGGCGGTTTACCCGTCGCCTGCAGTTTTTTAATACGAACAGAAAAATGGAAGGATATGTTCAGCGCCTTTCCGACGGAAAGACCAAGCGCTATGTGCAGTTTTTAGAGATTAGCGATGACCCTGAACTGATAGCCCAGTACCGCAAGTGGCACTCTGAGGAATTCAGCTGGAAGGAGATACGCGACGGCATCCGTCAGGTGGGCATTCTCGAGATGGAGCTCTACATCATCGGCAACCGCCTGGCAATGATTGTCGACACGCCTGCCGACTTCAATTGGCAGGAGGCCATGAACCGTCTGGCCACACTGCCGCGTCAGGCGGAGTGGGAAGCCTTTGTCTCAAAGTTCCAGGGGTGTGCCGCCGATGCCCGCAGCGACGAGAAATGGCAACCTATGGAGCGTATCTTCTATCTCTACGAATAATTGATAAGGGGCTGTGTCAAAAAAGACAGACACAACCCCTTAATCTTTAAGCGAGCAGTTGCTTGACGATACGGGCTTCAGCGCCTTCGTAGATAAGTACGTCAGTCGTCGGCTCATACTTCATGAGAACAAACTGAAAGAGCTGAACGGCCAGGAAGGCACCGTCGCGTGAAACGCAAAGCTCGGCCATGAAGTTGCCGTTTGCTGTCTGCGTGGGGTGAAAGTCGCCAATGGCCTTTTCCAAATTCTCGCGTGGAGAGGTGAGCAACCGTTTCAGCCGCTCTCCGTCAGCTGCGGAGTATTCTATTGTCTTTACATCTAACACACTGTTGGAGGGGATATAGTTGGCTGTGGTGCGCAGACCCAGCATCGACTTACTGATGCTGATACGAGCATCAGTGCAGATGGTATTCCACATCTGCAAATTCTTGATATTTGCCATTTTCTTTGTTTCTTTATTTCTTTATTATAATGTTACGTTCTCCTTTCATTTCTTTACTGTGAGGAGAAACATCACTAACAAAGAAGGCGTCTCAGCGCGATGACATAATATCGGCGCGGAGACGCAACAGCCGTATAAAGCCGGTAAAGGCGCATGCACGGCTGTTGAAGAAAGCAATTTAGAAAGTTTGACGACTGATTTTTTGCCCAACGTCCAAAATGTGAATGAGGCTTGCCGCCATAAGTAGGCAGAAGGCGTACCGGACGGGACGAGGCAATACGAGATGATGACGAAGAAGAACTCAGTGACGGAACAGGTGTCCAGTCTGGCTCTTCAGCGACTTGGAGTACCCAGTTGTCGTATTGTCTTACCAGTTGCTCGTCTTGCGGGCGGCCAGCCACATCTTGATGCGTCTTGACAAGTTGCAGGGCAGAGCCAAGGAAGACGCTGCACAGCAACAAGGCAACAAGGCCAATACGTATCAGGTACTTTTTCACAATAACCTGAATGATTTGTGGTTATTTCTTTTTCACTCGAATGTCTGAATAATGTAGGCTAAGACATTTGCTATTCTTCGCCTTCTGACGGGAACTCCATGAGGTAGGCCTTGATGAAGCCGTCGAGGCCGCCGTTCATGACGCTGTCCACATCGCGTGTCTCGAAGTTGGTGCGATGGTCTTTGACGCGCTTGTCGTCGAAGACATAGCTGCGTATCTGGCTGCCCCACTCAATCTTTTTCTTGCCGGCCTCAATCTTGGCCTGCGCCTCTAAGCGCTTTTTCATGGCGCGGTCATAGAGCTGGCTCTTCAGCAGCTTCAGGGCGCGCTCCTTGTTCTTCGGCTGGTCGCGCGTCTCCGTGTTCTCGATGAGTATCTCTTCCTGCTCACCCGTGTCAGGGTCGGTGTACCAGTAGCGCAGCCGCACTCCCGACTCCACCTTGTTCACGTTCTGTCCGCCGGCCCCCGAGGAGCGGAAGGTGTCCCACGACAGCTTGGCGGGGTCGACGTAGACCTCGATGGTGTCGTCGACCAATGGCGAGACGAAGACGCTGGCAAAGCTGGTCATGCGCTTGCCCTGTGCGTTGAAGGGGCTGACGCGCACCAGGCGGTGCACGCCGTTCTCGCTCTTCAGGTATCCGTAGGCATACTCGCCGCCTTCTATCTGCATGGTGACGCTCTTGATGCCGGCATCGTCGCCGTCGAGGATGTTGGCGATGGTCACCTTGTAGCCGTGTGCCTCGGCCCAGCGCATGTACATGCGCATCAACATCTGTGCCCAGTCCTGTGCCTCGGTGCCGCCGGCGCCGCTGTTGATCTTCAGCACACAGTCCATCGGGTCTTCCTTCTGGCGCAGCATGTTCATCAGCTCCAAGGCTTCGATGGCCTTGATGGCCTGCGCATAGTCGGCATCCACCTCCTGCTCGGTCACCATCTCGTCCTTGTAGAAGTCGAAGGCCAGCTGCAGCTCGTCGGCCTTGAGCCGCACATCGTCGTAACCGTCAATCCATTTCTTGATGCCGCGCACCTTCTTCATCTGTTCCTCGGCGCGCTTGGCATCCTCCCAGAAGTCGGGAGCCTGCGTGCGCAGCTGCTCCTCTTCCAGCTCCACCCGTTTCTCGTCTATCTTCAGGTAATGGCAGAGTTTGTCGGCCCTGTCCATCACGTCTTTCAATTGGTCTTGTGTTATCATGGTTGAAAATTTGTGCAAAGGTACGAAGAAAAAACGAAAAAGAGAGTTTTCCCTAACGATTTTTAGGGATTTTCCTATGTTCATATCAATTAAAAGGCGTATCTTTGCATCGTTAAGAATCAACAAACGAAAGTACAGCGATATGAAGAAGATTTTGATGATGATGATTGGCGCCGCATTGCTGCTGAGCAGCTGCGACACCTACCAGGGCGCTGGCGCCTACACTGGCAGCATGTTTGGCAATATGGTGGGCTCTGCCATCGGCGGCATTGCCGGCGGCTGGCGCGGCCATGAGATAGGCTCGCTGATAGGCACCGTGGGCGGTGCTGCCATTGGCGCTGCCGTGGGCAAGTCGGCCGACGAGCGCCAGGCCCAGAGATATGAAGAGCGTGCCGCGCGTCGCCAGCGGCAGCGTTACGAGCAGGGCGACTTCGGCTATGAGCAGTCGCGCAGCAGGTCTTATGGCCAGTATCCCGCAGCTGGGCAGCAGACGCAGATGTCGTACAGCGCCAACGGGCAGGCATTGGTGGTGCGCAATGCTGCCATTTATGAGGAGAACGAGGACGGGCGCTTGACACGCGGTGAGAAGTGCACCGTGGTGTTCGAGATAGCCAATACCACCAGCGATCCTGTCTTCAACGTTTTCCCCCTGGTGGAAGAAAGGACGGGCAACAAGCACGTCCACATCTCGCCCAACCTGCGCGTAGAGAGCATCGCCCCGCATCAGGCCATCCGTTACACCGCCGCTTTGGTGGCCGACAAGGGTCTGCGTGACGGACAGATAGAAGTGCTTGTAGGCGTGGCGCAGGGCAACAATATTATCGACTCGCAGACGCGCGCCTTCCAGGTTCCTACATCCAAGCGGTAGGCTGCAGGGGCGGTGCCCCTGCCTACAAGCAGCCACACTTGATAAAGCTGTGAACCCTTTGGGCTGACAAAGAAAAGAAATCCGCAGAAATGCCCCGGCGAGGCGTTTCTGCGGATAATCATTCCAGTTTATTCTCCGAAGATGTCCTGCAGCTGGCTTTGCAGGAACTTGCCGCGCAGAGCACGGGCGATGATTTTGCCCTTCGGGTCGATGAGGATGTTGTCGGGTATGGCATCCACCTTATACACCGGTGCTGCGGCACACTGCCAGCCCTTCAGGTCGGATATTTGCAGCCACGGCATCTTGAGCTGATCGATTGCTTTCACCCAAGCCTCTTTCTTCTGGTCGAATGAAACGCCAATCACCTCGAATCCCTTGCTGTGGTATTTGTTGTAGGCCTCCAGCACGTTGGGCATCTCTGCTCGGCAGGGACCGCACCATGAGGCCCAGAAGTCGACGAGCACCCAGCGGCCTTCGCCCACCAGCTCGCTGATTTTGTGCATCGTGCCGTCGGGGGCGGCCATCTCTAAGTCAGTGAACTGCTGGCCGATGAAAGCCGTCTTCTCACTGTCCTGCGGTTGCATCATTTTGGCAACCTCGTCTCTCGACTTCTTCAGATAGGGATGGCTGGCAAATACTGGCTGCTCCTTCACCAGCTTGTCGTAAGCCGCCACGCCGTTGTCTATGAAATACAGCCCGGAGAAAGCCAGTGGTATCAGCGTGTTGCGTTCATCCTGGAAGATCTTGTTGGCAGAAGCCAACTTATCGTCCTGTATCTTGTTGATTTCTGCCATGAGCTCCTCTGCATGCTCCTTGATCTCGTTCTCGCTCATCTTCTCGATCTTCGCTCTCAGTGCAATGGTGGGGCGGTCTATCTCCACGTCATACTTTGTCAAGCGCTCGTTCAGCGGCGAGCCCTTCAGCGTGCTGTCGTTGATATTGATGGCCACTGGCGTGCCGTCGTTGAAGAACACTGTCATCCAATTCTTTTTCTCTGCCATGACGGCCATGAAAGCATCTTTCGCGGCCGTGCCGGTGAAGGCAAACTTGCCGTTGCTCACTACCATGCTGTCGATGGTTTGGTCGGTGAGTTTGTCTATCAGATAGACCTTCTTGCCATTGTCAGCGTAGGTGCCGCTGACAGCATACTTCACTTGCTGTGCCATGGTGGGCAAAGCTGCTGCGATAAAAGCAGCCGATAAAAGCATTTTTCTCATATTACTGTTTCCAATTAAGAATTAGTTTAGCGATATCATATTTTCATGCAAGTCGTCAAGGTTGCAGAAGCAGCGTAAGCAGTAAGTCACTTCCATTTTTTACTTCCCCTTTTACTTCCCCTTTTACTTCCCCTTTTACTTCCTTTTTTACTTCCATTTTTTACTTCCCCGACTGATATACAAGCCCTTCGTGGTGGGCTTGTGGCTGAGCCGTTGCCCGCCAATCGTGTACCATTCTGTGTTGTCGTCTGAGGTGAGCTGTGGGTGCATGGGCAGTGTCCCGATGTCATTGGTCAAGCCGTCGATAAAGACAAACGTGGCCATGCCGTTGCCGTCGACAGCCATGTTTGTGATGGGCTTCGACATCAGCTTCTTGCCGTCTACATTGTTATTAATAAGCGTGGAGGCCGGCTTCGACGTGTTGGTCAGGCAGTCGTTGGCCACCGTGCTGTTGCCCTGCTCATCGGTCACGATGTAGGGGTATGCCCATCCGCCGGTGGCACTTCTGCTTGTTTTGTTGTTCGCAGGGAAGATGGTGTAGCGTTTCTTGCTGGAGGTGTTGACATATTCTTCTGTTCCCACCCATAACGACTTGTCATAGTCAACGTGGAAAACGACGATACCGCTGCCAGGCAGCTTCTTGTCCCATCCCCTCTGCTGCCGGTTCTCTACGATATAGTATTCGTTTTCTGCTCCGTCGTTGCGTATGAGGTATGCCATCGGCTCATCGCACAGGGCGGGCATGTCGGTGATGGTGGCGGCACTGGTCAGCTCGACAGGTGTGAGCCATCCCATCAGCATCCGCTCGTGGGCTGAGTAGTTGCAGGGTTGGTAGCCATTGCCATTATAGTTGCCCATGTCCATGAGGTCCCATGCATACACCACTGAGCCATTGCCGTTATAGAAGTCGGGCAACCCAAAGCAGTGGCTGTACTCATGGCAGATGGTTCCAAACGAGGAACTGTTGTCACTGCTTTTCTCCTGTACACAACAATAGCAGTCGATGTAGAACTCTTCATCGCCGCTCGTCACGGTGCGGTAGCTGCGGAAATCGTTTTCGTCATCCGTCTCGAGGTTCATGTGCTGGCTGAGCCACCACTGGTGTGGCCAGATGGTGCTGCTGCCTCCGCCGGCGTTCATTCCCTTGCCGGCATAGATGATGAGTAGCTGGTCAATAAAGCTGTCGCCGTCCCAGTCGTAGACGCTCCAGTCGATGTGCTCGTCCTGCAATGCGTCGACGATGTCGTCCACCATGTATTGCGAGAACTCGTCGTCGTAATCTGTGCTACGGTATTTCCAGCGGTTGTCGGGCAATTCCACACTTTTCAAATCAAACACCAGGTCGAACTGTCCGTAGCTCTGAGCCATGAAGTAGTCATGTATTGAGCCGGCATACAGTCCCTCGTAGTAGTCCTCGGCATTGAAGATGTTTTCCCACGTTGCCTCATAGCCTTCGGCGAAGTCCTGATCCTGAAACGATGCCAGAATCACCAGCTGCCGGCGATGGCCTGTCAACGGGTTCTCGGCGCCCTCTGCCGTCTGTGCTCTTCTCAGTGTAAACTGAGGGTTAGACTTTCCGACCCTGCATCCGCGCTGGCGCATCCCTTCGGCTGCCGATGATGTCAGCGCTGCCAACAGCAGCAGAACTGCTGTCATCCATGTGTTTCTCTTCATCTTAGTATGATTCTGTTAGTTCAAGTTGTAAGGAAAAGGAGTGACTTTCCACGATGATGGCCTTTGCATAGCGGCGTCACATGGCGGTGTCTCTGCTCATGGGTGCAAAATTACACATAATTGTTCTCCTGAACAAAGATTTGCAGCGTTTTTTTCGTGCGTTACATGGAAAAGCCAAAAAAACACCCATGACAAGGCTCCTGACTACTTCGCTCCTTGCCAACAAATGTCTTTAACTCCCTTAACTCCCTTAACTCCTTTAACTCCCTTAACTCCTTTAACTCCTTTAACTCCTGAAACTTGAGCGAATGCGAAACATATTTTATAGTATGTACACGCAAGGCAAATGATAAAAAATCCCCATGTGTTTTCTTTATGGGCCAAAAAGTTTCAAATACGTGCCAATTTTAAAGATTTGAGACGTATTTGAAAGTGTCTTGGGGCAGTATGTCCTTAATTTTGCACAAAAATGTTAAAATCAGAATTCACAAAAAACTAAAACCCACATATTTATTAACAAACAAAACCAAACGTATGAGTTTCAAAGCAAAGAAAACAGCCCTCTGTGTGGGATTATGCTTTTTGGGCATAGTCGGCGCACAGCAGGCTTCGGCAGCTATCGAAACCGTAGCAGCCGTACAGCAAACGAAGCAGGCATCTGGTCATGTGGCCGACTCTCAGGGGCCGCTGATTGGAGCCACGGTCATGGAGAAGGGCACCAGCAATGGTACGATGACAGACCTCAACGGTGACTTCTCACTTAACGTGAAACCTGGGGCTACCCTCATCGTGTCCTACGTGGGCTACGTGACCCAGGAAGTCAGGGTGGGTGACAACGGCAACTTGTACATTACCCTGAAGGAAGACGGACACGTGGTGAACGAGGTAGTGGTGATTGGCTACGGTTCACAGCGTCGCGAGTCGGTGACCGGTTCGGTGGCCAACATCGGCGGTGAGAAGCTCAACCAGATTGCTGCCTCCAACGCTGCTCAAGCCCTGCAGGGCCGCGTGGCCGGTGTGCTCATGACGCAGACATCGTCGAAGCCGGGCGAGGAGATGCAGATTCGCATCCGTGGCCAGCGCTCGCTGAGTGCCAGCAACGACCCGCTCATCGTCCTCGACGGCATCCCCTTCATGGGACAGCTCTCAGACATCAACCCCGCCGACATCAAGTCGATGGACATCCTCAAGGACGCCTCTGCCACAGCCATCTACGGTTCGCGTGGTGCCAACGGCGTCATCATCATCACCACCGTCAAGGGTGCTCAGGGCTCGCCGGCAAAGGTGACATACAACGGTTATGTCAGCTTCAAGAAGGTGTTCCACAAATATCCCATGATGGACGGTCCCACCTTCTCCAAGTTCCGTAAGTATGCCGGACTCTACCAGAACTCGCTCGACGAGGACGATGCCACCAACACCGACTGGCAGGACCTCTACTACGAGACGGGCGTGAGCCATAACCACGACGTCAGCGTGGCCGGCGGCACCAACGGCGGCAGCTACAGCTTCGGTGCAGGCTACTATCACGATGAGTCTGTTGTGCCTACTGAGGGCTACAACCGCATCTCCATCCGTGGCAACTTCGACCAGAAGGTGGGCGAATGGTTCCGCTTCGGCCTGAGCACCAACACCAGCTACCGTGAGACGAAGGGCGTCAACGATATGTATGGCGTGCTGAGCAAGAGCCCGCTGGCCAGCCCCTACGACCAGAACGGCAACCTCAAGCGCTATGTCACACTGCCGGCCGACGACCAGAGCGTCGTTACCAAGGAGACCGTGAAGCGCGACAAGGACGTGTGGCTCAACGAGAACAAGGGCATCGGCACCTACAACACCCTCTTCGCAGAGCTGAAGTGCCCGTGGGTGGAAGGACTGAGTTATCGCGTGAACGTGGGCCTGAACTTCCGCAGCTCCAAGGGCGGCAACTTCACCGGTACGGGTGTCAACAACAAGGATGCCAATGCTATCAACGGTGGCGGCATCTCGGAGAACCAGACACGCAACTGGACGGTGGAGAACCTCATTACCTATGACAACACCTTCGCTGAGAAGCATAATATCAATATTGTAGGCATGTACTCAGCCGAGCAGACCACCTACGAGTCAACAGGTGCTTCGGCTCAGGACATCCCAGCCGACTACTTCCAGTATTTTGCACTCGACAAGGCTACTGGCCAAGCCAACCTCACCGGCTACAACTACTGGCAGAGCGGACTGATGTCGTGGATGGGCCGTGTGATGTACTCCTATGACAACAAGTACATGATTTCTGCCGCCCTCCGTTCCGACGCTTCTTCGCGTCTGGCCAAGGGCCACCAGTGGCACACCTATCCCGCTGTCAGCGCCGGTTGGAACATCGCACGCGAGGAGTTTATGTCCGACCTCACATGGATTGACAACCTGAAGCTGCGCGTAGGTTTCGGTGAGACCTCTAACCAGAGCATCAGTCCTTACTCCACGCTGGGCGGACTGGCCGTGCGCAACTACAACTTCGGCAACGGCACCAACTACAAGGCCGGCTACTATGTCAACGCTCTGCCCAACCCCGAGCTGGGATGGGAGTACAGCAAGACATGGAACTTCGGTCTCGACTTCTCACTGTTCAAGGGCCGTCTGTATGGATCATTGGAGTATTACATCCAGAAGACCAACGACATCCTGCTCGACGTCTCCATGCCCAGCACCTCGGGTGTGAGCAGCTTCACCGGCAACATCGGTAACACCGAGAACAAGGGCTTCGAGCTGACCCTGAACGGCATCATCCTTGACAACAAGAACGGCTGGCACTGGGATGCAGGCATCAACCTCTACCTCAACCGCAACAAACTGACTAAGCTGACTGGTGCCGACGTCATCAAGCCCGACGGCACGAAGGAGCCTGAGCGCGACGAGGCCAACCGCTGGTTCGTGGGCCATCCCATCGATGTCATCTACGACTATGAGTACGACGGTCTGTGGAACGAGAGCGACGTCTATGAAGTGACGCTGCCCGACGGCACGAAGACCACCAACTTCGCCATCCTCGAGCCCGGCGGCAACCTGGGTATGATCAAGGTGAAGTACAATGACGACGTGCTCGATGCCAACGGCGTTCCCACCCGTGCCATCGGTGCCGACGACCGCCGCATACAGGACATGGAGCCCGACCTCATCGGTGGCTTCAACACCACAGTGGCCTACAAGGGCTTCGACCTCACCATGATTGGCGCCTTCCAGATTGGCGGCAAGCTCATCTCGGCCATCCACTCTTCCAATGGCTATCTGAACATGTTGACAGGCCGTCGCGGTCAGCTCGACGTCGACTACTGGACAGAGGAGAATACCGGTGCCAAGTATCCGAAGCCCGGCGGCATCATCAGCAGCGACAACCCCAAGTACGGCAGCACGCTCGGCTATTTCAATGCCGGCTATCTGAAGATCCGTGCCATCACGCTGGGCTACAGCTTCGACAACCTGAAGGCCATCAAGGACCTCGGCATCAGCCGCCTGCGCCTCTACGCTACTGTGCAGAATCCCTTCGTGCTCTTCTCACCGTACAACAACGAGAGCGGACTCGACCCGGAGACCAACTCATGGGCCAACCAGAACACGGCAGTGGCCTACGGAGAATACTCTGGCAAGCACCGTATGCCCATCGTGGGTTACAACACACCGGCTACCCGCAACTTCATGTTCGGACTCAATGTGACGTTCTAAAACAACGAATCAGCGTAGAGTTTTAAAACAACAAATTCAACGAATTGGCGTTTTAAGAAAACGAAATAAACGAAAAAAAAGAATCTATTTATGAAAACGAAAAGCATCAAATACATTCTCGCTGCGGGTCTTGTGTGCTGTGGGCTTTCCACAACGATGACCTCCTGCTCCGACATCCTCGACGAGCAGCCGCGCAGCCAGTTTGACCCGACATTCTTCACCACGAAGACGGGCATCGAGGGCGGTCTGACATCGCTCTATGCGCACCTGCGCTATTTCTATGGCAACGGATATTTCCTCAACAGCGTGGAGACAGGCACCGATGAGTACACATGGGCTCAGTCGGCCGACGGCAACTTCAAGGATGCCGACCTCTCGGGCGTGGGCTCCATGACTCCCTCTAACTCCATTGCCGGCTCCATCTGGGGCACCGCATTCCCCAACATCAACACGGCCAGCGGCATCATCGAGAATGGCGCTGAGGCCGGCATCGATGCATCCCTGCTCGCCGAGGCTTACTTCTTCCGTGGTTTCGACTACTTCCTCCTGGTGCAGACCTACGGCGGCGTGCCCCTCGACCTGGGTGCCGGAGAGCTGAAGTTCAACACCTCTACCGTCCGTACCTCCGTGCGCAACACCGTGCCCGAGGTCTACGAGAAGTGCATCTTCCCCGACTTGGAGAAAGCACTGGCCGACCTGCCCGATAATCCGCGTATGACCGGCACCGTCACCAAGAACGTGGCACGTCTCTACCTGGCCAAGGCATACCTCACCTACGCATGGTGGCTGGAGAATCCCAACAACATTCCCACCTATCCTGAGTGCGCCCGCGACGCAGGCCAGGCCAAGAGCTACTATCAGAAGGCATTCGACATGGCCAAGGCAGCCATCGACAACCCTGGTCCCTACGCACTGCAGCCCACCTTCTACGACGTGAACGTGGCCACCAACGACCGCAACTCTGAGATTATGCTCTATGCCGACCACGACGAGGACGAGAAGTTCGGTAACGGCGGTGCAGGCTACGGATGGGGCAGCGGCGGCTCGCCTGAGAACTTCGCCTACTGGATGGAGACATGGAACTACACCGAGATGACGGCCAAGGCCGCTTCCGGCGCTGTCATCAACCCCATTCAGCGTGAGGCTGTGCAGGCCCTCGGTCGTCCCTGGACACGTATGGCGCCCATTGCCGACAACTTCATGGCCGGAGGCGTGTGGGAAGATGCTGTCAAGGCCATCGACTCACGCTACGACGCCACCTTCACACTGCGCTATCACACCAACTGGCAGAAGTCGGGCAACACCGAGCCTTACGTCTTCGGTGCCAACGGCATGCAGGTAGGCCCCAACGAGGTGTACTTCAGCTGGGTGCCTGAGAGCGAGGATGCCAACATCAACTACACCGGTGCCGACGGCAAACTCGGATTCGGCGAGATGGCCGGACGTCCCGACTTCGTCGTAGCTGTCAACCACATCAGCCGCAAGAAGTACCCTATCAACTGGAAGATAGGTATCTATCGTACCGACAACGCCGGTGGTCTGGGCTCGAAGGTCAATGGCGGCTCGCCGCGTCCTTGGAACATCGCCAAGTTCTCAGAGTTCTATCTCCTGGCCGCTGAGGCAGCCGTGAAGCTCGGCCTGAACGCTGAGGCACGCAACTACGTCAACGTGCTCCGTGCCCGCGCCGGCAAGCAGACCTTCTCGCAGAACGACAACGTGGCCGTCAACGTTGACCACAGCGCCGAGATGCTGGCTGCAACGCCTGCCACCATCACCATCGACTACATCCTCGACGAGCGCAGCCGTGAGTTCTGGGGTGAGGGCTACCGCTGGTACGACCTCGTCCGCACTCAGAAGTGGGCCGAGCGGGCCACCACCTACCACATCGCCGACGTAGGCTATACCGACAAGGACCTCAAGGAGTTCAAACGCACCATACCTGCCAACTACTACATCCGTCCCATCCCGCAGGGACAGATTGACGGCATGAAGATGAGCGACGAGGAAAAGACCGCATATCAGAATCCTGCATACAGGAATTAAATTGTTAGTTGTTACATTTTTTGAGGAGTCCCTGCCGCGCCACCCTGCGGCAGGGATTTTTTTTCGTGCTGTACGGATGGAATTGGGCTTAGTTGCGGCGCTATCTATGTGGGTTAATACCGCGAAGCGGCCTGAGAAAAAACCAATAAAAACCAATAAAAACAAGAAAAACAATTTGGTACAATAGCTTTTCTATGGATTTCTACCCATGTGAGAATCCTGCAGTTTCAAGGCATCATGGGTTTTAAAAGTTTCCTGCCGAGAAACCATCGGTTTCTCGGCAGGAAACCGATGGTTTCTCGGCAGGAAACTTTTGCATAAAAACCCCAGATGGCAAAAAGACACATGCTGTACGGATGGAGTGACTTAGTTATGGCGCGAAACAGGTCAGTTTGTTACCCGAGTTATGTCGTCCCTTCGGGACTTTTCGCTGCGCCTTGCCCTTCGCGTAGCTCAATGCGCAGCCATCCCCTCCCTTCAAGGGGAGGGGTTAGGGGTGGGGTCTGTAACTTCTTCGCCGCCTCATATTCGCTGTTCCTTCTTCGCTGAAACTTCTTCGCTGATAAAAAATTACCGACTCTCCAGACCCCACCCCTGCCCCGCCCCTTGAAGGGAGGTGATGGCTGCGCATTGAGCTATGCGGCGGGCAAGGCGATAGCTATTGTACCAAATGAGAAAATTTACCAAATTTGTTTTTCTTGTTTTTATTTGTTTTTATTGGTTTTTTTCTCAGACCGCTTCGCGGTATTAACTCACATGAATAGCGACGCAACTATGTCACTTCATCCGTACAGCACGAATTGTTTTTATTTGTTTTTTTCGAAAAAGTTTGAAGTCTTTTTGTTTTATTTCGTTTTTTTTGTATATTTGCAGCCTCATGTAGAGCTTTTCATGGAGAGTCATTTGTCTTTAACTCCTTTAACTCCTTTAACTCCTGAAAGTTTAACGAATAATAGCTAATGAATATGAAACAACTTATGAACATGAACTCCACGATGCTTCTATTGCTGCTGGCGCTCTGCGTTGTGCCGCAGGGAGCAAAGGCGCAGCCACGCGTTTACGAACAGGAGAACACAGGTGCAGCATTTGCCCTGAAACAGTTTAAGGCCGTGCAAGACCTGCCGGTCATCAAGACGCTGCCCGACGCGCTGCAGGGCGTCACCGCCTTCGGCGACTGGGAGCGTCGCCGCAACGAGATAGGCTCGCTCATTCAGCACTACGGCATCGGCACTAAGCCGGCCATGGAGTCCGGGCAGGTGACGGCGCACATGGAGGGCGACACGGCTATCGTCGTCGATGTCACCGTGGGCGGACAGACGCTGACGCTGCGCTCCGTCATCCATTACCCCAACGTGGGACGCCCGCCCTACGCCGTGATGATAGGCACTGACATGCTCACACTGCCGCGCGACCTGTTCCAAGGACGGCCCGTGGCGTTCATGACGTTCCACTCCGCACAGGTCAACGACTACAAGCAGTTCGGCCGGCATCATGACCGCGGCGAGCACCATTTCGACCGCCTCTATCCCTCACTCACCGCCAACGGCGCCTACAGTGAGTGGGCATGGGGCATAAGCCGACTCATCGACGGCCTGCAGCTCCTGGGCCCCGACGTGACGAAGATTGACACCCGTCGCATCGGCGTCAGCGGTTGCTCCTATGCCGGCAAGATGGCCCTCTACTGCGGCGCCTTCGACGAGCGCATCGCCCTGACCATCGCTCAGGAGCCTGGCGGCGGCGGGGCAGCAGCATGGCGCGCCAGCCATGAGTCGACGGAGAACCTGGAGAATCTGGACAAGACCGACTACCACTGGTTCTTGGAGAGTCAGAAAGAGAACTTCGGCGGCGACAACGTCTACCGTCTGCCTTACGACCAGCACGAGCTGTGCGCCATGGTCTGCCCCCGTGCCCTCCTGCTCCTGGGCAACCCCGACTACGTATGGCTGGCCGACGGCTCCATGCGCATCTCGGCCGACGCTGCACAGAAGGTGTGGGAGCGTTTCGGCATAGCCGACCGTTTCGGCTGCGACATCCTCGGCGGACACGGCCACTGTCAGCTGCCGCTTGAGCAGTATGCCGTCACACAGTCGTTCATCGACCGCTTCCTCCTCTACTAACCTAAAAGCCATGAGTACCATCTTGTCATCGCAGGGGCCGGCTGATGCCTTGCAGACGAAACCGGAACGCCACAACAGCATCAAGCTTTGGTTCGACCGCTTGTTGTCGAAGAGCCTGTGGCGGCAGTTCCTCATCTTGGGGGCTGTCCTCATAGCCGCCCTGGGGCTGTCCTACTTCCTCCTCTCCTGGTCGGGGGCTGAATGGGAGGCGTATTGCAAGAAGAACGACCTGAGCATGTGGCTGCTGCCCGTCTATCTGCTGATAGACTCCAACGCGCTGAACTCGCTCTACACAGCCGGTCATGTGCATGGATGGATGCTGTTTGCCAGCAGCATCACCTTCCTCTTCGGCGCCTTCGTGTTCAATGGCATCATCATCGGTATCATTACCAACTCATTAGAGCGGCGCGTGGAGGACCACAAGGAAGGGCACCTGCACTACCTCAAGTCGGGCCACTTCATCATCATGGGCTACGACGAGATGGTGACATCGTTCATCACACACATCTTCACCCGCCACCCCAAGGCCTACGTGCTGATTATGACGTCGGCCGAGACTGTCAGCATCAGGGAAAAGCTGCTGAAGTCGTTCAGTGAGGAACAGATGAAGCACATCATCATCAACTACGGCCACCGCATCTCTTCGGAAGCCTATCACGACATACGGCTGGAGGCGGCAGAAGAGGTGTTCGTCGTGGGCAATCACGGCAAAGCCGCCCACGATGCCATCAACGTGGAGTGTGTGGACAGCATCTACCGCTATCTCAGCTCCGACAAGATGACGCAGCGACCGCGCAGCATCACCTGCGTGTTCAAGGACTTGGACACCTATGCGGCGTTCAAGACGTCCGACATCTTCGGCAAGTTAGCCGATCTGGGCATAGAGTTCATCCCCTACAACTACTTCACAGGCTGGGCCAAGCAGGTGTTTGTGAAGTGCAAATATCAGGACTTCGACAATCCTGGCAAGGAATATCTCTATCCTAAGGTCTATGGCAAGGGCATCAAACCCGACGACGAGAAGTATGTGCACCTCGTCTTCGTCGGCACCACCAACTTTGCCGTTGCCTTTGCCATGGAGGCCGCCCACGTGCTGCATTTCCCCAATGCCGACAAGGCCAAGACCGTCATCACCTTCATCGACGTGAATGCCGACAAGGAAAAAGACGAGTTCATCACCCGCAACCGCCATTTCTTCGAGGTGCAGTCGTACAGATACCAGGACCTCTCCGACCCCGACCATCCGGGGGAGAGCATCCGCATGCCCGCCTTGGCTTTCAAGGGCGAGGACGCCGACTTCCTCGATGTGGAGTTTGAGTTCATCAAGGGCAACGTCTTCTCCATGCAGGTGCAGGATGAGATTAGCCGGTGGGCCCGCGAGCACAACGAGAAACAGTACCTCTCCATCTTCCTTGCCCTGGCCGACCAGCGTGAGAACTTTGTCATGGGCATGAACATGCCCGACGACGTCTATGACAACGAGGTGCCGCTGTTCATCCGTCAGGGGCGGTCAGACAATTTTGTCACCAACCTTCGCAGTGCTGACGAGAGGCCGGAAGACAAGAGAATGGACTATTGCACCTTCAAGGATGGCCAGCTGCAGACGAAAAAACGGCAGGCCCGCTATGCCAACATCTACCCCTTCGGCATGAACGAGACAGCCTTCAGCGCCGACGACCACTCGCTGAGGCGTGCCAAGCTCATCCACTACCTCTACGTGACGGCCAACTATGAGACCTGCCAGTTCCAGAGCATCCTCACCCTCGATGCCATCCCTGCCGCGACCATCTGGGAGAAAGCCAACGACAGTTGGCGGAAGCTGCCGGTGGCGCTCAAGTGGTCGAACCTGTACAACGCGTACACCATCAGGACGAAGCTAAGGACACTGCGTACCATGCGCGGGCTGGACATTGAGGACAGCAGCCACGACTACGACATGCTGAGCGACGAAGAGGTGAGACTGCTGGCCAAGGTGGAGCACAACCGATGGAATGTGGAGAAGCTCCTCATGGGCTTCCGCAAGCCGCGTGCCGAGGAAGACAAGTACGCCCATCGTGCCTTCGCTGGCAACCTGTCGCAGAACAAGAAGCTCTTCATCCACCACGACATCAGGCCCTTTGACGAACTGGGCTCCATAGCCGAGCTTGACCGGGAGTTCACCCGCTACATCCCATGGCTGATGAGAATGACAGAGACAAACACATGAAGCATGATGCATTCTGCATAATACATTATTCAACTTTCGTAAGTTTTGGAGTCTCCTTTACTCCTTTACTCCTTTACTCCCTTAACTCCTTTAACTCCTTTAACTCCTTTAACTCCTTTAACTCCTGAAAGGAAAAATGGCAAGCAACCTTTTCACTCCACACCCCATTGACACCAGCGATGTCCATCTGCCTGAAGAGCTGGAAGGACTGGTAGAACAGATGGCGAAAAACGTGCATGAGGTATGGGCAGAAACACGCATCGCGCAAGGCTGGACGTATGGCGAGCAGCGCAACGACGCCCTGAAGACCCACCCCTGCCTCATTCCCTACGAAGACCTTCCCGAGGAGGAGAAAGTCTACGACCGCAACACGTCGATAGGCACCCTCAAGCTCATCTTAAAGCTGGGCTTCACCATTACCCGGCAGTAGAGGCGGCATTTCCTCTCAGCATCAGAGCGCAAGCCGGCCAACACCCCTCACCCGACCCCTCCCCTTACAGGGGTAGGGGAAGGACGGTGACACAAATCCGCGACTGAGGAAGACTTGTTCGCGTTGCGTAAAGTACGCAACGCTTTGCGTTCTTTTTTTTGTGCGCTGTTGTTGGCAGATTGCGCATGATAATATACCTTTGCAGTGTTAAAATCAACACAAAAATACATTTTATATCATAGCATTTCAATGTGGAGTTATCTGCCTGTGAAGGTAGGTGGCTCCTTTTCAAAAGAAAGCAATGCGTTGCGCAACAAAATTTCACTCTGTTGCGCTGTTTTTCTGTCAGAAACGAGTAACTTTGCAGGGAATTATGAAACGAATATCGCAGCGTGACATCGCCCGACAGCTGGGCATCAACGTGAGCACGGTGTCCAGGGCTTTACGAGGCCTTGACGGGGTGAGTGAGGAATTAAAGCAACAGATTGAACAACTGGCTGAAGCGGGCGGCTACAAGCCCAATCCCTTTGCCGTGAGTCTGCGCTATGACACAACAAGAACCATCGGCGTCGTCGTGCCCGACGTGGCCTACAATCACAATGCCCACATTGTGAAGAGCATAGAGGCTGAGGCACGCAAGGCCGGATATATGTGTATCATCACCGACTCCAACGACCAGAGCGAGAACGAGAGGAACAGCGTGGAAATGCTGGTCAACATGCATGTGGACGGTATCATCATCTGCCTCTCGCAGGACACTACCGACTTCTCCTATCTGCTGAAGTTGAAGAAAGCCCGCTTCCCCCTGGTGCTCTTCGACCGCACGGCCGACATCGGGATTTCGTCGGTCGTCATCAACGATGTTGCCTTGGCATACGAGGCTACCAGCTATCTGATAGAAAGTGGCGCACGTGGCATCGCTTTCCTTGGCGGTCCCAACCAGATGAAGCAGAACGCCGACCGCAAGCATGGCTACTTGGAAGCCCTGCGACAGCATGACATGCCCATCCGCACCGAACTGGTGAAGTGCCGCTACATCAGTTTCAACTCGGGCCTCGCCGACACGCTCGACCTGCTCAGCCTACCCGAGCCACCCGAAGCCATCTTCGCCACACATGGGTTGCTGGCCGTCTCGGCGCTGCAGGCCATCAGGAGCCGCGGGCTGCGGGTGCCAGACGATATAGCCCTCATTGCATATATGAGCGACTGGGTGTCGGAGATGGCGCATCCACGCATCTCTTTCGTCAAGCAGAATCTGAAAGAGATGGGCGTCAAGGCCTTCCGACTGCTCCACGACCAGATGAACGGTGACGACAGCGTGCAGCACGTGGTGGTCAGTGCACACCTTGAATTGCGCGACAGTACGAAGAAAACCATCGTATGAACCATCATGAAGCATTAAGCATGAAGCATTAAGCATTAAAAATGAAGAGCCGCACGCCCCAAGCAAGTGTTCTACGGCAACAACCGCGCCGACTTCTCGTTCATTCCCGGTAACGTAGCACCGGGCCTGCTGTTCCGCAAGCCTGACCACTTCGAGAACTACGACGACTGGCCCTTCCTCTGGGGACAGAACGAGGGAACCATCGCCGGCAACACGCAGTACATCATCTTCGGTTCTTCATTCCGTAATATCGTAGGAGAGAAATAAATAGAAAGCATCCTTTGGCCATTTCACCAAAATGTCGTATCTTTGTGCCCTCATTCGTACAAACAAACAGTAACATGACGTAACGGCGATGAAGAAAGCTTATCTTGTATTATGGGCGGTGCTCATAACCATAACAGGCTGCAAGGGTGGCGACACGGAAAAAGACCAGAAGTTTGTGGAGGCAGAGAACATGGTCTATGCCGCCTATCAGGTTCGTGACTATGAGCGGATACTGACCTTGGCCGACAGCTTGAAAATGGAAGGGCTTTTTTCTGAGGGCAAGGCATGCTACTGGCTCGGTTATGCCAACGACCGACTGATGCTGAAGCGAATGGCCGAGCTGTACTGGAAGACTGGTTTAGCCGCCACAGCGAACTCTACTGAGGATGAGGATGTGCGAGTCTATGCCGGCATCGCCAACCGTCTGACAGGCTTGGAGTGCATGTGGGGCGAGTACGAAACAGCGATGAAGGTGGCCGTGCCTGCCGTGGAACACTTGGAGAAGCTGGGCTGCGACACAACGAGCGAATACTCCAATCTGCAGATTTACCTCGGCTGCTGTGCCATCCGCTTTGGCTTGAGCGAGGAAAAAGTCAACGAGTGCCTGGAGAAGGGATACCGCTTTCATTTAGACAATATCAAGAAGCATCCCAATGCCATCAACGTGCGCGATGCCATCGTGGGCGTTATCAATGTATGCTACACCTGTTTGGAAATCAAGAACTATGAGAAGGAACTCTTCTGGGTTGAGCGCTTGGGCGAGCTCCTGAAGATTTATGACCAGCAGGCCGATGGCCGTGCTGACTATGCCGACAAGCAGCAGGCACGCTACTTTGTATACCTTGCCGCTGCATACGCTGGATTGGGACGTGAGGCTGAAGCTGACGAGAGCTACAAGTCTTTCCTGCAAACAGAATTCAGCCAGACGGTGGAAGGAACGATGCTGGGTGCCGACTATCTGTGCATAGCCGGACAGTGGGAGAAGGCTGCCGACAACTATAGCGTCATGGATGATGCGATGGATCAGTTTAGCAGCGGCGTTTCATTGGAGAGCGTGCAGAAGATGTTGCTGAAGAAATATGATGCCAACATGCGTGCGGGAAGGATAGATTCGGCTCATGCCGTCAGCATGTATATTGTCGAGCATCTCGACTCAGCCATCACGCAGTCGCGACACGCCGATGCCCTCGAAGAGAATGCCGTGCACCAGAAAGAGTTGGAGATGGTAGCAGAGAGAGAAGAGATACTGCGCCAGCGGCTCCTGGGCCGACTGGCCATCATGGGCGTGCTCATGCTGGCGCTGCTCGTCTATATCGTCGTACGCCATGAGATGCAGAACCGGCTGAAGAGGGCACATGACGCCCTGAAGGGGGCACACAACGAGCTGAAGGAGGCCTACAACCAGCTGGAGGAGACCACCACCGCCAAGGAGCGCATGGAGAGCGAGCTGCGCATTGCACGCGACATTCAGATGTCGATGGTGCCCAGCGTCTTCCCCGATGTGGAAGGCCTCAGCATGTATGCCTCGATGACACCGGCAAAGGAAGTGGGCGGCGACCTCTACAGCTATCTGCAACAGGGCAACAAGCTCTACTTCTGCATCGGCGACGTCAGCGGCAAAGGCGTCCCGGCATCGCTGTTCATGGCACAGGCCACACGACTGTTCCGAACACTCGCCTCGCAGGCCATGAAGCCCGCCGAAATACTCACTCACATGAACGCCGAACTGGCAGAGGACAACGAGCAAGGCATGTTTGTGACCATGATCATCTGTCTGCTCGACCTGAAGAGCGGAAGGCTGGAGTTTAGCAACGCCGGGCACAATCCGCCTGTCATCGGCACAGCCAACAACCAGTTCTCCTTCCTTGACATGCAGCCCAACGCGCCTGTGGGGTTATGGCCTGAACTGGAATACGAGGGCGAAACCATTGATGACATCAGCAACAAACTGCTGCTGCTCTATACCGACGGACTCAACGAAGCCGAAAACCAACAGCAGGAGCAATATGGCGAGGACCGTATCATCAGACTGCTCACCACGCGCTTTTCAAACAACACCCACGACATCGTAGAGGCCTTGGAGACCGACGTCAACAACTTCCGCGAAGGGGCAGAGCCCAACGACGATCTCACCATGCTCGCCCTGATGCTAAAAAGATAAATGTATGAAGATACGTCTTTAACTCCTTTAACTCCTTTAACTCCTTTAACTCCTCCTTTACTCCTTTACTCCTTTACTCCTTTAACTCCTTACTCCTTTAACTCCTGAAAAAAAACATGAAGACAATGATACTATCCGCCATGTGCTGCCTTATCGCTGGCATCGCACAGGCACAGACGGCCGACACGCTGGCATTGCAGGAAGTGGTGGTCACAGGCACGAGAAATGCCACCGATGTGCGTCACCTGCCGATGACAGTGACGGTGATCGACCGCCCGATGCTGACGGCGGAGCACCAGGCCAGCGTGCTGCCCACGGTCATGCGTGAGGTGCCGGGGCTCTTCGTCACCAGCCGCTCGATGATGGGCTATGGCGTATCGACAGGAGCCGCTGGAGGCATCAACATGCGCGGCATCACGGGTGGCGCAGGACAGCTGATGGTGCTCATCGACGGCCATCCGCAGTATCAGGGCGTCTACGGCCATCCCATCTCTGACAGTTATCAGACCCTGATGGCCGAGCGCGTGGAGGTGCTGCGCGGACCGGCAAGCGTCCTCTACGGCTCAAATGCCATGGGCGGCGTGATGAACATCGTGACACGTCAGGCGAAGGAAGACGGCGTGAAGACCCACCTCTCATTAGGCGCCGGCAGCTACGGCACCGTGCAGACCGAAGCCTCCAACCAGATACGCAGCGGCAAGTTCAGCAGCACCGTCGCAGCACAGTATGGCCGCACCGACAACCACCGCCCACGCATGGGCTTCGAGCAGTATGGCGGCTACCTGAAGCTGGGCTACGACCTCAACGACCACTGGAACGCTTACGTCGATGCCAACGTGACGCACTTCAACGCCAGCTATCCCGGCTCGACGGAAAAGCCGATGTTCGAGGCCGACCAGTGGATCACGCGTGGCGTCGTCTCGGCGGCTCTCGAGAATCACTACGGCAAGACCAGCGGCGCCCTCAGCGTTTACTCCAACTTCGGCCGTCACAAGATTGACGACGGCACCGCCGACCCCACGAAGCCCACGGCACGCTACTTCCGCTCGAAGGACGCGCTGACCGGCGTCTCCTGGTATCAGAGTGCACAGCTCTTCGAGGGCAACCGCCTCACCGTCGGCATCGACTACATGCACATCTACGGCAACGCCTACTACACCTCGAAGGAGACGGGCGCCGTCTTGGACACACCAAACAAACAAAGCGGCAAGTCCTACCGCAACGAGATAGCCGGCTATGTGGACTTCCGTCAGGACTTGCTACAATGGCTGACCGTCGACGCAGGCTTGCGCGTAGACCATCACTCCATCACTGGCACTGAGCTCGTGCCACAGGCTGGCGTCGTGCTGAGACCCATAGAGACGGGCGAGGCAAAGGCCATGGTGAGCAAGGGCTTCCGCAACCCCACCATGCGCGAGATGTACCTCTATCCGCCGTCGAACACCGACCTCAAGCCCGAGCGGCTGTGGAACTACGAGCTGTCGTGGAAGCACAGGCTGAGCGACGGCTTCACCTACGGCGCCAACATCTTCTATATCAAGGGCGACAACATGATTCAGACCATGCCTGTCGACGGCAAGCCGCGCAACGTGAACACGGGCGAGATAGAGAACTGGGGCTTCGAGGCGGAGGTCAAATATCCCTTGGGACGCTACGTCGATGTGCGCGCCAACTCGGCCTATCTGCACATGAAGAACAAGGTCGTTGCGGCACCCGAAGGCTCCTCTTACTTAGGCGTCGACTACCATCAGGGCAAATGGTTCGCCACGCTCGGCCTGCAGTACATCGATGGCCTCTATACCGCCGTGGGTGCCGACGAGAAGAAGGAAGAATTCTGGCTCCTCAACGCCAGCGTCACTTATGCGCTCATGCCTAACGTCAGCCTTTGGGTGCGTGGAGAGAACCTCTTGGCGCAGAAGTACGAGATCAATCTCGGCTATCCCATGCCCCGTGCCACCTTCATGGGCGGCGTCACCATCAATTTCTAAACTTACTTTATCATTAACATAAACAATATGGAAACAACAGCAAGACTTTACACTTTGAATTTCGACGAGGTGAAGACCTACCTGTGGGCAACAGCATTCGTAGCCTGCAACCTGGCGCTGCCTCAAGTGTTTCACCTCATTCCGCAGGGCGGCATCATCTTCTCGCCGCTGTCGCTGGTCATCCTTGCCGGAGCTTATAAGTTCGGCTGGAAGACGGGCCTGCTGGCCGCTATCCTCTCGCCCTTGGTCAATCATCTGCTGACGGGTATGCCTATGTGGGGCGTGCTGCAGGTGATGACGCTGAAGCTCGTCGTCCTCGCCCTCGTTGCCGGACTGGCTGCACAGCACTTCAAGACCGTCAGCTTGCCGCTGCTCGTCGGCGTCGTCATTGTCAGCATGGCCATAGGATGCCTTGGCGAGCTGGCACTCACCGGAGCCATCGACGCTATCATCGCCGACTTCACCATCGGCTGGCCCGGACTGCTGCTGCAGGTCATCGGCGCATGGCTCATCCTGAAGTTCGTGCATTAACCAAAATGATTCAAGTATAGTAACCGCGCCATCAAAACTTTCGTCAATTGTGCGGCCTAATATGCCGCCACCGCGTCATCAAAGTTTTCGTCAATTGTGCGGCCTGAGAGGCCGCCACCGCGTCATCAAAGTTTTCGTCAATTGTGCGGCCTGAGAGGCCGCAACCGCCGCCCGAAATGAAAGCCATCATGCCGCTTACTCTATTTGAATAGATACTTATTAGAAGACCTTATGAACAGATTATTTCATCTCTTCTTCTTCATGCTCACGGTCTCGCTCACTGCCAGCGCGCAGGAGGAGCAGGACCGTCCCCTCTCCATCAGCGGACAGCTGCTCGATGCCAGTACGAAAGAACCCGTGCATCTGGTCACCGTACAGCTGTTCGCTGCTCCCGACAGCACCTTCGTCGGCGGCACCATCTCCGACGAGAAGGGCAACTTCAGCCTGCAAGCACCGTCGAATGGCACCTACCGCCTGAAGTTCACCTTTGTGGGCTATCAGACCATGCAGCGTGAGGTGTCGCTGCGGCGCAACCAGAGCCAGGACCTGGGCGAGCTGCTGTTTTCGCCCGATGCCATCACCCTGAAAGAGGCCGTGGTGACAGGACGCGCGGCGCAGATAGTCGTCAGAAAGGACACGCTGGTCTACAATCCCGATGCCTACCGCACACCCGAGGGCTCGCCCATCGAGGAGCTCATCAAGCGGATGCCGGGCGCCGAGGTGGACGAGGACGGCAACATCACCGTCAACGGCAAGAAGATTGAGAAGATTCTCTTGGACGGCAAGGAGTTCATGCTCGGCGACGTGGAGACGGCGCTGAAGAACCTGCCCGTCTCTATCATACAGAACGTGAAGTTCTACGATCAGCAGAGCGACCAGGCACGCATCACAGGCATTGAGGACGGCAACAAGCAGGCCGTGCTCGACTTCACCATCAAGAAGGGCATGAACCGAGGCTACATGACCAACCTCGACCTGGCCGGAGGCACCAAGCACCGCTATGCCTCACGCGGCATGGGAAGCGCCTTCACCGACAAGACGCGCTTCGTGCTGATGGGCAACCTGAACAACAAGGAGGAGAACGCAGGATGGTGGAACCGCCGCGGACTCAACGCACGCAAGATGCTGGGCACCAACCTGAACTACGACGACGGAGAGAAGCTGAAGATGGATGCCTCAGTGCGATGGAACCACCGCGACGGCGACAACGCCAACGAGAACGCCTCCGAGAACTTCTACTCGCAGACATCGCGAACATTCAGCAACAGCCGCTCCAACAGCTATTCGCGCAGCGACAACTGGTACGGCAACGTCCGACTGGAGTGGAAGCCCGACACGCTGACCAACATCCTCATGCGTGCCAACGGCAGCATAGGCAACAACGACGGAACGAGCACCTCGGCCAATGCCACCTTCGACGACGACCCCTACCTCTACGACAACAACCCGCTGGGCATCGTACACGACCCCTCGTCGGTGCTCTATCCCTATCTCGTCAACCACAACCACGGAGCCAGCCTCAGCTACGGCGAGAACAAGAACGCATGGGCCATGCTGCAGTTCTACCGCAAGCTCAACCAGCGAGGACGCAACGTCACACTGCGCCTCGAGGGAAACATCGGCGACAGCGAGAACCGCAGCGCATCGAGCAATGAGGTGTGGCTGCACCGTGTGAAGAATCAGGCAGGGACCGACTCCACCTACTTCACCTCGCGTTACAACACCACGCCCTCAGACAACAGCGGCTACGTCTTCTCGGCACTCTACAGCGAGCCACTATGGAAGGGAGCACACCTGCAGGCCAACTACGAGCTGCGCTACAGCCAGAACAAGAGCGACCGAAAGACCTACGACTTCTCGCACCTCCCTCAGAACCCCTTCGCCGGCATCACACCCATCTACCGCGACTGGGACCCCTGGACAGCACCCCTCTCGTTCCCCGTGGGGGATACAAATGTCTCGGGGACAGTAGGGGAGACTTCCCCATTCCTCGATAAAAACCTCAGCCGATACTCCGAGTACAAGAACTACACCCACAACATACGGCTCACCCTGCGACACTATCAGGAGGAGTACGACTACAACGTGGGCATCCTCGTACAGCCGCAGCACTCTAACTTCATTCAGGACTATCGCGGCATCTATGTCGACACCATCCGCAACGTGGTCAACATCACGCCCACCATCGACTTCCACTATAAGTTCAGCGACCAGGAGAGCATCTGGCTGCACTACCGCGGCGACACCCGACAGCCCGACATCACCCAGCTGCTCGACATACGCGACGACTCCAACCCGCTCTACATCACCAGCGGCAACCCGGGACTGAAGCCGCAGTTCACCAACTCGCTCAATGTGTACTACAATAATTATATACAGAAGTACAAGCGCAGCATCGTCCTCTACGGCAACTACCGGCACATACGCAACAGCATCTCCAACCTCGTGCGCTACAACGCGGAGACCGGCGGTAGCGAGTCGCGCCCGGAGAACATCAACGGCAACTGGAACGCCGACGGAGGCTTCACCTTCAACACGGCCATCGACAGCACCGCACACTGGAACGTAGGCACCGACACCCGTCTGCGCTACAACCACTATGTGAGCTATGTCAGCCAGCGACTGGCCGATGCGCAGAAGAACACCACGAAGACCACTAACATCAACCAGCGCCTCAACGCCAGCTTCCGCAACGACTGGCTCGAGGTGACCCTCGACGGCAACGTCAACTACCAGCACTCGCGCAACGAGCTGCAGCCCAATGCCAACCTCGACACGTGGCGCTTCAGCTACGGCGGACAGGTGATGTTCCGGCTGCCCAACGGATTCGAGATCTCCACCAACCTGCACGAGAACAGCCGGCGAGGATACAACGACCCGTCGTCGAACACCAACGAGCTCATCTGGAACGGACAAGTATCGAAGACCTTCCTCAAAAGCAAGACACTCGTCGTGGCCCTCAACTTCTACGACCTCCTCGGCCAGCAGTCGAACTACGAGCGGTGGGTCAACGCCAACGGGCGCAGCGACACACGCTACAACAGCATCAACAGCTACGCCATGCTCCACGTGCGTTATCGCCTCAATATGTTCGGCGGAAAGGTCGACACCGAGGGACGCTACGACAAGAAGTGGGGCAACAGCGACCGCCGACGCCAATAATCAGTTAAGGGAGTTAAAGGAGTTAAAGGAGTTAAAGGAGTTAAAGGAGTAAAGGAGTTAAAGGAGTTAAAGGAGTTAACTTGAATTATTCTTGCTACCGAAGGGGCGCAAGAATAATTCAAGTTATTCATAAATATGGTTCTTGTGATAAATATTTTTGACAAAACATCCGATTAACTACCCTCATATTTCGCTCGAAATTCACCAAACGTGAATTTGGTGGGAAAAACGCCTGGATTTCAAAATTGGCTATCTGGCTGGTTTTAAACACGTTGCTCCTCCCCTTGAAAAAACGCCAATTCGACGCAAAAAAATCCAGCCTAGATTTTTTCAAAAGGGGCTTAGATTTTTTTACGCGGTGCCTCTTTTTGAAAATGCAAACGCTGATTTTTAACCCAAATGAACCCGTTTAGAGCATAAAAAGCTGCACAGATGCGCTATGTCTGTGCAATTTTTGCTGTTGTTTGGCTTTCGGTGATCCTCTCCTTTTGTCCGGTAGCAAGGCAGAACGGACCTTTTCCCGCTCTATTTCGTGCATTTTTCATGTACCTTTTTTTTGAGAAAAATTATTTACAGTTGCGCCTGACATTCGCTATGGTTTTTCCGTTTTATGTTCCGCTTGGGTGGTTGAACATTTCTTCCTTCCTAAAGCACAACCGATAATTCTTCTTTCAAAAAGTCATTCAAATATTTGGCCGTTTCATATTTTTTCCCTATTTTTGCAGTCTCTAAACATTTACGGGAAAACCAGCGTCTCGCTTGCGGCCTGCCGCAGACCATACGCCCACGCTCCCAAGCAAAGCCAACAGAGCATCCGTTCTATGGCAGTAGGTGTCACAGAGGTGACCACCGTTTCCAGCACAGGGCTATTCAGCGAACAGAGCATGACATTTAAATAGCTACAATCATCTTTTTTACTAACTAATACTATATCTTATGAAAAAACTAAAACTATTATTGATCGCTGCGGCTGCTATGCTAGGATTGAATGCAAGCGCCCAGTTGACTAATGGTACTGTGTACTGGATTCAGGATGCAGCTACGGGGGAATTTATCAGTCAAGGAGCTAATTGGGGCACACAAGCCACTGTTCAGGATGTTGGTGGTGTCGGCTTCGAGGCTGTATATGCCGCTGAAGGTGTTTACAAGTTAAAAAACATCATGTGGAATAAGGTAAACAATGCAAACCTCGGCCTAAACATTGTTGAACATGATGGCTATTGTGACCAGGCCGCATCTGAGATTAAATTATCACCTTCTGGTGATGGATACCTCTTAAGTGCAGTCAAAGATAATAATACGCGTTATATCTGCAATAATCAGACTGCAAATGGCTATGGAGTAAAGGGTATCGGATTTACTACTAATGTTGATGAAGCCACCGTATGGAAATTCCTTACCAAAGAGAAATATGATGCTGCCATTCAAGCATACAAGAATAGCAAAGCTGCATCTTTCGCCACACTATTGAACTATTCCGTAACTACGGTTTCGGACCTTGAGGCTATCATCACGGATGAAAACCAATTCATTTCTAAAGACTACACAAGCAGTATAACAAATGCTGCACTGAATGCAGGTAACACCAATGGCTGGACAGCAGTAAAGCCAAATCAGCGAGACCAAAAATTTAGTTCGGAAAATGGAACAATGGCTGAAGTTTGGAATGGTTGTGTTGTCGCTTCTCAGACAGTGAGTGGTCTGCCCAAAGGTCTTTACAAGGTGACCTTTGTTGGCACTTTCCGTCCAAAAGGAAATGGTGCATCTGAAAAACTGACCTCAGAGCAGACAAGTAGTCCAGCCTATGTCTTTGCCAATGATGCAAAGGAAGAGTTCATCCACTGGATAGACGTTCAGGCAAAGGCAAACGATCGTACTCAAATCAAAAACAACGCTGCTGCATATACAAGCTCATTCTACACTTATGTCACCGACGGTTCTTTAAATCTCGGCGTAAAGCAGGATACTTGGTATGACGGAGAAATGTGGTGCCCGTTTGGTTATTTCACGCTGACCTACTACACCGACAAAGTGTCTGACGAAGATGCTACTGATATCCTCGACAGAGCTAACAGCATCAAGGACAGCAAGATGGGCAACCCTGCGAAGAGCGCCCTGACTTCGGCAATCAGCACTTTCGATGGAAACAAGACCATTGCCAACTACAATGCTCTGAACACTGCCATTACCAATGCCAATGCTTCTATTGCAAGCTACGAGGCATTGCTGTCTGCTATCACCAACGCCAACAACCACACCATCTACACCACTGTGTTTGAGGCCAGCACGACTATGTATAATAGTGCTGTCAATGATGCTCAGGCAGTCTATGATACTGCATTGAATGACGATGTCGCTGAGGCCATCAGCAACTTGACCATAGGCATCCATAATGCATACGAGAATGATTATTCTGTATTCGCTAACGACTATCCATACGACTACTCGACCCTGCTCAACCAGGATATGACCAAGTGGGCTTCCACCAACTATGTAACTATGACTGCCAATGAGCACTGGAACGGTAAGTCTGGTCAGACCTATTACGAGCAGAGCGGCGCAGAATGGGGACAAGACTCTTGGAGCCATGCCGCTACTGAGACGGTCACACTGCCAAAAGGTAAATATGTGATGAGTATCACGGCTCGTGCCTCTGCCGCAGTCGTTTCGACCATGACTGTCAAGGTGGGCGGCGGCGACGACGTCACTGTGGCACTGCCTAACAAGGGTGCCTCGGGCTACGGCATCACGACTGCCGGTGTCGGCAGCTATGCAAGTAGTGGCCAATATGCCAATAATGGCGTTGGCTATGGATGGGAATATCGTTACATTGCCTTTGAGGTGACTGCAGACGACACACCCGTCACCATCAGCTTCAGCTCATCTGTCGAAGGTGCAAAACAGAACTGGGTCAGCCTTGCAAACCCGCTGCTTAAGGGCGACGTGCATCCCAACCAGATTAAGGTGAACCAAATCAAATCACTGGTCGAAACACTGACTGGCTACGAAAACCAGATTACAGCCGGAACCTATGCAACGTTTGCCGACCATATCACAGCTGGCAACAGCGCTACAGTGAATAGCGAAAACTTGGATGAAATCATCACCAACTTGCAGAGCGACATCGAAACAGCAAAGGCCGAGGCTGCCAACATCGCAGCCTACAATGAGGCTTTGGCTGAAGCCCAGGGCTATGAGAGCAAGCTCTTCCCCGAAGACTGGAATACGCTCAACGAGGTTATTGTAGCCAACACGATTAATCTTTCGGCTGAGGACGCACTATCTAAACTTGATGATGCTACTAATAATTTGAAGAATGCTGTTGCCGCAGCCGCTGCTGCAGCCGCCAAGTACTACAATTACACTACTGCCGTTTCCACCATTAATGGTGGCACGAATGTGAATCTGACTTCACTCATTGTGAACCCATCGTTTGAAAAAGGTGACCTTACAGGATGGTCTATTGCCACGCGGGGCAACGACACAGGTGTAAAGACCAACCCAAAGGAGTCAGGGAAGACCTATTATATGGATCACATTGCAGGAGACAAGATTTTCAACACCTGGGCAAACACCGTCAAGACGCTGGACGTCTCTCAGACCATCAGCTGTATGCCAGAAGGCCTGTACCAGCTGAAAGGATGGGTGTCAGGATATAGCGATGGCACAACCATCAATCTTGACGTGAACGGTCATGTGGTGAGTATTGCTCCTGAGGAAAGTGATGGTAAGAGCTACCAGCTCGTCAATGAATTTGCCATTATGGACAAGGGTGACATCACCTTCAAAGTGACGAATATTGGTAAGGGATACTCCTTCTTTATGGCCGATGACTTTGAACTCATCTATGTCGGTGGCAATGAAGTTCTGCCTGCCGTGACAGCTGTAGAAGGCAAGATGAATGCTGAGGTGGCTCAGGCTCAGACTGATGCAATAGCTAAATATAGCAATGAAAAGAATGTAGCCAACTACAATGCTGCTGTACAGGCTATCGCCAATGCACAGGCTTCCATAGACGCTTACAGCGTTGCTAATAAGGCTATTGGCGATGCCAATGCTATTAAGGAGGCTCACAATTTTGCTTCAGCCGCTGCCATTGAAACATTTGAAAATGCCATCAAGGCTGTCTCAGACAAGTATGATGCTGGCACACTCACTCAGGAAGAGGCTGCCTCTGCCGGAGTAACTCTTGGAACTGCAGTCACTGGTAACCGTGCTAATCCTAACGGTGCTGCTGTCAACTACTTAGAGAACGGCTTCGGCCTGAACGACTACGGACAAAACCTTGTCGTCAATACATGGTCTGTAGAGGGCGAAAATGATGGCTCAGCCTTCATTGTTCCTTTCTATGAGTATTGGGTAAGTGATGCCAGTTCTTTGAGCCCCACTACTTGGACTGGTACGTTAACCAACCTTCCCAATGGCCTGTATAAAGTTTCTACTCTGGTGCGTGTACGTGCCAAAAGCGACGTAGATGCAACTGACGCTTCGGGTATCAGCATTAATGTAAATGAGGGCGAACCTAAAGACGTTACAGAAGGTGAGAGGGTTAACGATAATTCACCGTTTACACTTGGAAACTTTGAGGCTGAAGGTTTGGTGGTTGACGGCGTATTGAAGTTTAATGTTGTTGTCGATAAAGAAACCAACATTTCTTGGTTGTCATTCAAGAATGTGAAATATACTAAGGTGCGTGATCTTAATCCGGGTGAAGGCATCGTTGTGGCTACTGCCGAGGATCTTGCTGCACTGAACAGTGCTATCAGTGCTGCTGAAACCAAGAAACTGGGCTTCGAGAAAGGTGAATATGCTCCTTACAACAACGTTGAAGCTCTGATTACTCTGAAAGAAGCCAAGGCTATCGACCAGAAATACGAGTATCTCGCACAGGAAGATGTGCAGACAGCAATTAACACACTGACAAGTGCCATATGGACTGCCAACACTGAGGAGGTGAACGCTGTTTATGACGGCTCATTCGACTTGACAACAGATACAGAAGGAAATTATATCGTTCCTGTTGGATGGACAAACCTCGGATACAATACCCGTGTTTACAACTCAACGAATATGGGCAACAATGCAGGTGTTAATGCCACATCCCAGACTGCTTGTATGTTTGCAAAGTTCACTACCGAGTATGGAACTGAGACAGGCTATACCATGCCTCTTAAAGCCGGTGTTTACGAACTTGACTTCATCTATGGAGGCTGGAATGAATTAGGTACACGTGACATTAAGGTATATTGTGATGAGGTTCAAGCTGAAGTCAATCCTGCAAAAGTTACTGCCAAGGACAACAAAGCTCATACAAACCCTGACTCTTGGAGCAGTTATAAGGGATACATTACCATTCCCTCTGATGGCGACTATGTGCTTTCTTTCTATCGTCAGAACACAACATCACAAAACCAGATTGCTATCTCTGACATCGTGCTGAAGAAAGCTGTTGCCCAGAATATCACTATCTCTGAAAACGAAGACTATACTCCGGTCCTTCAGTACGCCAATGTCACCTTCAACCGCACTACGGTGCAGGGTTGGAACGGCATGGTACTGCCCTTCGATGTTGATGCAAGCAGTATGCTTAAAGTTAAGACATTGCTTGGCGTGAAAGACGATAGAGTTATGGACTTCTCGAGTATCACCTCTGACCCTGCCGGCGTTACCTTGAACTTTACGCCAGCAACTGAAATTAAGGCTGGACGCCCGTTCATGGTATATCTAAAGAATCCAGGCACTTCATATTCAACGACTGTTAGCGCTTTGGGACATACTGTTGAGAATCCTGTCATGCTCAGTGCCAATGCCTTGGAGGATGTCACCATCACAGCTGATGGTAATGAGAATATTAAGTACACCTTCAAGGGCACTTATGCTGCCACTACCGACTTGACCGATGTTGACTTTGCTCTCATCAATGGAACTAAGTTCTACTATCACACGGCTGCCAGTGGCTTGCCTTCAAGTGCTAAGGCCTTCCGTGCCTACTTAGTAAACGAATCCACTGTACCTGAAGGTGCCCGTGTGTCGTTCAACTTCGGCGACGATGTGGTGACAGGTATCAATGAGATTGAACCAGCATCTGCTAACAGTGAAGCTATCTACAATATGGGTGGCCAGCGTGTGATGAAGGCTCAGAAGGGCCTCTACATCCAGAATGGCAAGAAGGTTGTGGTGAAGTAATTAAATATAATTATGAATTTTAATAATAGGATTAGACATTATGAAGAAAAAATATATTAATCCTTCAACGGATATAGTGTTCTTGGCCATTGGAAGTCAGATATGCAATGGTTCTCCAAATCCCAAGCAGCCAACAAACCTTGATGAGGTAGAAAACGGAGGAAACGATCCTGGTAATTTCTCCCGTCGCCGCCGCCGCAATGTCTGGGACGATGAGGAGGAAGAAGAAGAGGAGTGGTAAGCCGCTCAACCCTTCATAACAGCAGTTTCAGGGCGCCCCCGCCGTATTGGCGGGTGGCGCCCTGAAATGTTTTTCCCCATTTTCTTGGAGGATAAAGGAATAATGTGTATCTTTGCAGCAGTTATTGAAAACTTTGTTGAAGGATAGATACCAACCAAACGATATTAGCCACATGAAAAGAATTGTTTATTTAGCTTTGCTGGTGGTGTGCGTTGCGGTTCTCCCGCAACGGCAGGCATTGGCACAAAACGTGGAGGGCGAACAGCTGTTCACCCTGAAGAGTGGCCGGGTGAGCATGGTCATCAATGCCACGAAGGGCGGCAAAATCCTGTCGTTGAAGTATCAGGACAAGGAGGTGCTGTCGCAGTCGCGATGGCCGGAGTCCTTCGGCAGCACGTTCTGGACCAGTCCGCAGAAGGAATGGAACTGGCCGCCGGTGCCTGAGTTCGATAAGCATCCCTACAGGGTGAAGGATCAGCGGCAGGACCGCCTGGTTCTCAGCAGCCACGTGTCGGAGCGCCTGGGACTCAGCGTCGGCAAGGTCTTTCAGGTGGAGTATCCGAGCATGGGCGGCAAGGGCATCGACCCGAACTTCACCATCACCTACAGCATCAAGAACGAGGGCAGCGAGCCGCGCAGCGTGGCACCGTGGGAGATCACCCGTGTGCCCAACGGCGACGGTCTCATCTTCTTCCAGGCTCCCGTCGACAGCATCTGGCCGGCAGGCCTGATGACCTTCGAGAGTGCTCATGGCGCCGCCTGGTATAAGACCGACGAGGCAGAGCAAAACCGCAAGGTGAACGCCGACGGCATGGGCTGGCTGGCCTACTGCGCCGACGGCCTGCTGCTGGTGAAGGATTTCGACAACCTGCAGGCCGGACAGCCCGCACCAGGAGAGGCAGAGGTGCAGGTCTACGTCAACCGTGGCAAGACCTATATCGAACTGGAGAGCCAGGGCGCCTACAAGCTCTTGCAGCCCGGCGAGGAGCTGCGCTGGCGTGTCAGGTGGTATCTCGTGCCGGTCAGCGACGCCACCCAGCCCTCGGAGGAACTGATGGAAATCGTCAACTCAATGATTCAATAAACTATGAAAGGACTGATACTGACAATGACTGTGGCCTTTGCAGCTGTTTGCGCGCATGCCAAGGACGACGTGCAGATACGCCGCAATCAGGTGGGCTGCTATCCCAACCAGGAGAAAATGATTGTCGTAGAGGGCGTGAATCCCTCCGGCAAGGTGCGCGTGACCACGCCCGATGGCAAGGTGGTGAAGCCGAAGACGGTGCGCAAGGCCGTCTCGCCGTGGTCGGGCAAGACCCGCTACATCGTAGACCTCAGCAGTCTGACAGAGCAGGGCCGCTATCAGGTGAGCGTGGGCAAGGAGACGTGCACACTCACCGTGGACGAGCGTCCCTACAGTGACATCGCCAAAGCATCGCTGCGGCTCTTCTATCTCATACGTACAGGCGTGCCCATAGAGATGGGCGGCGAATATAATCGTCCAGCGGGACATCTTGACACACACACTGTCGTCCATCCCTCGGCCGCCTCACCATTACGTCCTGCCGGCACCGTCATCAGCTCGCCCTATGGCTGGTACGACGCAGGCGACTATAATAAATATGTAGTGAACTCAGCCTTCAGCATCGGACTGATGTTCGCCGCCTACGAGCAGCTGCCCGACTATTTTGCCACGCTGCGTGTCAACATCCCCGAGAGCGACAACGCTACGCCCGACCTGCTGGACGAGATGATGTTCAACCTGCGCTGGTTCTTCACCATGCAGGATCCCTTTGACGGCGGCGTCTACCACAAGCTGACCACGCCCAACTTCGAGGCGTTCATCATGCCCAAGGACTGCCGCCAGCCGCGCTTTGTGGTGCAGAAGACGGTGACGGCTACGCTCGACTTCGCTGCCGTGATGGCCGATGCCGCCCGTCTCTACGAGCCTTTCAGTCAGGACTATCCCGGCTTCTCGGCACAGGCCGCCGCCGTGGCTGAGCGCGCCTATGCCTGGGCCAAAGCCAATCCCACGGCGTTCTATCATCAGGAAAGACTGAAAGAGCCTGCCGTCACCACCGGTGCCTACGGCGACGGCAACGCCCGCGACGAGTTCTTCTGGGCTGCCACGGCGCTCTACCGCCTGACGGGCAAGCAGCAATACCTCGACGATGTGCGCCAGTATCAGCCAACGGCCTTCACCACGCCTACATGGGGCAACGTGGCCTCCTTGGGCGCCTTCGAGTGGTTAGCCAATGAACAAACAATGAACAATGAACAATGCACGGAGATACATAAGGCTATGCTGCAGCAGCTAGTGGCCTATTGCGACGGCGCTGTCAAGGATGTCGACAAGTCGTGCTTCCAGTCGCCCTACGGCAACAAGAAGAGCGACTTCGGCTGGGGCTGCCTGGCTGAGTTCTGCTGCTGTCAGGCTGTGTCGCTGCTATATGCCGACCGGCTGACGGGCAAGCCCTACCGCGTCTTCGCCTTCGAGAACGCCGACTACCTGCTGGGCCGCAATGCCACGGGCTACTGCTATGTGACGGGCTTTGGCGACAAGAGTCCCATGCATCCCCACCACCGTATCTCAGAGGCCGACAACGTGGAAAAGCCATTCCCCGGTATGCTTGTCGGAGGACCCAATCCCGGACAGCAGGACAAGAACGACATGCCCATGCCTTACGCCTCCGACTATCCTGACGAGTCCTATATGGACGTGATGCAGAGCTATGCCTCCAACGAGATAGCCATCAACTGGAACGCCTCGCTCGTCGCCTTCCTCTGCTGGCTCGATGCACTGAGGCCATAGTTTCTTTGGAGCTTGTTTTGGAGTTTGATTTGGAGTTTTAGGAGCTTGTTTTGGAGTTAAAGGAGTTTGATTTGGAGTTAAAGGAGTTAAAGGAGTTAAAGGAGTTAAAGACATTAGTTATGCTATGGATTTCACTCCAGAGACAAAGGCGTTCTATGGAGAAACATTTGTCTTTAACTCCTTTAACTCCTTTAACTCTTTTAACTCCTCACCCCCTTTACTCCTTTAACTCCTTTAACTCCTTTAACTCCTTTAACTCCTTACTCCCTTTACTCCTTTACCTCCCCCAATAACCCCTTTATATCATTTGTCTTTAACTCCTTTAACTCCTTTAACTCCTTTAACTCCTAAAAAAACTGAATTATGAATACTTTGAAACAGTTTTTATTATTGATGTTGCTAACTATTCCTGTATTTGCAAATGCAACAGAGGTGGCATCGCCCAACGGCAATGTCAAGTTGAAGTTTTGGGTCGACGCGAAAGGCCGTCCCATGTATGAAATGAGCTATAAAGATCGCCCCGTGGTGCTGCCCTCGCACTTAGGCCTGGAACTGGCCAAGGACAAGCACGCCTCGAAAGGCTATGGCGAGCACGACCTGCTGGGCGGCTTCAGCATCGCGAAGGAGGAGACCACCACCTTCGACGACACCTGGCAGCCCGTGTGGGGCGAGTCACGCAACATCCGCAACCACTATGTGGAGTATGTCGCCACGCTGATGCAGCAGTGGAAAGAGCCCCGCGTCACTGCCGACGAGGGCCAGCGCGGCATGTTTGAGGAGCAGCACCAGCGCGAGATCATCATCCGTTTCCGCGTCTACGACGAGGGCATCGGCCTGCGCTATGAGTTCCCGCAGCAGCGTGAGCTGAACTACTTCCTCATCCAGGAGGAGCGCACCGAGTTCCGCATGGCCGGCGACCATACCGCCTGGTGGCTGCCCGGCGACTACGACTCACAGGAGCAGGAAACGCAGCAGACAAAGCTCTCCGAGATTCGCGGCCGCTTGGACCAGGCCGTCAACTGGGGCAACTCCTCAGTGGCGCCCTTCTCGCCTACGGGAGTGCAGACATCGCTGCAGATGAAGAGCGACGACGGCCTATACATTAATATACATGAGGCCGCCTGTGCCGACTACGCCACGATGCACCTCGAGCTGGTCGATGCCCAGACGAAGGCCTTCACCACCGAGTTGCGCGGCGGCAGCAACGACTATACGCCCAACCCCAAGCCCTCGCGCTGCCCCCTGCCTGAGCCATTCACCTTCGTCAGCCACCTCACGCCCGACGCCACCGGCCTGAAGGGCTGTATGCAGACACCCTGCATGACGCCCTGGCGCACCGTCATGGTGTCTGACGACGCACGCGACATGCTCTCTTCCAACCTCATCCTCAACCTCAACGAGCCGTGCAAGATAGAGGACACTTCGTGGATTCACCCCACGAAATACTGCGGCGTGTGGTGGGAGATGATTGTGGGCAAGTCGTCGTGGAACTACACCGACGAGTTCCCCAGCATCCAGTTAGACAACATCGACTGGCAGAAAGTGAAACCCAACGGACGCCATGCCGCCAACAACGACAAGGTGAAGCGCTACATCGACTTTGCTGCGAAGAACGGCCTCGATGAGGTGCTCGTCGAGGGCTGGAACGTAGGTTGGGAAGACTGGGCCAACATGTGGAAGCGCGATGTCTTCGACTTCCAGACGCCTTATCCCGACTTCGACATCAAGATGCTCAACGACTATGCCCACAGCAAAGGCGTGAAGCTGTTGATGCACCACGAGACATCGTCGTCGACGCAGAACTACGAGCGCCACATCAAGGAGGCCTTCGCCCTGATGAACCATTATGGCTACGACGCTGTGAAGACCGGCTACGTGGGCGACATGATTCCCCGTGGCGACCACCACTACTCGCAGTCTATGAACAATCATTATCTCTACGTGGTGAAGGAGGCCGCCAAGCACCACATCATGGTCAACGCCCACGAGGCCACGCGTCCTACGGGTCTCTGCCGCACCTATCCTAACCTTGTGGGCAACGAGAGCGCTCGCGGCACGGAGTATGAGGCCTTCGGCGGCTCGCGTCCCGACCACACCTGCATCCTGCCCTTCACCCGTCTGCAGGGCGGACCCATGGACTACACCCCCGGCATCTTCGTCACCAAGCTGAACACCTGGAGCGGCAACCAGTCGTGGGCACGCATCACGCTGGCCGGATCGCTGGCGCTCTACCTCACGATGTACTCGCCGTTGCAGATGGCCGCCGACCTCCCCGAGCACTACGAGCGCTTCGACGACGCTTTCCAGTTCATACGCGACGTGGCCTGCGACTGGGACGAGAGCATCTACCTCGAGGCTGAGCCCGCCGACTACATCACCGTGGCACGCAAGGCCAAGGGCACCGACAACTGGTTCATAGGCGGCAAGTGCGACGAGAACGGACATGAGGCCGTGGTCAAGCTCGACTTCTTAGACAAAGGCCGCAAGTATGAGTGCACCATCTATCAGGATGCTCCCGACGCCCACTATGAGACCAACCCGCAGGCCTACGTCATCACGAAGAAGACCGTGAAGGCCGGGCAGACGCTGAAAATCAAGGAAGCACCCGGCGGCGGCTTCGCTGTGTCGCTGATGGCTCAGTAAGCCGCAGTAATCCAATGTTTAATTCATCTTTCGCATGAAAGCTCATGCTTTATTCTCACTTAATCGCGACCTTGAGCGAAAGTTCAAGGTCGCGCTATCTATGTGAGTTGATACCGCGAAGCGGCCTGAGAAAAAACCAATAAAAACAAGAAAAACAAATAAAAACAATTGGCAATGATATAGCAGTTGACCTATTCATGCGCAGCCATCCCCTCTTGAACCCTGCCCTTACGGGGAGGGGTTCTTGCCTTGCAAGCGTCCTTCGGCCGAGCGAGGGGTGGGGTCTGTAATATCA
>JAEEPZ010000133.1 GCA_016285055.1 Prevotella sp.
GCGTAGCTGACAGCGCCGCTATCCCCTCCTCTTGAAGGGAGGGGATGGCTGCGCATTGAGCTATGCGGTGGGCTAGGCGATAGCTATTGTACCAAATGAGAAAATTTACCAATTTGTTTTTCTTGTTTTTATTTGTTTTTATTGGTTTTTTCTCAGGCCGCGTAGCGGTACCAACTCACCTAATTAGCGACGTAATTATGTCTTATTTCAACGGCACAGGTCGCATTTTTTCCAGATTCTTTTGGTTGGTAACAGAAAAACGACTACCTTTGCATATTGTGACATGATTGTGCAATATTCGCTAAAAGAATTACGACATGCCTGTATGATTCACGCAATGGCAACGTTCAAGAAAAGCAAAGGCGATATGGTCAATATCTATGTATGCGATGTCGTTTCAGAAGAATGTGCTGGACATCAACTCCATCATCTTCTAAATCTTCTTCCCTCTTGGCGCAGAGAGAAAGCGTTGTCGTATAAATATGAGATAGACCAATATCTTTGTGCCAGGGTTTTTATGCTTCTTCAAGAAGGTTTGTCTCGTGATTATGGGATAAAAGACGACATTCAGTTTTCTTACAACAGCAATGGCAAGCCTTTTCTTATTAACCACCCTGAGATACATTTCAGCTTAAGTCATTGCAGGAAAGGTGCCGCTTGCGCTATTTCAAGAATCCCAGTAGGAATTGACATAGAAGAAATAGTATATGATGACGATTTAGCCAAGTTTGTATTAAGTGAAGATGATTATAAAGACGTCATCGCATCAAGCCATCCAGCCGAATCATTTACCACAGCATGGACGGAGAAAGAAAGCTATCTAAAGATGTTAGGCTGGGGGATTATTGACAACCTGAAAGAATTAGACACACAAAAGGCCTGTTTCTCGACTATCATTGAAAGAGAACGCGGTTACGTAATGACACTCTGCTCAAAAGAGAAAAGAGAATTAAAAATTCATTTTTCAGGAGTTAAAGGAGTTAAAGACAAATGACTCTCCATGAAAAGCCTTTGTCTCTGGGTTGAAATCCATAGCATTGGTATTGTCTTTAACTCCTTTAACTCCTTTAACTCCAAATTATCTAAATTTGCACGAAAAAAAACAGAAAGACGATGGCAATAGAAGATGCAATATTCAGGCGCTCAGAGCTGCTTCTGGGCAACGAGACCATGGAGCGGACAGCCCGGAAACGGGTGATTATCTTTGGTGTGGGCGGTGTCGGTTCGTGGTGCGCTGAGAGCCTTATTCGCAGCGGCATCAGACAGTTGACGATCGTGGACAGCGACCGCGTGTGCATCACCAACATCAACCGGCAGCTGATGGCGACAACCAAGACGGTGGGCCAGGTGAAGGTGGAAGCCATGAAAGAACGGCTGCTCACCATCAACCCTCAAGCGGAGATCACAGCTTTGCAGAGAGTCTTCACCCAGGAGACGTCTGCCTCCTTCGACCTCGACAGCTACGACTACATCATCGATGCCATCGACTCGCTGAAGGACAAGGCACTGCTTATCCTGATGGCCTGCCAGACAAAGGCGAAACTCTTCTCGTCGATGGGTGCCGCTCTGAAGATGTCTCCCACGCGCATCCAAGTGACAGAGTTCTGGAAGGTGAAGGGCGATCCTCTGGCACGTGCACTCCGCAAGAAATTCAAGAGCCAAGTACTGTTCCCCAAGCGCAAGTTCCAGTGCGTCTTTAGCGACGAGCTGCTGACCAACCGCGGCCACAACGCCACCTGCGGCACAGAGCAGTGTGTGTGTCCCAAGGCGAAAATAGGCCCTGGAGACCCCTCGCTGCTCAACCATGAGTGGTGCTCATCGAAGGCTCAGATCAATGGCACGATGGCTCACGTCACTGCCATCTTCGGCTTTACGCTGGCGGGCCTGGTTCTTCAAGACATTTTTTGTAAGGCAATGATATAGCAGTTGACCCTTTGCAGAAAGGATTTATGCGCAGCCATCCCATCTTGAACCCTGCCCTTACGGGGAGGGGCAGGGGTGGGGTCTGTAATGTCAGTAATGTTCTTTGCTGCCACTCCTTCGCTGCCATTTCTTTGCAGCTCACTCTTCGCAGCTCACTCTTCGCTGACAGGATATTACTGATATTACAGACCCCACCCCTCGCTCGGCCGAAGGACGCTTGCAAGGCAAGAACCCCTCCCCGTAAGGGCAGGGTTCAAGAGGGGATGGCTGCGCATGAATAGGTCAACTGCTATATCATTGCCAAAAATTATTTTTCTGCGCAGCCATCACTTAGCTTGAGGTAGCCCTATTCTCCCCCTTGCAAAGGGGGAGTTAGAGGGGGATTCATCTGCGCATAGGCGAATCCCCCCCCAGCTCCCCCTTTGCAACTACTCTTTATACACATCTCAGCAATGGAAACGGCATAAGACACCTTGTAAGGAGTCCTCGCATTAATGTTGTCAATAGAGAGTTGAATCATAGTGTGACGATAGTCCCCTGCAATCCCATTGCTTTCCACTCTTCTGCCATACGCTTTTCTGCTGCACGCTTTATTTCCAACGAGCGTTTCCAACGGGCTAAAGCCTCTTCGTATGTTATTTTCTTCATCGCAACTATCGTTTATTATTAGAACGGTGCAAAGTTAAGCAATAAACCTGAAAGAACAAAAATAAAGCAAGAAGATATGACTACCAATAAAAATAATGTGTCGATAGAGCTGGCTCGCAGGCTGACAGCCACGGTGAACGCCGCATGGGAGAGCGGCGAGATGCTCCGACGGGTCACTCCCACCACGCAGCAGCTGCTCACCTGGTGGCTGGCACCCGAGCACTGCGAACAGCGCCGCCGCAACTTCCACGACGGTCAGCGACAGGCCATCCTCAATATCATCTACCTGCACGAGGTCTTAGGTGTCAGCAACGTGATGGACAGCTACCAGATGGTGGCTGAAGACCTGTTGGACGTGGCCGACCTCAGCACACTGTCGAAGCCGAAGTACCAGATGCCGAAGTATGCGGTGAAGATGGCCACGGGCACAGGCAAGACGTGGGTGATGCACGCCCTGCTGTTGTGGCAGCTGCTCAATGCAAAAAACACCACAGTAGACCCACCCCTTGGCTCCCGGTCTCATCGTTTATGACCGCCTCTTAGATGCCTTCTGCGGACGCATGAAGCGAGGCGAGCAGGTGCGCGACATACAGACCAATGACTACTACCTGAACCAGGAGCTGTTCCTGCCCCCGCACTTCCGCCAGGAGGTTTTCTCGTTTCTACTACATCCGCGACGACGGTCTCTTGGCCACCTATCATCCCGACTTCATCGTCGCCACGGCGCAGAAGATTTACCTCATCGAGACGAAGGGCAACGACAAGGTGTTCGACCGCAACGTGCAGCGCAAGCAGCGCGCCGCCTTGCAGTGGACACGCCGCATTAATGCCCTGCCGTCCGCAGCGCGTGAGGGCCGTCAGTGGGAGTATGTGCTGCTGAGCGAGGACAACTTCTACTCGCTGTTGGGCAGCGGTGCCACGCTGACGGACATCTGCGAGGTGGCAAAAGTGTCGCCGCAGGCCGCTACGGGCAATTTGTTCAGTGGTGCTGATGATTAGCGCAGCTTGAGCACCAAGGGCAGGTGGTCGCTGTAGCCGCGCTGATAGCTGTAGCCGTTGTAGGTGCGACGGGGCTTCCATCCGCCGTAGGTGTTCTCTGGCTCGAGGAGGAAGGTGGCGTCGTTGATGCCGATGGCGTCCATGCGGTCGGCGAGGGTGGGGGAGAGGAGGATATGGTCGAGCGAGTGCCATTCGCCCTGGTATCGGTAGGTGCCCTTGGCGCGGCCGGCGGCTCCTTTGGCCTTGGCGCTGACATTGACAAGGCCGGCCTGCTCCAGTGCCACGAGCGAAGGGCTGTCGGCATAGTCGTTGAAGTCGCCCGCCACGATGACGCTCTTGTCTATGAGCGTGTCGAGGGCTGCCGTGAGGATGTTGGTCACCTGTCGGCGGTAGGGGCGTGTCTCCAGTTCACCACCGTAGCGGCTGGGCGCATGGACGACGAAGAGATGCAGCGTGTCGCCCCGCTGTGTCTCGCCCCGCACATAGAGTATCTGCCGCGTGGGCCGCATCCCGGGCAACGGCGGCACATCGAGGGCGTCGTAGCACAGCGGACGAAAGCGCGACGGAAGGTAGAGCAGCGCCACGTCGAGACCGCGTACGTCGGGCGACTCGGTCATCAGGCATTCATAGCCTGCGTTGCGAAGCAGGGAGCGGCGTGTCAGGTCTCTGGCCACCGTGTCATTCTCCAGCTCAACGAGTGCCACCAAAGCGGGCAGCTCCTCACTGCATGAGAGAATCTCCTGACCTATGGCGTTCAGCTTGCGCCAGTAGCGAGAGCGCGTCCAGCGCCGCGTGCCCTCGGGCGTGAACTCCTCGTCCTGCTTGCCCTCGTCGTGCCGCGTGTCAAAGAGGTTCTCACAGTTCAGCTCCACGAACACCATCGGCTGTGCCTTTGCTGCCATTGCAAAGACAAGCAGACCCAGGACAATGATGCAAATTCTCCTTGTAACCACTGTGCAAAGATAGCATGTCTTTTTCATACTACACAACTTTTTCCCGTTTTTCTTTGCCGTTTCAAGAAATTATTGTATTTTTGCAACCATCATGACCACAACAATAGCCAACCCTATCTACGACCTGGCGTTCAAGTACCTCATGGAGGACGAGCGCGTCGTGAAGATCCTGCTCTCTGCCCTGCTCAAGAAACAGGTGGTGCAAGTCACCACGCGCCGTAATGAGCTTATCAACGTGGAACGCGATCCCGTCTCCGTGTTCCGCCTGGACTACCGTGCGGTGACCGTCGACGAAGAAGGACGCGAGGAGCACGTACTCATAGAGTTGCAGAAAACCGACCTGCCCAGCGACCTGCTGCGCTTCCGCCAGTACCTCGGCACGCAGTACCGCGCTGAAGAGAACATGATTCCCGACGCTGACGACCCGGAGGGCAAGCGCAAGCACGCCTTGCCCATGATTGCCATCTATCTGCTGGGCCATCGCGTGGGCGACATCGAAGAGCCGGTGCTCTACGTCAACCCGAAGGCTGAGGACTACTACGGCAAGGAGGTGAAGCACGGCCTGCCCAACCCCTTCGTCGACAGCCTCACCCACAGCAGCATCATCGTGCAGATACCACTGCTGCACGGCAGACTGCGCAACCACTTAGAGCGCATCCTCAACATCTTCGACCAGACGCGCAAGGACAGCGAGCACAGCTATCTGCTCAATATCGATGAGGCTGACTACAGCGGCGACGAGGACCAGCGCCTCATCTTCCACCGCCTGCTCACCGCCGGGGCCTCGAAGGAGATGCGCGAGCGCATGGAGCTGGAAGACCTGATGTTCCGCGACTACGACGAGCGTGGCGTGGAGCTCCTCAAGCAGAGGAAACAGCTACAGGAGAATGAGAGGCAGCTACAGGAGAATGAGAGGCGGCTACAAGAGAATGAGAGGCAGCTACAGGAGAAGGACTCACGGCTTCAGAAGAAGGACGAGCAGCTGCGGCAGACCATCCGTCTACTCATCCAGGCATCGGTTCCCGCCGACCTTATTGCAGAGAGGCTCAACATCAGCATAGAGGCTGTCACGAGGATGGCTGGAGACTGACGAGGAACTACTCTGTGATGTGGACAAGCAGGCTGTCGGCGAGACGGTATTGCGACAGGCGGTCACGAAGCAGTCGAGTGAAGAATGCAAACATATCGTAATAGAACTCCATGGCAATCTTACCCGCAAGGCTGAGGGCGATATAGTTCACACTGACCGTTGTGGCATTCCATTCTTTTTCGCCATTGAAGGGATACCATCTGAGACCGTCGGACTGGTAATAGCACATACCGCCGTTGTCGGCTGCTGCAAGCCACTCTTTCAGGTTGCCGTGCTTCGACAGTTCCTTTTCGATGTCCCGCCAAAAGCAACTGTTCGGCCCATAGCGTAGCTCAAAGAATGCTTTCAGAAACGGTATCCATTCCTCGCGCCCTACGTTGTCATTGAGCCTAAGGCGTATTTTCGACTCGTCCTCCTCCACGTCATAGATGCCGTTTGCATTGAAGCGCCTCAACAGAGCTTCTCTGAACAAGTCCATGCTGGAGAACTTTTTTTTTGCTTCTTCTTTGTCAGCCTCTATAAATGTGGCCGCTCCGATTGTAAGAAATCTTCCCATAGTAGAATCTTTTTTTGATTGTTGGACATAGAAATGGCGTGAGTGCATAGCTATTTCTTCCATCTGAGGCTCTGACAAAGCCCTGCACAAAGAAACATACGCCCCTCACGCCAAAGCATAAAGAGTCAACAATGCCTTCTTGCGTGCGAATTTGTCAGATTTCAGATGGCAAGAACCAGCACATTGCTCTTTTCAATGCGCAAAGATACTAAAGTTTTTAGTAACTGCAAAATTTATCATCACAAATTTTTTAATGATAATGATTATCCGCATGTAGCTTGAATTATTATCTATGTCTGCGACGCTACGTAAATCATCACGCGCTCGGCTATAGAGCCGAGCGCGTGATGATTTACGTAGCGAATCTGAACAAAAGCAGACTGTTTTTTAGTTAGAAAGGCCCGCTCAGCAGACTTTCTCTAAGCGCTTCATCATGGCAAACATGAAGATGGCGGCGATGAGGCAAATGACGAGGAAGACGCTCCAGCAGAGCCAGAGGGGCACGGCACCCCAGAGCAGACCGCCTACGACGACGAGCTGGTTGCCGATGGCGGTGGCCACAAACCAGCCGCCCATCATCATGCCCTTGTACTTGGGAGGTGCCACCTTCGACACGAAGCTGATGCCCATCGGCGAGAGCAGCAGCTCGCCAAAGGTGAGGATGAGATAGGTGAGGATGAGGAGGTTGGGCGTCACGTCGGCCACATGCATGGCTACTGGCTCACCGTCGGGCCCCATCTCTGTCTGCGGCATGGGCAGGCCCATCGAGCCGAAAGCCATGAGGGCGTAGGCAGCAGCGGCCACAATCATGCCGTAGGCAATCTTGCGCGGTGCCGACGGTTCCTTGCCCTTGGCCGACAGTGCACCGAAGATGGCCATCGAGACGGGCGTCAGGGCCACCACGTAGAACGGGTTGAACTGCTGGAAGATGGGAGCTGAGATGGCCAGCGAGCCCTCCACGCGTGAGTATTTCCACACCAGCAGGCCCACGGCCACGATGATGATGGCGGCAGCGATGTAGCGTCCCTTCGGCGTCTTGCTCTGGAACAGGGCGAAGCCGCCGTAGACAATGAAGATGATGAGCACCAGGTTCCACACGTCGAAGGCCATGCTCTGCACGCCCTCCACGGTGTGATCGGTGAACTCGTCGGCGAAGTAGGTCAGCGACAGTCCGTTCTGGTGGAAGGCCATCCAGAAGAAGATGACCACGGCGAACACGAGGCAGAGTGCGACGATGCGCTGCTTCGTCTCCTCTTTCGTCAGCTCAGGCACATTCTCCTCTTTCAGCTTTCCGCTCTCCCCCTTCTTCTTGCCTCCCTCGGTGTGACGGAAGGTGCTGCGGAAGAGGTAGTAGATGGCGATGGAAAGGATGAGCGAGGCGCATGCCACGGCGAAGGAGAAGTGGTAGGCGTCGTTGCTGGAGTAGCCCAGCGACGTCTCGGCCCACTCCTTGATCTTGATGGCAGCAGTCGGAGCGAAGAGCGCGCCGATGTTGATGGCCATGTAGAAGATGGAGAATCCGGCGTCGCGCTTGTCGGCATACTTCGGGTCGTTGTAGAGGTCGCCCACCATCACCTGCAGGTTGCCCTTGAACAGGCCGGTGCCGAAGCCGATGAGGAGCAGTGCTGCCAGCATGACGACGAGTGCTGTGGTGTCGCCGCCGAGGGGGACGGAGAGCAGCAGGTAGCCGAGGAACATGATGACGATGCCCGTCGTCACCATCTTGCCGAAGCCGAACTTGTCGGCCATGATGCCGCCAATGAGCGGGAAGAAGTAGACGAGCATGAGGAACGAGCTGTAGATGGTGCCGGCCATGCCTGCCGACAGTCCATAGTTCGCCCTCAGAAACAGTGCGAAGACAGCGAGCATGGTGTAGTAGCCGAAACGCTCGCCAGTGTTGGCCAGTGCCAACGCGAAAAGTCCTTTAGGTTGATTTTCGAACATGATAATTGGTTTTTGGTTGTTATTTTAATATATATATAATGTTCGCGTTCATCAGTATTTGCGGAAGTACATGCGCAGTCGCTCACTCTGCAGCGTCATGTTTGTCGACGAGAGGTGCAGCACCTGCAGCGTCTCGGTGAGCCGGCTCAGGCCGTAGTCGTAGAGTGTGGCGGGATTGGCAATGATGCTGTCCGAGATGATGCGGTTGTTGGCGATGGGGCTGAAGAGTGTCAGTGTGTTGGCTCCGTGACGGAAGCGGAAGAGGATGTTAGGGCGTTTGTTCGTCAGGTCGCGTATCTCTAAGAGGTCGGTTTGCACGGCCCAGAAAATCATCGTCTCCCTCATGTCAGTGCTGTTTCCGTTGGCCAGCGTGTCGACGGTGGTGAGCTGCCAGTAGCCGTCCAGCTCCCCGTTGTTGGAGATGTGGAACTTGTCGCAGGACATGGTGCAGAGTAGGCAAAGAGCACTGAACACAGAAAATGCAATGCTCCTTTTCCTTCCATTTCTATTGTCCATTTTAACTTCCCTTTTTACTTCCCTTTTAACTTCCCTTTTAACTCCCATTTCTATTGTCCCTTTTAACTCCCATTTTTACTTCCTTTTTCCCAGACTCATATTTCGTCCAACGGTGAACTGCACTCCGCTGTTGTCGCCCAGCAGCTTCCCGTGGTCGGTGGCCACTGCGCCGCGCACGCTCCATCCCCTGAGCAAGCTGCCAGAGGGGAAGTCATAGCTGGCTTCTGCCATGAGGCTGACATTGTGGCGTGGGTCAGGGTAGGGCGCTTTGTAGGTGCCTAATCCTCGTTGCCAGGTGCCCAGCAGTCGGTAGTGGAGTCCTGCCGCAGGCGTGCCGCTGAGCCCGAAGTGCCAGGCGGTGAAACGGTTGTCCTGCACGGTGATGGCGCCGTTGTCGTTGTAGATGGGCGAGCGGTAGAGCGGGTTGCCCATCACCTGTCCCCAGTGTTGCCAGCCGGTGAAGATGTGGTGGTTGTAATAGTCGTCAATGCCGCTCACGTGGTCGCTCATGATGCGTGTGTGGTCGTGGTAGATGGCCCCGCTCTGATACATTGTCGTGATGTATTCGGCAACGATGGTCTGCACCCATGGGCAGCGCTTCAGGCGCAGCTCCAAGCCTATCTGCATGTCGCGCAGGTCGTAGAGCATCCAGTTGAAGTGCTCCCAGCTGTCCCACTTCTCGCCTGTGCCATAGCCGTCGTAGTCGAGGAAAAACATTCCCGACTGGTCTTCGAAGTAGTGGTCGGCATAGAGCGAGGCTCCAAAGTCCTTGCCTTCGTAGTTCAGGCGTGCCAGGAAACTGCCCACATGGTTGCCCTCCTTGTTACGGTAGTCTGTTTCTATAGCCTCGCCGCTGCCCGGAATGAAGGCGCGCAGATAACTCTTGAAGCCCGACTCGTTCTTGAGGACTCCTTTGTTGATTCTTTTCAAATAGCTGGTGCCGGCAAACTGGCAGCCCATCTCCAGCCCGAGCTCCAGCTGCAGCGGTTTGTCGCCGGGTCCTATGCGCAGGAATCCCGCCTTGGTGTGCAGCATGGAGTTCTCTGTGTGTTTGTCCATCCGTTGTGTGAAGTCCACCTGCCAGTCGTCGTCGGTGGGCTTGCCGTAGAAGATGTGCCCCTTGAAGCCGAGCCAGTGGCGCAGGCCCGGCACGTCCCAGTAGTCCTTCAGCTCGATGCGCACCCCCGGCACCGGGCGGGCGTTGATGCCCAGTGTCTGTGCGCCGGTGCTCAGCTCCTGGTTCTTCAGCTCTAAGGGCTGCTCCTTGGCGCCCACGGTGAGCAAGCCTTTCCTCCAGCCTATCTCGCCGTAGAGCTGCTGCACCACCACCTTGCTGGTGAAGCCTGTGGCAGCGGCCACATCGGCGCTGAAGCCCCATTTCCATCGGCGCAGCGAGTCGGCCTTCACCGACCTGGACAGCGCGGCACGCACATAGCCGTTGGTCTTCTCTATTGAGCTCAGGCCATAACGGTTGGCCTGCAGCCACAACGGAGTAAACTCACCCGATGATGTGGTGAGCTGTGCCTCTGTACGCAGCTGCAGCTGGGCGCCGGCCGTCAGAGCGGCCATCAGTCCGAGCAGCATTGAAAGGAGTCTTCTTCTCATTATATATGAAAAAGATTGTGCAAAGGTACGAATAAGCGCGTGATTATCCAAATTTATTTGAGTTTTTCTTGTTGTAGGGATTTTCCCCCTCCAATTTAGGGAAAATCCTTTGCTTGTGGACCAAAAAGATATTACTTTTGCAACAGAATCAACAAAACAGCATGTCAAACCATTAAAACGATACAACTATGAAGAAGATGATGTTTACCCTGATGGCCTTCCTGACGATAGCAGTGAACGCCAGCGCCATGTCCTATGAGCAGGCTCGCGAGGAGGCCCTCTTCCTCACGGACAAGATGGCTTACGAGCTCAATCTTACTGATGCTCAGTATGAGGCAGCCTACGAGATAAACCTCGACTACCTGATGGGTGTGACGAGCCAGTACGACGTTTACGGTCCCTACTGGGAGCGCCGCAACCTTGACCTGAGCTATATCCTGTTCTCATGGCAGTGGGACCTGTACCGTGCAGCCCACTATTTCTATCGCCCGCTGTTCTGGGAGCGTGGCATCTGGCACTTCGGCATCTATGCCCGCTATCCGCACCGTGACTACTTCTACTTCGGCCGGCCCCACTTCTACACCACCTACCGTGGCGGTCACAGCTGGCGCATGAACAACGGCCGCAGCTTCTACGAAGGCCGTCGTGACTTCTACCGTCCCGGCCACATCACCCGCGACACCCACTTCGGTATGCGCAGCGGATGGGATCGCGGCGACTATCGCCCGCAGCCCGGCGGCGGCCGTCCCAGCTCGACGCACGTCACTGGCGGTGACAATCGCGGCTCCTTCGGCAACGGCAATCGCGGCTCCTTCGGCAACGGCAATCGCGGTGGCTATGACGGCAATCGTGGCGGCTATGACAACGGCAATCGTGGCGGCTATGACAATGGCAATCGCGGCGGCAATCGCGGCTCCTTCGGCAACGGCGGCAACCGTGGCTCCTTCGGCAACGGCGGCGGTAACCCTGGCGGCAATCGCGGTGGCTATGACAATGGTACTCGCGGCGGCAACAGCGGCTCCTTCGGCAACGGTGGCAACACTGGCGGCACTCGCGGCACCTTCGGCAACGGCGGCAACACTGGCGGCACTCGCGGCTCCTTCGGCAACGGCGGTGGCAACACTGGCGGCACTCGCGGCTCCTTCGGCAACGGCGGTGGCAACACTGGTGGCAGTCGCGGCTCCTTCGGCAACGGTGGCGGCTCGGGCTCCTTCGGCGGCAGTCGCTCCAGCGGCTCCTTCAGCGGCAGCCGTTCCACAGGAGGCTCAGTAGGCGGCGGCGCCACACGCAGCGGTGGGTCAGCCGGCGGCAATGGAGGGCGCGGAGGCTTTGGCGGATCTCGCAGATAGGTTTAGTTCATAATAATTGCTTGTTGGTCTTGGAAAATCCGGCGGGATTCTTCCAAGACCATTTTCTTGTTTTTCCGCTGACGTGCCATTAGCGCTGTAGAAAGCTGGGCTGCAGGGGCGCCGCGGTGTCCGTATTTTTTCGTGCTGTTGCGGTTGGAATAAGACATAGTTGCGTCGCTAATTATGTGAGTTGGTACCGCTACGCGGCATGAGAAAAAACCAATAAAAACAAATAAAAACAAGAAAAACAATTAGGGAAAAAGGTTATCGCTTTGCCCGCCGCAGGGACCCCGTGAGGCACTCCCCTCCCTTCAAGGGGAGGGGTTAGGGGTGGGGTCTGTAATGTCAGTAATATCCTGTCAGCGAAGAGTGGGGGCGAAGAAGTTTCAGCGAAGAGTGGGGGCGAAGAGTGGGCTGCAAAGAAGTGGCAGCAAAGAAGT
>JAEEPZ010000134.1 GCA_016285055.1 Prevotella sp.
CAGCATGCTCATAACCGCCACCGATGCCAGCAGCACCGGAGCCATGTCGAGACGTGGCCGTAATGGTGCCGCCGTGGAAGTAGATAGTGCCGGCATCAGCAGCATCACCGCTGCCGATGGCCGCTGCATCATATTCCTCGTTGGTGGCGATGAGCTTGCCCGGCACGCCGATGCCTTTCGGCTGACCGTAGATGTGGAGGGTTTTGCCCTGCTCCACCTTCACGCCGCTCTTCACCGTGAGCTTCGCACCGTCTCTGAGGATGAGGTGGGCGGTGCCCATCACGTTCAGCACCGTGTATTCGGCGTTGCCCGTCGCCACGTACCATTGCCCGTCTTCCAACCCAATCCAGCTGTTTTCGTTGTAGGTGCTGCTGTTGATGACGGTGTAGCTCTCGCAGACCTTCGTCGTCTCGGTCAGCTTGTTGTTCTCGGCATCCCATCCGCGCTCCACATACTTGTAGCCCGTAGCCTGGATGGCGGCCTCGTCGCCGTTCCACACCACGTCGCCATCGGCTGTAGGCGAGCTGACGAAGAAGTAGGTGTCGGGGTCGGTGTTGCCGTTTTTGTCCCTGTAGCCGCTGGTAAATTCCGTCTGCTGCTCGTTGGCACAGTACACGCCGACACGGGCGCCGGTAGTGAAGGCCGCCGAGAGGGTGATGAGCTGGTAGTTGCCAATATGTACGTCGGTGGGGGCGTTGCTCTGCACCACGGGCTTGTCCTGCATCTTCAGCGTCGGTCCTTCCCGTGCATCCAAGTACCCAAAATGGTAGATGCCGCCGCCGAAGAGCGTCGCCGTGTTGCCCGTGATGGTGCATGCGCCTCTTAGCTCCACGGTGCAGTTTTGCGACTCCGGCTTCCACAGCGCGATGCCGCCGCCCGTCTGGGCCTGGTTGTTGGTGATGGTGACGTCGGTGAGCACCATCGACCCGCTGGCCGTCGCCCAGGCGTAGATGCCTCCGCCGTTATCGCTGGCAGTGTTGCCGCTGACGGTGACGCCCGTGATCTGGCCCGTTCCCTCATTGCAGATGCCGCCGCCGTCTTCAGCCTTGTTGCCGCTGATGGTGCCGCCGCTGATGGTGAGCGTTCCTGTCATTTCGTTGTTGATGCCGCCGCCGTTCTCAGCCTCGTTGCCGCTGATGGTGCCGCCGCTGATGGTGAGCGTTCCCCAGTTGTCGATACCGCCGCCATCGCCCCAGTTGCCGTCGGCGTCCTTTTCGGCGCGGTTGCCGCTGATGGTGCCGCCCTCGACGGTCAGCTCGCCGCCTTCCCTGACGTAGATGCCGCCGCCGCCGTTGGCCCAGCCGCCGGTGATGGTGCCGCCGGTGCCGCTGTCCTTGATGGTCAGCTTGCCGCCTGCATTGACGATGATGACCTGCCCGCCCGGGTGGACAGCTGTCATCAGGCGCTTCAGCGTGTGGCCGTTCAGGTCGAGGGTCACGGTTACGCCGTTGTTGATGTCCAGTCGGCCGCCATCGGATGGCGTGGTGATGTCGCTGCCGAGCTTGACGGTCTGGCTGGTCTGTACTGCATGGAGCAGGTCGGCCTCCGTTGTGACGGTTTCGTCTGCCCATGTTGCCTGCGCCACGAAGAGCAGCGTGGCGAGGAGGGATAGTTTTGCCTTTTTCATTTTGGTGTATTGTTTGATGTGTTCTGTCTGTGTCCTGATTACTTGATGACGATTTTCTTACCATTATATATATATAAGCCCTTGGCCGACGGCTTGCCAGTGAGGCGGCGGCCGTCGAGGGTGACAGCCTCACCCCCGGCCCCTCTCGCGGGGGTGAGGGGAGTGGATACTCCTTGCGTTGAATCTTCGTCGCCAAAGTTGAGGACGATGCGGGCGAGGGAGCCATCGCTGCTGGCGGTGATGCCGTCGGCCAGCTGGAAGTAGGCGCGGAAGGCGCCGATGGTCATCGCTGCGCTGGGATAGTAGAGCTTATTGCCTGCACCGAGGTAGAGCAGGGAGCGGTCCTCACCTTTGATGGCCAAGGGCGCGTAGATGCCGCGGAAGGCCAGTTCGTCGGTCTCGACATCAGAGGTGGTGTTCACGATGGTCACGCCGCTGAAGACGGGGTTCACCACTTCGCTGGGGGTTGTGGCTGCCCACTTCACGAGGTAGGGCTTGCCGGCCTCGATGGCGGAGAGGTCGGTCGAGAAGTTGAGCGTCAGCGTGCCTGTCTTGCTGTCGAAAGCGGTCGAAGAGAGGGTCTTCACCGTGGCACCTTCGAGGGGCGTGCCCGTGAAGGTGAGATTATCGTCGGTGTTGCTGTCGCCGAGGGCAAAGGGCAGGCAGAGGGTGTTCCATGCGCCGTCCTTCCAGAGGGTGCGCCCCGTGAGGGTGACAGGATGCGGGTTCTGGTCGGCGGTAAGCGCACTGATGACCTCGCCGTTATCGGCGTCATCCTTCAGGCTGTACAGGCCGCAGACGCACTTGCCGTCGGTGCCGAAGACGTGTTCTTCGGCCGTGGTGCTTCCAGCTCCGCAGTAGGTACAGTCGCCGTGGTGGTGTTGCGTGGCGTTGTCAATGACGTAGGCTTCGCTGTGTGTGCAGGGCTCTATGATGACATAGTTGTTGCCAACCGATGTGCAGGCCGCTATCCTTTCGCTACTTGGAATGCCCGTGGCAGCACTTTCAGAGGTTCCTGCTGCAACCTTTGCCGAGCCGTAGATGGTAACGGTCGCGGGGTTGGCATCCTTGAAACTTCCTATCGGGGGACAGAAACTGCTGGAGGTATCATCGGTGGTCGTTGTGGCGATGACCTTTCCGCCTGTGATGTTGATGATGCCGCCGTAGCCCCCAAAATCAAACGTTCCGAGTTGAGTAAGGAAATCGGCTATATAACTGCTTGATCCGCTGTTATTCCATTCGGTCATGTATGCCTTCACATCCTCAGTGGCTCTCAGTCCGCCGCCAATGCCGGCACCACCCCCTTCTCCGCCGTGGGCATAGACCGTACCACCGCTGATATTAATGGTTTCTCCAGCGTCTTGCAGACCCTTTGAGCCTATGCCGGCCGAACCTATTCCGCCTGTTGCGGTAACCATGCCGCCCGTGATATTGACAGTGGATCCGTTGAAGCACTCGATGCCGGAGCATCTGTCGTAGGCTGTGGCAGTAAGGGTGCCGCCATTCATGTTGAACTTAGCGTTGTCCAAGGCGATGCCAAAGCCTCCCGGAGTTTTGTGTAAGTCATTTTCTTCGTCAATCCGCGTCTGCCCGGAAGCAGTCACTTCACCGCCGGAGATGGTGATGACGGTCCCATCGTAACCACCGATGCCGCATTTGCGCCCGATGGCAGTCACTGTGCCACCGCTGATTTCGATACTTCCTCCGGAGTGTTGGTAGTAGCTGCCAATACCCGAACCGCCAAAACTATCTGCGCTAATGGTTCCGTTGCTGATTTTGATAGCGTTGCATTTGCCGCCAACGCTGGCGCCTATACCTGCGCCTGACCATGATGTGGCGGTCACGTTTCCTCCACTGATGGTTATGTTTCCGCTGCACCCAGCATTTCCTCCACCACCAATGGCAGCTGCATGGCTATCATCGATTGCCTGAGCAATGACCGTTCCGCCTGAGATGGTAATGTATCCGCCTGAGAAATTGTCGGGCTCTCCAATATTTTGGTTGACGCAGCCGCCACCGATTCCCGCGCCATCTGCACCGCCAGTGGCATTGACCACGCCGCCGTAGATATTGACCTGGGTGTTTGACTGTTCATCTCCACCGCCAATACCGGCACCATTGACGCCACCTTGGGCAGTCACCTCGCCTCCGTAGATGTCAACAATGCCTCCCGCGCCTTCGTTGCCGCCGCCGATTCCGGCACCATCTTCACCGCCTGTGGCGTTTACGATGCCGCCATAGATGGTTACATAGCCAGCAAAATCGGGAGCCTCGTCGCCGCTGCCAATGCCGGCTGCATACTTGCCGCCCTGTGCCGTGACGTGGCCGCCATAGACGTTGAGGCCGCTGTTGTTGGCCTGCAGGCCGAAGCCGTGGTTATCACCACCGCCGATGCCGGCTCCGTAAGTATTGCCCGTAGCAGTGATGGTGCCGCCGTGGATGTTGATCATTCCGGCATTGCCGTCATCAGTGCTGCCGCCACTGCCGATGCCTGCAGCACCGTCGTAGCTGTTGGTGGCGATGAGCAGGCCGGTGTTGCCTGCCTGACCGTAGATGTTGAGTACGGCATTATCCTTCAACTCCACCTTCACGCCGCCCGTCACGGTGAGCGTCACACCATCGGGGATGATGAGGTGGACGTCGTTGCCTTGGACGTTGAGCGTCTTGTAGGCGGAGTTGCCCGTCACCACATACCAGCCGTTGTACAGCCCATACCAGCCAGTCTCGTCGCTGGTGTCGTTGCCGTTGATGGAGATATAGTTGCTACAGACCTTGACGGTCTCCGTCACTCGCTTTTCGGTGGCGTCCCACGCCCGTTCAATATACTTTACGCCATAGGCCACCTCGTTAGCTCCGTCCACGCCGAGGGGACGAAGGCTTATGGCGTAGGAATCGTTCTTCGAGGTGAAGAAGGTGTTGGGATCCGTTCCTGCATGGTAGTCGGGGTAGTGCAGGGTGAGGTGTGTCTGGTCCACCTTCTGGGCATTCAGGCCTATGCTGGCCCCAGTGGTGAGGGGGCCCGTGAGAGTGATGAAACTATATTCCGTCAGATAGACGTCGTTCACCACAGGACGGTCCTGAACGTTGAATGTTGTTCCCTGGTTCTGATAGACATCTTTGCCGTAGCTTGTTGCGGTGTTGCCCGTGATGGTACATGTGCCCTTCAGCTGCACCGTGCCAGGCGACGTTTCAGCAGACTTGAACATATATATGCCACCGCCATACTGGGCGCTATTGCCCTGGATGGTGACACCGTCGAGGGTGAGCGTGCCTTCGGTGCAGATGGCTCCGCCGTCCGTTTGGGCCGTGTTTCCTTTGATGGTGGCGCTGCTGATGCTGACCATGCTATTGCTGTATATGGCGCCGCCATAGGTTCCAGCGGTGTTGCCGGTGATGGTGCCGCCAGTGATGGTGAGCGTGCCTTCATTGTGGATGCCGCCGCCAAACTGGCCAGCGGTGTTGCCCGTGATGACGCCGCCCGTGATGGTCAGCGTGCCGTGGTTCTCGATGCCGCCGCCGTAGCCATAGTTGGTGCCTTCACCTTCTATCTTGTCGGCGCGGTTGCCGGTGATGGTGCCGCCGCTGATGGTGAGCGAGCAACCCTCGTAGACGTAGATGCCGCTGCCCTGATAGGACCAGCCGCCGGTGATCTTGCCGCTGTTGCTGCCCGACGAGTCGGTGACGGTGAGCTTCCCGCCGTTCATCACGGCGATGACCTGCCCGCCCGCGTCGGCTGCCGTCATCGGGCGCGTCAGGGTGTGGCCGTTCAGGTCGAGGGTGACGGTGGTGCCGTCGATGTGCAGTCGGCCGTCTGTCCGCAGCGTGATGTCCTGGCCGAGCGTCACCGTCTGACTCGTGAGTACGGCGTTGTAAAGGGCGTCTGCCGTCGTGACGGAGGCCTGTGCCCATGCGCTCTGAGCGGCTCCTGCCATCATGGCGAGCAGGATGCCGATGAGTTGTTTTCCGAATGTTTTCATTGTCGGTGTTATAATTATGGTTTTATGTTATCGCTTAATAATAAGCAGGTAATCACTTGACCATCACCTTGCGCCCGTTGTGGAGATAGAGGCCCTTGGCCGTGGGCTTGCCTGCGAGTCGGCGGCCGTCGAGCATGTACCAGACGGCGGCTGTGCCGTCATGTGCTGCAGGAGCCGTGATGGTGGTGGCGATGCCGCTATTGATGATGTTGCTGATGGCTTCAATGTCGTAGAAATCTTCGTAGCCGTAGGTGGTGTCGATGACGTAGGTGGGCTCTACGCCGCCGTCGATGTTCTGCCAGTCCTTGTCAGTCAGGCGGGCGCGTGCCGACGACAGCTGGTACTGCAGTCCCTCGGGGGTGGCAAAGATCTGCACGGCGCAGGCGCCGCCGCCACTCTTCTGGCCGATGACGGGAAATCCCATGCCCTTCATGAGCGAGGGGAAGAGGTTGGCGCATGAGAAGGACACACCGGAGGTGAGTACGGCATAGTTGAGGTCGAAGGCCACGTCCTTGTCCTGCTCGTCGAACTGCCCGTCGAAGTTGCAGTCCACGTCGTAGTAGATGGTCTGTCGCTGCCCTGTGAGCACGTTCTCGCTGTAGAAGTGGCTCTGTCCGCCCATGAGTGCGGTCATGGCCAGCACCACGTCGAGCGAGCCGCCCGGGTTGAGCGCCAGGTCGATGACGAGGTTCTTCACCTCGGGATCCTCGTCGGCCTGCTGCAGGGCGTCGAGCACGACACTGAGGTCGCCGAGGTAGTCGTCGTCGATGGCGGGCAGGTCGTCGGGGTCGCAGCCTCCGTCGTAGTAGTCGTTCCAGGCGTCGAAGTTGGTTTCGCCGAACTGGTCGTACATCAGATAGGCCGTGTCGCCCTGTTTGTAATAGGTGTCTTTTGTGGGACGAGCCTCCTCAATCATTTCGTAGGGAGATTCATACATCGCGTAATAGCAGTCGAGCACCGCCTGGGCCAGCTCGGGATAGTCGTCCATCATCGCAAAGACATCCTCCTGCCATGTGTCGGTATCTACTCCCATGTCTTCCTCTTCCAAGGTGGCATAGATGCGCATGTCGGCCATCAGACTGGTGTGTCCGCCGTCGTTGAGTACTGTGTGCAGGCAGTTGAGTCCGAAGAGATACTTCTTCATGTCGGTACTCTTCAGCAGTTGCTTGATGTCAGCTCCATGCTCGATGGCGCCGTCGAGGGCCTTGTCCAGGCCGTCGGCCCGGATGGCGTCCTCGTATGGGGAGCGTCCGGGCATGCCGTAGAAGTGGTCTACCACGAAGCACAGCTCGCCGTAGCTATAGGTTGCCATGTCGGCGCTGCGGCTCTCTGCCATGATGAGCTCGAAGGACTTTTCGGGCTCCAGGCTGGAAATGTCGGCGTTGCTGTTGTCGGTGACCACGACGACCGTACCGTCGATGTAGGCTGCCAGGTGGTAGTAGAGGTCGCTGTAGAGGTCGGAGAGCGTGGTCAGGGGGAAATACACCGCGGTGTCGTCGCCGCGCAGGTCGATGCCATACTTCTTGAAGTCGAAGGTGACGGTGGCCGAGGCGGGTGTCAGCTCCATGCTGCGATAGCGAATGTAGGGAGCCCCGTCGAGATAGACGTTGGCCATTCCTGGCTGAATCAGGTCCATGAGGTTGGTGAAGCCCATGTAGTCGTCGGACGCGAACTGCTCGGTCGTGGTGTTCACCGTGGCCTCGGCATAGGGGCCGGTGAGGGTGTAGGTCCCCTCGCCCGTCCTGCTGACCTCAATCGTGGTGCCGGGGAGCATGAGCTGCTGGAAGGCAGCCGCAGAGATGTAGGGCACCGAGGGCATGTCGTCATAGAAGCGCAGGGTGACGGTGCCGTCGTCCATTCCGCCACGGTTGACGGGAGCCTGCAGCGTGGCAAACGTCTCCTGACCGCTCATACTCACTGTAGTTGCTGCGAGCGCCACCATCATGGCTGCGCGTCTCATCATAGTCGTTCTTTTCATAAAAATCTTATAGTTATGCTTTATTTAATCCGTGCAAAATTACGATTATTTTCATATTTCTGCAACTTTTCCTTCCCTTTTTTCGGAATTTTCTTTGCATTCTAAGGATTTTGTATGTGTTTAGTTTTTTGACGGAAATGTCTGCGATATTACTATTTATATTGTACGTGCACGGCTTTCTTGGCGAAAAAAGTTTAAAACGGTGCGATTCCTTGATTTATGTAAATTCTGGCGTAAGTTCGCTTTGAAAGGTCTGACCATAAAAATGATTGCTGAAATCATTTTTTTTTTCGACTTTTTGTTGCAGTTTCGTTGTTTTGTTGTATTTTTGTGCCACAAAAGGTATTTGAGACATGAAAAAGCTACTCTCCCTGCCGCCCAACCTGGTGCAGAAAGGCACTGTGGGCGCCACTGTGTTTCACGACATCACCGGCCTCAGTGCCGACGAGTTTTTCTGCACCTGCGACCCCGAGGGGCACCGCGTAGGCAGCGGCGGCGGCACCGCCTGGCTGCTGTGGCAGTGCTATGAGGCTGATGGGACTAATGGGTCTAATGGGACTAATGGGTCCTCTGCGTCCTCTTTGTCCTCTTCGTCCTCTCAGTCTTTTGGCAGCTGGCTGGCTACTGAGAAGCGCATCCTGCTGCATGCCGGCGGACAGAGCCGGCGGCTGCCGGCCTACGCACCGTCGGGGAAGATCCTGACACCCATACCCGTGTTCCGATGGGAGCGGGGACAGCGCCTCAGTCAGGACCTGCTGTCACTGCAGCTGCCCCTCTATGAGCGCATCATGCAGATGGCACCCGAGAGCCTGCACACCATGGTGGTGAGCGGCGACGTGCTGATACGCACCAGCGAGAAGCTGCCGCCAGTGCCGCAGGCCGACGTGGTGTGCTACGGCCTGTGGCTCGACGCCAGCGTGGCACAGCATCACGGCGTGTTCATTGCCGACCGCCATACGCCGCAGGTGCTGAAGCAGATGCTGCAGAAACCGTCGGTGGAGCGGCTGGCAGAGATGCGACGCGAGCATTTCTACCTCACCGACATCGGCATCTGGCTCCTCAGCGACCGCGCCGTCAGAATGTTGATGCAAAGGTGCGGGTTAACTCTCAGCTCTCAACTCTCAACTCTCAACTCTCAACCCTCAACTCTCAACTCCTACGACCTGTACTCCGAGTTTGGCCGTGCCCTCGGCACCGAGCCTGAGCTGGACGACCCCGAGCTGAAGGAGCTGACAGTGGCCGTCGTGCCGCTGACGGGCGGCGAGTTCTATCACTTCGGCACGTCCACGGAGATGATCTCGTCGATGGTGCGCCTGCAGAACGTCGTCTCCGATCAGCGACGCATCATGCACCACGACCGCAAACCACATCCCTCTATCTTCGTGCAGAACGCTGTCACACGCATCGCCTTCACCGAGCAGAACACAAACATCTGGGTGGAGAACAGCTACATAGGCCCGCGCTGGACGCTGATCCACGACAACATCGTGACGGGTGTGCCGGAGAACGACTGGCAGGTGACCCTCGAGCCGGGTCAGTGCCTCGACATCGTGCCCATCGGCGACGACCAGTATGCGGTGCGCCGCTACCGCATCGACGACCGCTTCGACGGCGCGGAGCAGCAGCGACAGCAGTTCCCCGTGCTCAAGCTGGAAGAGATAGAGGCCTGGCTGATGGGTAGGGCTGATGGGACTGAGCTGCTGTCTGCCGAGCAGATCTCTTCGCAGGCTAACCTGGCACGCCTCTTTGACCAGCGCTGCCGCTTCCGCTGCGAGAACTGGCCTGCACTGGCCCGCAACTGGCAACACAGTGTCTTCTATCAGCTCGACCTCGACGACGCTGCCCGCGACTTCCGTGAACATCACATCACGCTGCCGCCGCCACTGAGCGACGACGCCCCGCTGATGACACGCATACACGACGCGATGTTCCGGGGCGACAGCCAGCAGGCATTCGGACTGCTGCGCCAAGGCATCATCGACGACATCGTGACACAGAAGCAGATGCCGCACCTCGCCGTGCAGGCCGACCAGATAGTATGGGCACGCAGCCCGGTGCGCATCGACATCGCCGGAGGCTGGACCGACACACCGCCCAACTGCTTGCTGGAGGGCGGCAGCGTGGTGAACCTCGCCATCGAGCTGAACGGACAGCAGCCCTTGCAGGCATACGTCAAGCCTACCGTTGCCAAGGGTGACAGCGAAGGGCTGCATATCATATTGAGAAGCATCGACCTTGGCGCTACGGAGACGGTGACCACCTACGAGGAACTGTTGCAGTATAACCGCGTGGGCTCGCCCTTCTCCATCCCGAAGGCGGCGCTGGCCCTGGCCGGCTTCGCTCCGCAGTTTGCCGCACGTCAGTATGCCTCGCTGGAGGAACAGCTGCGCGACTTTGGCGGCGGCATCGAGCTGACGCTGCTCTCCGCCGTCCCCGCCGGCAGCGGGCTGGGAACCAGCTCCATACTCGCTGCCACGGTGCTGGCCGCCGTCAGTGACTTCTGCCAGCTCGGGTGGGACAAGAACGAGATAGGGCGGCGCACGCTGGCTCTGGAACAGCTGCTCACCACCGGCGGCGGATGGCAGGATCAGTTTGGAGGCATTCTGCCCGGCGTGAAGCTCCTGCAAACCACCGCCGGCTTTACACAGCTGCCCTTGGCACGATGGCTGCCCACCGACATCTATACGCAGCCCGAGTACCGGCAGTGCCATCTGCTCTACTATACGGGCATCACGCGCACTGCCAAGCAGATACTGGCCGAGATTGTCAGGCGTATGTTCCTCAACAACGGCCGACAGCTCGACATCCTGCGGCAGATGAAAGAGCACACCCTTGAGATGTTCGACGCCATACAGCGGCAGGACTTCCGGCAGATGGGATGCCTCGTGGGCCGCACATGGCAGCAGAACCAGCTCCTTGACAGCGGCACGAACCCCGAAGCCGTCAGACGGCTCACCGAGCTCGTCGACGACCTCTGCCTCGGCTACAAGCTGCCGGGAGCGGGTGGGGGAGGCTTTCTCTACATGGTGGCCAAAGACCCCGAGGCAGCGGCGCGCATCAAGCATCTGCTCGCCGTCAACCGCCCCAACCCTAACGCCCGCTTCGTCGACATGGCGCTCTCAACGACAGGACTGCAGGTGAGCCGCAGCTGACAAGCCTGCAAGATGAGCCGCAAGCAGATGAACATCTGGCCTGAATGATTCATGTCCATTCAGGGACTTTAGAAAATGAATAAAGCAAGCTATATGGACTTTCGAACTATTGTTGACATACCGAAGCCGAGTTTCTTGATTGAGCCTCTGGAGGAGATACTCTTCGCCGGGTCGTGCTTTGCCGACGCCATCGGCCGGCGCTTTGCCGAGGAGCATTTCCCCGTCACGGTCAACCCCTTCGGCGTGATGTATAATCCTGCCTCCGTGCTACATACCGTGCAGCAGTGCGAGCTGGCACCTCGCGTGGCCTTCATCACCCTCGGCACCAACCATGTGTATAGGCTGAAGGAGACGGGCGAGATAGTAGATAACTGCCAGAAACGGCCGCAGCATCTCTTCAGTGAGGAAGAACTCAGCGTGGAGCAGTGCACAGGCTTCCTGTCGCTGGCGGTCGATGAGCTATGCAGGCGCAGGCCCGATGTTCAGGTGGTTCTCACCGTCAGCCCCATCCGCTATGCCAAGTACGGCTTCCACGGCAGCCAGCTGTCGAAGGCCATGCTGCTGATGGCTGCCGACGAGCTGTGCCGGAGGCATGAGTGCGTCAGCTATTTCCCGGCCTACGAGATAGTGCTTGATGAGTTGCGCGACTACCGCTTCTATCAGCCCGACATGCTGCACCCGTCGCCTCAGACTGTGGAATATATCTGGGAGCGCCTGGCCGACGTCTACCTCAGTCCGCTGGCCAAGCAGTTCGTCCATGACTGGCAGCCCATCAAGAAAGCCTTGCATCACCAGCCTTTCCATCCCGACAGCAACGATTACCAACAGTTCCTCCTGGCTGCTCAGCAGCAGGAACAGCAGTTGCTGGCCCGCTTCAGCTGAAATGTTGGGCTTATAGGTCCTATAGGTCTTATAGGTCTTATAGGTCCCATCAGTCCCGCTCTCCCTTTTATTAATATTATAAATGTGTGCCCCTTCTCCTGTTGACCTTTGTCAACCGTTTGAAAAAAGTTTTGCTTTTTATGTAAAAAAGTTGCCGAAAAATTTGGTGGGTGGGGAAAAAGTTGCTACCTTTGCACCCGCAATCAAGGGAACGCCCCTTCAATCAAAGGGGCCGTGAGCTTGACGCGCAAAGCGAAGAGTTCTTTGAGAGACTTACATAGACAGAATGAAGTAGTACAAGAAGCGGCGGCCCTGCCTTGGCCATGTTGCCTGCAGGTCCGCTGGGTAGAA
>JAEEPZ010000018.1 GCA_016285055.1 Prevotella sp.
AGGACCGTGGTTGACCGACCTCCGGTTTGCCGGTTGTACCGCCAGGTGCACCGCCGGGTATCCGCGTCGGGATCGGATAAGCGCTGAAAGCATCTAAGTGCGAAGCCGGCCACAAGATGAGGGCTCCATGAGGGTCGTCGGAGACTACGACGTTGATAGGGTGCAGGTGTAAAGACGGCGACGTCAAAGCCGAGCACTACTAATTGCCCGAAAGCTTTCGCTGCGGCGCATGCTTTCAACTGTAACGGTTATGGCTTTGTTGTCCGAGCATACAGTTCTTGTGTTGATATGTCACCTTATACGCGGCTTTTGCCGCTGGATTTATTCAGGTGGTTATTGCGGCGGGGTCCCACCTCTTCCCATTCCGAACAGAGAAGTTAAGCCCGCCTGCGCCGATGGTACTGCAATGCAATGCGGGAGAGTAGGAGGCCGCCTTCTTTATCAAGCCGGGCCCTGAGGACGATTCCTCAGGGCCCTTTTCGTATATGCCGTGTTCCTTCGCCATGAGGTCTACCGAGCTGGTATATAAAAGTACAGTACCAGAACGTATGGAGGCCAAGCTATCTCATTTTTCGGGGCTATTTGTTCACATTTTTTCTCGCATGGGTTATAATCTCGAAAAGCTTGAATCAGAATAAGCACTCTAATAGTACGCCTTGTAACAGTTGTAGTTTGGTTGTAACTTTGCCCCGCAATATTACATTCAAACTACAGCTGTTCAAGGCTCAAGTATACTTATTAGAGTTCTTATTGTCGATACCAGTCTTAGCGTTATAGCGTATCTGTGACGTAAATCGCATGTCGCAAAGGTACGGCATAATAACCAATTCCCTGTGTCCTACAAGGCTGTTTAAGCCAAATACAAGTGCAAATGCCTATGTTCATGTTTCGAATTAATTTCTGTCATATATAAGATCGCCAGGCGTTTGACTAAGTAAACGAGTCATAACAAGTATAACTGTTATAATCGTACTTACAAAAATGACCGCAGTTGCAATATAAGTGGTAGTGTTCCACAATGAAAGATAGTTAAATCCGTCCTTTTCTATTCCAAGTAATGGCAATAGCCCTTGTATCCCCCATGTGGCCAAAAGTGCTATTACAACAGCTGTTAGGACTATAGAAATGAGTATGATGATATAAACCTGAATCAATTCTTGCCCGTTCATGCCAAAGGCTTTGAAGGTCCCAATGTTTCGCTTTACCTTCTGGAAATAACTCTGAAGCATGTTTACCATGAACATGATGATGCATACGATACTGAAAATGACCATGGCAGCAGAGAGGATGCCCGCCATGACAGTGACTGCGTTGAAATTCTCCTTTGAGTTCACCTGCTCCATTTCAAGCTGTATACCATTACTTTTAGCAAAAGTCTCAAACTCTCTGATATGCTTCAAGGAATTGAACTCTACGGAGATGAAAGAGCCGCGCTCCGCTTGCTCGGTGCCATAGACCAGTCTGTGTACCCGTCGCACCAAGTAGGCATCGTAATGCGCCTCAACAGCATCAGCTACATCCTGGAATGCTTTGCGAGGCAAGCGTTCGTCGCCGAGGTCAATCTTGCGAATAGTTCCAGGCTTCCACGTCATCAGGTCTTTGCACCGCTCGCTGTCATCGTAAATCTGCACTCTGGCTTTCAGAGAATCGGGAATAACACTCTTCACATAGTTGTCAAAGGATTCCTCGCCAATGTCGTTAGCAACATAGAAATGCAGTGTGTGAAGATAATCTGCCTCATGGGCGATAAAATCGAAGGGGTGCGTGTTAGCAGCATTGACATGCTGCTGCTCATAGAAGAAGTTGGCCGACATCATGTCTACATTGTTAGGCAGGCGTCTGACAACTGCCAGGACAGGGAAGGGCACAGCATAAAAGCCACCCAGTTCCAGTTTAATGCCAAGCGTATCAGCACCTTCTTTCAGTCCAGCCATATAGCTGATATAAGTTGGCAGATGACCTTCTTCATAGCCCAAGTTTTTGGCAGCGTTTGAGGTGATGATGAAGCCCATTGTTTTGTTGAAGAGCAAGTCGCGGTTCACCGTACAACCTTCGGCAATGTTGTCATCAGCAAGAACAGCTTTCACCAATTGTGAGTTGATGTTGCCAAAAAATCTCACACTTGGGTACTGCACCCTTCCATTACCCATCATCTGATAGTTGGTGAACTGGTCCATCAGCACATTGCTGTAGTCATATTTGCGCTTATTCGCGTCCTGTTCCAATAAGTCGCGGAAGTTGTTGAACGAGTTGTCGTCAATAGCTTTGGCAATGCTTACCCAATTGGTGAATGGATCTTCCATCTTATCCTTGAGGTAAATCATACTGCCCTCGCTGAAGGCAATGCTGGCGAAAGTGGCCAGCAGAACCAGTGTCAGTATCCACAGGTTTGAGCCTTTTTTGCCAAGCACCTCTTTGGCCTCGCGGGCCATGAGTAGTTTCAGATATTGTTTCATCTCAATTATTTCTTGCGAAGAAAGTTTTCAAATGTTGCAGTGGAATATCGGTCTGTGCCATTCGTCCATTCCCCGTCACAACAGGTGTAGACGCACTGTCCGTCTATCTCTCCGTAGCTTATTTCCTCATCAGTCTCATGAAGTTTGGGGCGTATGCACTTGCGGATTTTGATGACGACATCGGCAAAAGTGACAGCCAGATGCATGTCGTGGCTCACGATGATAGCACTAGCGCCTTCATGCTCTCCCAACTTTCGATTGAGAATCTCCATCACGCGCACAGCATTCTCTGCATCTAGGTTACCCGTTGGCTCGTCCCCAAACAACACTGTAAAATCAGGCAGGATGGCACGAGCGAAAGCCAAGCGCTGCTGCTGTCCGCCGCTCAACTCCTGCGCCATACGGTCCTGTTCCACATGGTCAAGCCCCAAGTCCACCAGTGTTTGTTTAGCACGCTGGAAACTGGAGAATCTTGAGAAGCCTTGTAGCATACGCGTAAAAGCAATGTTCTCGAATGCGGTGAAGTTTTTCATCAGATTCGTGCTTTGGAATATGAAGGAATAGTTCTTCAGACGAAAGTCTGACAATACATGGTCGCCTTTTCTCCACATCTCCTTCAGATTCAGTTCGCGGTTGTCACTGTTAAAGAACAAGAAACGAGTGGAATCACCCGGCACGATGGTATTGTTCATCATGCCAAGCGTTTCCAGAATCGTACTCTTTCCTATTCCCGACTCTCCCACGATAAAAATCTTCTTTCCTCGTGGTATGTCCAGACGCTTTATCTCAAGCACCACTCGCGAATGCCCCTCTTGGTATTTCCTATCATAGGAGCAGCGTAGGTTTTCAAGTTCAAATAATTTGTTCATTTCTTAGCTTGGGTTATTCATGCTTTTTTCTTAAGTCTCTGTATTGACGGCATCACTGCATCGTTTACGCAGAACACTGGCGAATGTTGTACAAAGCCTTTGTACACTGTGTACAGAGCCTTTGTACAGAGTGTACATAGGCTCTGTACACTTTTAACAGACCTTTGCTTTTCTTTGCTATTGCGATTTCGTGAATAATACAGGTTAGGGTAAATCTTCCACGGGAATCCAGTACCAAGTTTTATTATTACTCTTATACGAGAATTCATATTTCATCTGATGTATTCTGTCAAGTTTGTTGTATTTTGTTTGGAAATTTGCTATCATGCTTTCAAACTCATCTTGACTAACCTTTTCTTCTGACTGAATTTCAGCAAGAGTACGTCCACCAAGAGTACCTGTCTTTACATTCAAGCCTGCAACCAAAGCCATAATTTCCTTTACATCCTTGCTGTCCATCTCAGTCTGTGTAATATCTGGAATCATTGAACGGGTGAGTTCTTTCATAGCATCAACAAAGGGCTTTCTATTGTTAGTTCCTGCTGCAGTCATTACAGGCTTTAGCTTTTCTATCAGTTGCGTGAATTCATCACTCGAAATATAGATGATAGGCTGCCAATATTCGAGATTGCGTTTACTGTCCACCTTATCAGTATATCCCTGAAGAGCCATCATGGTGTTATTTGCCTTAAAAGCATTTATTTGTTCTTGAGTAAATTTCTGTTTCAACAGCCCCAAGTTGATAGCCAGCTTTGTATTAATGTTTCCGCCTTCTGCTTCTCTGAAAGAATCAGCAGCATTAAAAACCACGGTTCCTTGAGCCTTAATGGCTGCATTAAACTGTAGATAGCTGTCTTTTACAAGATTATAAAGTTTGTTTATATCCATCTCCTTTCCGAGTGGTGCGTTTCTTGTCGCCCCTATAAAAAAATTTTGATCCGCATCCAAACCAGATTGAAAGTCATATCCGTCAGCTAGCTCTTTGAAACCACCTTTTCCTTTCGCTTCATTACCCAAAGCAGCATATTGTGCTCTCGTGTTCTCACGAACTATTTCGCCCATTTGCTTACGGAACAGTAGAAAAGAAAGCTCATTTTCGTTACGGACCTGAAAAGCTGAAATCTGCACTTTGTTTTCGATGCACTTCCTAACAATTTCTTCTTTTGAAAGACATTTATTATCGTTTAGGTCGTTTCCACAATCACCGATTACAAACATTAGATTACTATTCGTAGAACTATAACCCATTTTCTGCTTGTCAAGAGCTACCTCTAGCCCTTTGTACAATGCTTCAGCCAAAGTTCGGTCAGCAGGCGAACTCTTTACACCATATATACCTCCTTTGCGGAGAAACTCACCCACTGAGGGATCTGTGGGAGACCGCATTGAGAGATGCTCTGTAACATATTCGCCATCAGTATAATCACGATAGATAACCACTCCTACTTTCACGGTTTTGTCTTCTTTTCCAAAAAACTCATAAGCTTTTTGAATGATTTGTTGTGTTGGCTGGTAATATTTCTCCATACTTTTAGTTCCGTCTATAACTACAATCAAATTAATAACACTTAGCCCCTCAAGCACTTTTTCTCTGGCACTTGTGGTGGAGTTGCTTCTCCCTATAGGCACTCGTGGAATATTTGATTCTCCTCCAAGTGTGCGTGCAAACGCAGTAATACAGTATTGGTCTTGGTTCCCTGTTTTATTCTCCAATAGGGGATAGCGTAATAGTTCTGGTTCTAATCTGTATTTGGTTGTAGAATTTGAAGTAATTCCATTTTCACGCCCCAACATTAATTTTGTTGCAACGACGCCGTCTTTATATACATTGACATACTCTCCTTTTAGCTCTTCAGCTACATAAGGCTTCCAGTTGGGTTCTAAACAGGTGCGTTGACTCCATGGAACAAATGTATTTGTACTTACCCATCCATATAAAACATTATCAGAATAGCCTTTCATGCTACATTCTTTAGACAAAAGGACTAAACCATTTTCACCTTTCTTCATCACGAAATAAAAGTCCATACCTGCTTCAGGTTTTGTAGGCTCATCTCGAGTCTCAGGATTTTTGTAACGCATACCCAAATCTGCATTATTATTGTCATCAATATTTAAAACAATAAGTGCTTTGTTGTAAATACCAGCTTCATCCGTGGGACAAGATTCCCAAAGTAATAAATTTTTCATTGGAATCCATCCTTTGCTGACAGCTTCTGTGGAGATGACAAAGTTCTGCACTCCTTCGCGTGGTTCTTTGTATACCAAAGCGAAATCTCCTTCAATTTTTGCGATTCGCACTTTCTCGTTGAATCCCAATTCATCGCATTTTCCCCCGCTTGTTGATGGCGTATTGTATGTAACATTATGACTACGGTCACTATAGACAGTCCAATATTTATCACTTTTTGCTCCCTGGCCCCAAGTACCAGAACTAAGAAAAGAACGGATTTCGCTTTCCTTTAAGGTTCTTTTTGTTAAAACTTGAGGCTGTGCAGCAGTGCATTTTCCTGGTAATTGAGGAGCTGCCACACCATAGTTTATCATTGAAAAACATGCCACCAAAGCATAAAATAAATGTCTCATAGTTATTTCGTTTTAGTAATCAAAAATAGATAGTTTTTCATTAATCCCGTCAATATTATTGTCTCCAAATGGCATACCCTTTGGATAATCCAATTCTTGTTCTTTAGCCTTAAATACATTAAATGAGAATTTCCCCTTAGTATAAGAGGCTGCTTTAAAAGCGGTGAAAAGGTGGGCTATAACTCTCTCATTATCCTTTAAAGACCAAAACTCTGGCCCCACATAAAAATCCATAATGACAGAGTTGAACAAAAAGTTTCCAGACTCATCAACGAAATCATACTCATCGAAGAGCTGAATGATTTTCTCTCTATCAATTCTTGCCATTACATCATGGTAATTAGCATTCTGTAAAGCAGCAACTATACGTGTATATGTCTGATTGTCATCGCGTCCTAATCCCTTTTTGTCTTTAAGACCAGTTAGCGAAACGATAGGAGACTGCCCGTCGGCGAGATAGATGATGAGAGCGTCTCCAATTTCTACCGCATCATCACGAAGCATCCTAAGGCGCTCACAGAGTTTATTGACAGGTGTGGAAGGTTCATGGTCAATGTACACAAAATGAAGGTTCATTGACGAATAGTTGGCGGACTGGGCTCGTGTTGCAGTTGCAAACAAGCAGAGTGCCAACATTATTAAAGTTATTTGTTTCCTCATTATCTATTTATATTAATAAATGGGTCGAATGGTGGCAGCATTAATCTGTCCACGTTCATTATATCTCACAGAGACGACTGTTACCGATCGCCAAATGCGATTGGCAATCTTGACTTGAACACTTAGGATGTCATCTGGGGTGAAGTCGCCATCGTTGAGATCGATAAAACTTAGAGCTACATATTTGGCTACTCTAAGATTTCCACCACCTAAGATCGATTCGTCGCCTTGGTTAAGAAGCGCCTGAAACTCTCCTGCTGACATCTTTACCACTTGTGGAATTTCAACTATATCGAAACCTGAGACTACCTTTCGTGCTAAAGTCGTCTCGTCTTCTTTGTTCAATGCCACTACAGTGTATTTCCCCGACGCAATGCCTGGGATCTTGTCAAATTCACCAGTTTCTGACTCCTTGTCAAGGTTATTGATTTTGTACTTGACAGATACTCCATCAGGCACGTGCTCACACTTGACCACTAAGGAGTAAGTATTCCCGCTCCTTTCAAGAGACTGTACAATAATTTCTGTTTCATCCTGCTTTGGAGCAGGCTCAGGGGGGTCAGGTGGTATAGGCGTAGGTTCTGAACCACCACTTTCTCCGCCTCCGCCGCCAGTAGTACCGTATTCTATTTTTTTGGGGGGGGAAGGCATAACTACCAATTCTTTCTTTCCAGAGAAGAGGTTTGCAACGAAGAAACCGACACCTAGGCTTAGGACAAATAATCCCGCGCCAATGACGATACGTTTGTTCTTATTCATAATGTAACTGTTTATATTGTTTTATGGGAGTTTTACATCGAGGGTGATGGAAGATATGCGATTCTTGTCATCATACCATAAGTTGGTGACGGTGACTGTAGCCCAAGTCTCCATATCAAGTTTCTCAAACACATCACTAAGGATAGTGGGGATGTTGACGGCATCAGATGGCAGCCCCGTAAACGTCAGTTTATAGTCAGGTGCCAGATAGTCGTTTTCGCCTATCCCCATCAGCGACTCATCGCGGCTCTCAATTTTCTGCTGCAACTCTGCTGCGGTCATCTTTGTTGCGACGGCAACCTGCTTGATGAATCCCGTCTTTGGAATACTGCAAATAACAGTGTCTGTGGCGGCATCGACAAGAGCTATGTTGTAGAAGGCTCCATCGGCATCGCTGTAAGGAACGCCCTTGAACTGCCCGTCTTCACTTCTCGCAATTTGCTTAAGACTGTCGTATGGGTGAAAGATGGCGATAAACACCTTTTGGGCCGGTGGATTCTTTACTCCCACTTTGAATGTGTAGCCATTTCCATCTAAGCTCAAATCTCCTACTTCTATCGTTGGCGGAATGACTAATTCTGCATTGACTTTAATGGTATCACCTCCACCTATAATAGGTTCATCAATTATCAATACTTCATTAACATTTTCTTGCTCTTCTCCACCGTTCTTGAAGAGGAGATAAGTCAAAAACACAACAGCTATCACGCCAGCCACGGCTATCCACACTTTAACCGGTATTCTGGCTCTTGCTATATCAACATTATCCGACTGGCAATGTGGGCATACCACCATGGTGCTATCGTCAGCCTCAAAAAGCTTACCGCAGTTTTTACATTCAAATTTACGTTTCATGGTTAAAATTTGTAGGTAACTCCAATTGTTAGTTTCAGTGCCGCCCGTTTGATGCTTTCCAAGGCATCTGTCATGTTTCTAACTTTTTCCGTACTGTTCAGCCCTGAAATGGTGTTGAACACGACTGGTTGGCTGGAATTGTTGTTAAGTCTCAGCTCTGTCCTTTCAGATGTTGTCATTTCTGTAAGGCCCATCCTATAATTGAGGCCAAGCTCGACAGCCAACGGTGTGGTGGGGATGTTGAACCTTAGTCCTGCTCCCAGTAAGGCATCGAAGGAAGTTTTGGTGATGCCGTCAAGCTCATCACTGACATTGTTGGCCTTGGTGAATGTCTGCTGGCCAAAGCCGTTGTACCCCCACTCTTCATTCAGCACCATTCCGTTGTATAGCTGGTAGACACCATCAATGTATGCGCTGCCTTCTGCGGCATCAACCTTGCTGCTGAGCGTAATGTTTGCCTTGGCACCTAAATCGGCATATAGCGACACCACTTTGCTAAAGCGATAGTCGAAATTGAAGTAAAGCGGAATATTCACCTCAGAGAGTTTGGCTGTCTGTGACAATAATAAATTATGGTAGTGGCGCGTATAGCTGTCACCATCTACATCGGCATTGGTGTCATAGTAGTAGTCAGATTGATTCATGCCAAGTTCAATCTTGGCATCAGTCATACCTGCTCCTATGAAGATACCCGTCTTAAGCTTGCCTTTTGAGGGAAAGATATAGCCCAGTTCCAACCCGAAGGAGTTTGACGATGTCTTCTCAGTCAGATGATTGTCTGCATTAACTTTAAAAGCACTTCCTAATCCCATATCATAATGCAACCGAAGTCTCCAAGGCCGTGCCTTGTAAGCCATTGACGCTTTGTTACAATCTGCATCGTAAAGTAGCGTGACAGTTACGTCAGGGTCTTTGTACTCGAAGTCCGCCTTTTCAACAGGCTGCTTAATGAAGGTTTGGCCGTACTTGTTGAACAACATGTTTTTACCCAGATAAAGGAGCTGGTCGTCACGAGCGTCTTTCTTGTCGAAAACGGCAAAATTGTCGGGCAATTTCTTTATACTGTCGACGGTTGTTCCAGTGATTTTGTAAATCTTGCAAGTTCGCATTTGCGGATTGTATTGCATATGGGCTGTCAGGCGATAGTCTCTTCCGTACACTTCCTCACTGGAGAAATATATACCGCAGCCATTGACATAGGAAAGTGATTTGTCGAAGGACACTCTTGCTTCCCATATGTTGCCCACCTTTTCTATTCCTTCGGTTCTAATATTCTTGATGGTGGTTCTTCTGTTACGCAAACCGTTGGTGAGCAACTTACAATACTCATCTACTTTTATCCAGTCACCTTTTGCCACGCCTAACAGGTCATTATATACCACAGCACTGTCGGTGAACAGCGTAAGAAAAGCGTAGCGTGTCTCATCGTCACCAATGGTAGCCATCAACTCATAATCTTCAATAGTAGTGATGGCTTGGTCTATGCACTGTCGCTCAATGGTATTTTCGCTTACCTGGGCAGCAGCCCCGTCAGAAAAAGCAAGGGAGGCAGTCAGCACAATAGTCTTATAGAAGTATTTCATATCTTGCTACTTTACGAATATTTTCTTTACGATTAAGTCGGCTCCCCTCCTGAAGCGCACCACATACATGCCCTCTTTCAGTCCACTAGTGTCAATTTCATTGTCACTGCCCACCATGTATCTCCTCACCAGTTTGCCATCGGCCTGGTAAACTAATGCCTCAGTGGCTGTGATTGCGGCAACTACAGGTTTGACGGCTGATGCTTCACTGCCAGAGCGTGTTACCTTGTCGAAATTTGACTTATCAAAAGACTCGTCAATTTCCGTTCCTTCAAAAACTGATTTCCCTCCTTGCATGTAGCACTTACCACTTGTTATCCTGACACCGTCTTCATACTCCCACACAGCACACACCCAGTACTGCTGTTGACTCCAATACTGATCATCGCTTTCATATTTGAAGAACAAATCGCTGGTAGGCTCACCTATGGCAATGTCGTTACCTTGGCTATCGGTATAGCCATACCAGAACTTATATTGGTTACTTTTCAGTTCTGATTCGCTCATCCATTCTGAATTGTCCACAATTATTGTTTTGGAAGCACCATTCCCTTTTCTTCGAATCTTTACTGGTGTTTCCGGCCTATGGTAGATTGTGAAAACTTGCCCGTCATAGACTTTTCTATCCCATATATTGCCAGTCGGACCGTAATTGGTTACATCCACAACATACGTTATATTGCTCTTTTGAGGGCTCGTACTACTGAAAGGAACTTCCGGAATTGTTACTAATGTCTGTTCTTTTGAAACAATGATGTCACTCCCAGATTTATGCCAGCCATACTTCCAGCCTGAGTCATAACCACCCAGTGGACGTCCAACGTTAATGCTTATTTCATTCCCCTCACGAGCGACATTGATATGGTCACCAATATTTCCGTATTGTATTATAGGCCATACCCTTAAGTTTATCCATTTGTATAAACTGTCTCTTCTTCCGTCTGTCCAACTAATGCCTGTTACTCTAATTGCCTTTTCAATGGGATCGTTCCCGGAAAGATTATATTGTTCATAGAAAGTGGATTTACAAGTTACAACGGTGTTGTCTTCCCAGAAATTGCTCCCAAGAATTCTGGGTACAGAGCCACTCATATCTTGCCATACAAAAGACCATCTGTCCTTTATCCCTCCTTTATGCTCCACACTAAGCAGGAAGGGATTATTGGCATAGATATCCAAAGAGTCAGTACGTATTTCCAGCAACTCAGCTTTCTGAAGACCCTCTATACTAAACTGATATTCTTTGACAAGCCAACATTCCTTAAAACCGCTGGGATGTGTAAAAACATTGCGAATCTTGATAGTATATGTTTTAGGCTCTTCTTGCGCTGTTGCAATCAGAGATTCCACATCTATGCCATCCGTTTCGTTGCGTACTTGTAAATCCCATCCTTCTTTATAGCCTCCATGCAACTGTATACCGTATTGTATACTATCTTTGAAATTGTATTCATCGCCAATGAAAAGGCGATTCGTTTTTTGTGGTAACTTATTATCATCAACAAAAGGTGTTGCATATTGATGGACATTTATTGATTTGCTACTCTTCCATTCTTTTGTTTTTCCATCAAATTGTATTTTGGCAATGGCTTTATAAAGCACCGTTACCTCCTCGTCTCTTTCATTATACACATGTTCGATACTTTGAACATTAGAATGGCCATTTATCAGTTTGTCGTCTCTGTACCATTCGTATGTCCACCCGTCAGCATAGCCACCTTCTGGAATAACTATAAATTGAGGCTTATGGGGGTAGCATATTACCGTATCTACAGATCCTTCAATGGTAACTTTTGGTTCAGCGTAGGCATTAATGGTCAGTACCATTGGCTTTGTGAACCAAGGGACATCGTTAATATAATTAGTGACAGTGAGAGTATGCAATTCCGCCCCAGCCCTTTCTATGGAAAAATCCAAATCCTTTCTTTCCTCTTTGCCATCCAGCGTGAATCTCCAATCCCCACTACCGCCACCATAGTCAGCGATAATTGTAAAAGGATCATCAACAAGAATCCGATAATCCATTTTTTTCAATTCAGCCGATGCGACATTGAAGCTTAGTGTAGGAGAGAAGATTTCCTCCGAAGCCACGGTTTCCTCTTCTATTTCAAAGCTCATATCGTCTTTTACATGTGTACGCTTTTGTTGCTTCAAAAGCCACTTGGCAGTTCCATAGAAGCTGCTTGTACCTCTTTCAAGGTTGTACTTCTGTGTGATTCTCAGCCCTTTCAAAAAGTCATGGGAATCCCACGAAGTGTTTTCGCTCTTAAAGGTCATACTGCCAGTAATGGCAGGAACCAACTCATCCTGCACTTCTAATGTGAGTATAAGGTCATAAGCACCGGCCTCTACATAGTGGGTGCCTCCAAATTCTTCTACTTGTAGGCGAGCACTATTATCATAACTGATTTCAAGAGTTGGCATTTCAAACGTATGCACTTTAAACGCTATTTCTTTCTTCTCCCATTCTTTACCATCAATTAGATTAATTGCTGTTAGAATATACGTCGAATTGTCACCTGGCTCCACTTTCATAGTCTTTCCCTTTTCACCGTTATTCCAGGCGTAATCCCAGTCTGCTTCTGAGCCATAGCCTCCAGCAATGACAGGATTCAGGTTTTTACTATCTTTGCCTACGAAAAGATAGTAATCGTCAAATGCAGGAGCAGCAACCACGGGTCTAAGTGTCTCGAACTTAAGTGTGTTGCTAGAAATGGTATCGATGTTGATTGTATCGTTTTCATTCTCAATGTTATAAAAAAGCAATTCTGCCGAAACGGCATATTGCCTTACTTCGTTCATGGTGTAGTCCTTAGAGAATGTCCAATGGGCAGAGTCGCCCTCCATTTTCAACGTCGAGGCAACGTCATACTCTTCGTCCCCCACATGCAGGGTTATTTTTGACTTCTCCACATTCTTCCCCTTATTGACATCACATGTGAAATCTAACTTGAAATTCACGTTGGTGCTACGTTGCACGTAAATCACGCCCCCAGCCTCCAGGTTCTTCTGGCTTCCCATTTCATATTCAATTTTTAATCTGTTTTGAGCAGAAAGAGAGGCTGATGTCAGAAGAACACATAAAAGTAATAGTTTCTTCATTGTATTCAGTTGTTAATTATTTACAGTACATTATTTATAAGTACACCCACTCCCAGACCAGCCACAGCCAAGACGACATAGCCTACGTATGTCCAGTTAATAACGATGTTGACGGCAGGTTTGTCAAGTGCTGCACGGAACTCATAAGAGGACTGGAAACGTCTCATCTGATTCTTCTCCGTTGCCTTCTTAACTATGTTTCTTAGCCACTTGTTCTTTATTTCATCTACAGGCATCTTTTTTTTCAACTGCATCTCTAACACCTCGTGTGCGGGACCTTCAAAGGGCAAATGTCCAGTGAGCAGCTGAAAGAGCATGATCCCCAGCGAATAGATGTCGGTGGTATGATCTTGGTGCGCTATGTCGCCCATCACTTGTTCCGGTGCGGCATATTTGGCTTTTCCGATGAATTTTCCTGCAACAGTATATGACCTGTCGCTATTGGTAAGTGTGGTCATTTTTTTAGCTATTCCAAAGTCGATGAGCTTGATGCGGCCATCGATAGTAAGCATGATGTTCGACGGGTCGATGTCGCGATGTATGTATCCAGCATCGTGCATGGCCATCATTCCAAAAAGAACGGCTTTGATCACCTTCACGGCAAATTCGTCACGCTGGTTGCGATATTCGTCATACAGCCTCATGCCAAAACCCCCGTCTTCATCTGTGTCGGGAACATTACCTTCAATCACCTCCTGCAAGGTAATGCCGTCTAAAAGTTCACTTACTACATGGTAATGCTTTCTGGGACCTCCGATGCTGCTTTCGTCCTCAGTTTCAATAAAGTCGATCATCTCTACCAGGTTGTCGTTATGAAGCCTGATGTCTGCTTCACGGCGAGCACGATCAATGGCCTGTGGCAGCAGGTCTTCATACATAAACTTGATGGCGACCTCTCGCCTGCCTTTAGTATTCTCATTGACTTGTGTCCCCCTGAAAACTTTGCCCATGCCACCGATACCCAAAGGTTCCTGCTCTAGGTCAACCTCGTAGAAGATTCCGTCTTCCTTTCCTTCTTTCCCTTGTAGTTTAATTATTGACATAATTACAAGTTTTTATCTATTCTTCTGTCACACTTTTTTTCAGTTCTGCCAGCTTTCCTTTCACTACTTTGATCTCTTTTTTGGTTTCTTCCTTCACCTCAAAGAAAGTATGCTGCCCATTTCTGTTACTCCGAACATTAGTGTACTCGCTAAATCGAGAATCTGTTTTTAATTCTGTCAAGACAGGTGTAACATCGTCGTTATATTTATAGTCTGTCTTGGCATTGAATGTCTCCAAAAGAGCAATGCAGGCATCCACATTAACTTTTACTTTATGCGTTGCATTCCCCATTATCATCTCTTTGATATTTGCCGTTGCAGTAAGTTTCGAAACACATGCATCTATAAGCTGTTCTGGCTTTTGCCTGGGTATGTTGGGAGTGGGTTGTCTGAACTGTTGTCGTCCCCGTTCCTGATCCTGCTTTTTGTTTCTTTCAAGGGAAGCCGAGAGCGCATCTATCTTTGCATTCAGCGAGTCAATGGTATGTACCAGCCTTGCGATCTCATTGAGTTTAGAGTCATTTTCGTTTTTCACCATCAGCTCCAACTCCTCGTTCTTATGCATGAGCCTGATAATCTGTGCATCCCTTTCATTCAGTGCCGTTTCAAAGAGGTAAGTCTCTATGGCCAGCGAGTCGCGCTCTTGCTCTAGTGTGTTCGGTTGTGAGTCGGAACTCAACTGTAAGGCACTGGCTAAGTTAAAGACCATGCTAACAGCCAAAGCGACACCTCCGGCGGCGATGAGAATTTTTGTTTTCTTATTCATGGGTTCTTCTAAGATGGAATCTCTTTTCATTTCCACGACAACCATTGTGTGGTTGTCGTGGTGGTTTCCTTGCGAAAAGCCAATCTGGTCAATCTCTGTACTTAAATCCTTTACTAACGAACCTATATCTTTTTTTACGGTAAATCGCAATAGTAGGTCTTCATGAGGCATAATGCCCCACACACCATCCGTGCACAACACAAAACGGTCGCCCTGTCTGTAAGGCATCTCTTTTATCACTGCCACATGGTCGGTACAGCTGCCCAGTCCGCGCGTGATAATATTCGACTGAGGCGAGGTGCGCGCCTGTTCTTCTGTCATCGCTTTATTCCTTACCAGCTCTGCCACCACCGAGTGGTCGCTAGTCCGGAATTTTACCTTTTCTCCTCTTATCTGATAGCACCTGCTATCTCCTAGATGGGCAACAAAAGCCGAGTGTTCGCTAAAGAGAAGCATCACCGCCGTGGATCCCATGCCATCGAGTAGCGGCACCTCCTGCATTTTCTGTTCCAGTGCATCATTGGCTTTGCCAACAGCCATTTTGATGGCATCAGCAGGAGCAGCAGTCGAAGAACTCTGCATGAGCGTTTCCATGATGGTGGTTTTCGCTATATACGACGCTGTCTTTCCTCCCGGTCCGCCACCCATGCCGTCGCAGACCATCACGAGGAACCCCAAGGGCGTTTCCATACATCCGAAGTCATCCTGATTTTCCGGACGCCCTCCTTGCATGGAGATACCAGCACCTTCAACCCCGTATTTTTGAGAAACTATTTGCTCCATGTCCTATCGTTTTTTTTAACTGACAGTAAACAAAATGGCCACCCACGCTACATACAACAGGCTCAATACGGCCATTGCCATCATACCCGCCGTTTTCCATTGTCTCTGCTCATAGTAGAAGTCCTGAAGTGATGACCAATAACGGCCTCGAAAGGCCCACCGCGAACCAAAGAAACCGAACACCAGATTCGGCAGGGGGAATAATACGCCAGCCAACAAGGCCACGGCGACAGCCCACGGGCAACCATTCGTCAGTCCCCAGAAGGGGTACAAGCCCATAGCTCCCCAGTTCCATCCTTTGGCAGTGCCAGTGTCCTGCTGTAACGCTGGCTGCAACACTGTTGCATCCATTCGTCTGGCAAACATAGTGGGGGGCTGTCGAAGATAACGGTCCAGCTCATTCCAGTCAAGCAGGTAACGTGCGGCAACAAGGATGACATCACCGCGTTTCAGCGGCACGACGCGCCGCCGCACCATGCTGCGGTTAACAATCGTGCCATTGCTGCTGCTGTCGTGATAGACCATCCTGCTGCCGTCGGAGAAGATTTCACCATGAAAGTTGCTGGCATAGATATACCGGCTGTCAAGTACAATGTCACACATTGCTGAACGACCAATGGTTATTCTCCTCATCGTTTCCTTTACTAATAATTATTGCACGTAGACAACATAAATCTGTTTCGTTCTGCCGTCATATAGACCAAAATAGCCAGCTCCATTCAGTTGGTAGACAGCCTTGGTTGTCTGGTTGACTGTTGTACCGATGCTTACTGGACGATAAACGGTATTGGCCAGAGTCTCGTCGTCAAACGTATAGGTGTCCTTCTTTCCTTTGCGTTCATGGCTGATTGGAATAACCCTGAAAGCCTCTACGTTAGTGCCAAAGGCTGAAGCGTTGTATTGAACGGTGACGGTAGTCAGATTATCCGTGCCACGCTTCACCACAAACGGATTCGTATTATTCAGAGTATACACCCCCTTCTTCACTGTCACAAGCTCTGATTTTGCCTCCTGGCCGTTGATATACACCTCACCTGTCTGCAGGATGATGTCATACTCTGGTGCATAACGGGGATTTCCCTCGTTGGATACCGACAAGACGTCAGACAATTTGAAGCTCTGGATAGCCCCCGACTCTTGCTGCACAAGGATGTAGTTTTCCTCGTCCTTCTTGCTGGTATAGTTCTGCTCGATAATGATGCCTGTAATAAAGCCTGCATTTTTAGTGTTCACGCGGTCAAGCAACTGGCTTTGCTCAAATATGGTCTGGTTGGGGTTGATGGTTCGGAAGGTATATTTCACCACATCATCCTTGTTCATTGTCTGTTTCACACCGTCGGCCAGATAGAGGCTGGTGGTTTTCTCCGTCTCGCCAGCGTACTGGCCCTCATAGGTAAGACCGTTCTTCAGCTGGCAAATCCAGTTGACACCTGACAGTGCCGTCTTTGGCCTGCGTTCTGAAGTAATACTGGCAATGTCGCTCCAGTTCAGTTTGTAGGAGTTGGCATTCATCTCCACATATTTGTATCTCACGCCACGCTCCAGCAGTCGCACATTGGCAATATGCCTCGACTTCATTTTGTTAAGGAAATTGTTGTTAGTTACCGATACAGAACGAACACTGACATCACTGATCAACATGTACTGATTGCCGGGTGTGCCGCTCAAGGCATCGTTCTCGGCGGCCCATTTTTGCCACTGTGCGGAGAGTTGGTTAAGCCCCACTGTGCGGTCAACGACGTCGGCCACCACATTCTCGAGCAACACGACAGCACTGTCAGAATGGAAAGTCAAATTGCCATAACCGTCATTCTCCTGAATGTAACCATAGAGAACAGAACCGTTCTTCAACTCCGCTGTCTGGTAAACCAGATTGTCACTGCTGGCCGAAGCTCCTTTTGCAATGGTGACAGCAGCAAATAGGAGGCAGTAATATAGTCTTTTCATAATTGTCTTCTTTATAAGATACTATTTTTTATGAGGTCCATCCATCAACTCTTTAATATATTTTGCTTTCACTCCATAGTTAAACCCTTGAGTAACCTGCTGACTATAGCCTGCGTGATGCACTCCTATCAATTTTCCATATTTGTTAAATATTGGAGAACCGCTAGCACCACCATAGCTCGCAGCATTATGTCCAAAGTCGAACTCAAACATCTGCGTAACAATACCATTTTGCGCAACCACCTGAATTCCTGGGCCATCGGCTTCTTTCTGCAAAGTCTTACCCATCGGGAAACCAATAGTGTAAATATGGCTTCCTTGAGGTATAGAATCTTCTGACAATTCAAAAGCTTTAGGAAGGTCGACTATACTGCAGTCAGGGGGTAATCTTTTGCTTACGGTCTGTATCAAAGCCACATCTTTATCTTTGTCATCACCGGCAGAAACGACTCTACATCTGAGGATGTTGTTCTCGTCAAAAGTCTCCCCTTGAGGTACTAATGCAATATAATCAAGGACACCGGTAACCTTAACCTCCGTCATGCCAGCCATTAGCGTTGAATACAATGGATAATCTTTGAGCTCGTTAGCTTTTTCCGCCAATTCTCTCTTGACATAAGTGGTGATGTTCTCTATAGCACCATCAAACACCCATGGCTTTACAACATGCAAGTTGGTAATTATCTGTCCATCATTTGAAACAAAAAAGCCTGTTGCACTACTCAAGTAACCACTAGGAGATTCCCTGATCATTTTCACTAATTCTGCTTGAGACATTCCACTTGGAACAGGAATGGGCTTCTCATTAAATAAAAACCTATTGGGAATGCCTAAAATCCTATTGACGGCTTCCATGTTTAAGCCTTCAATGTTCACTTCATAATGATAAATGCCTAACAGCATTACTACCGCATGGTTGTACTTATTGAACAATTCTGTATCCGTATGTTCTATGTCATAGAAATCCTTTGCAACCTGCGGTTCTGATTTGCTTGTGTTGATGAGCTTATACATCCCGAATCCGATGCCGACAAGTACGAGAAGTGATGCTGCGGTAGCCAGCAGAATTTTCCAAATGTCAGAGGGCCAGTCTATCTTCTCTCCCTGCTTCAGGTCAACGGGCACTCCGCCGCAGGAGATAACGCTGTTCTTCTTGATGCGCTGGGGACTGTTGGGAACGATTTTCCTTCCGTCGACAGTAGTACCGTTCTTGCTGTGGTCAACGAGATAGAACTTTCCGTCATTGGCCTGCTTTACCGTGGCGTGGAATCGGCTCACAGTGGCTCCCGACAGCTGGAAGTCATTATGGAAGTCGGTACCGATGCCCCACACGGCCCGATAGCCGCTGTTGTCTTCAATGGGTACCTGCGACCATTGCAATTCTACGTCGGCAAAGCGAATGGCATCGCCCCGTCGGATATTCACACTCTTGCCAGGCTGCAGGCGTTGGTTCTGTACGAAGGTGCCATTCATACTCCCCTTGTCTTCCAAGAGTATGTCGCCACTGTTGAGCAGCGTCATCTCTGCATGCAGACCGCTGATTCTTTTGCTATTTATCGTGATGTCACAAGTAGCATCGCGACCAATCTTTAGTAGTCTCATAATTATATTTTGGTTGTTTAGTTGTTTTATCTCAGACGTCTCTGACCCACGGAGTCTGTGACTACCGGATGCTTGCCACGATGTGGACAAACGGATATAGCCTTACCACAAGTCTTACATTTCACCTGCATCCTAACACGGTTAAGTGAATCTCTTTTCGCATCTCTGATAGAATCTTCTCTCTGCTTTCGAACTTTTTTTGCAGTCTCGGCTTCAATAGAGTCCTTCACCCGCTGTCTCTCCTGTTCGTCTTGGATGTCTTTCAACTTCAGCTCCATCAAGCTGTCTTCCCTTTGCTTGAGCTGATCTGGGGTAAAAGTCATCGTCTCTTGCGGCTTCGGCATTTCCGGACTGCCAGACGAGGTGAGTGCTTTGATACCGAAGAAGAGTCCCACTAATACCCCTAAGGCAGCCAAAACGATGCCGGCAATAAGCAACGGATTATAAGTTTTGGGTATTCTGTTCCAGTCAAGCCTGGCTATGTGTGCAAAGGAGATATTATCTTTACGCGTAACGGGTACGGGAACATTAGAGTTGATTCTGATTCCGTTTACATAGGTACCATTGTGGCTGTTGTCCACAATCGTCATTTTTCCCCACGGTGATACGTTGAGGACGGCGTGCTGCCTGCTGATGACATCGGTGTTGTCGTCAATGACAATGCTACATTCGATGCCTCTTCCGATAGAATAGACTTTCATATTTATTCGTTGTTTTGATTGGTTTTCTCAGTTAATGATTGTTGTGGTTTCATTTGCTTCTGGGTTCTGTCGTTTTCCTTCACCTGCCTGGTCAAATTTGCTACGGAGTCCTTCAGCAAAGCATTCTCAGCTTTCAATGCAGCAAAAGCCTCGTCGCTTTCTGTTTGTTTTCCGCCAGCACATTGCACAATATTGAGAATCAGGCTTAAAAAGCAGCAGGCAGCCAAAGTGATTAGTATTTTTTTTGTTTGTCTCGACATGGGTTCCTTTAGTTTAGAGTCGTTTTTGGTTTGTATGACAGCGACGGTGAGGTTGTCGTGCTCGCCACCTCCTTTTCGTCCGATGTCGTCGGCAGCGGTAGCGATATTGTCAACAACGGGGCCTAGTGCCTGGTTGTTGCTGGTAGCCATCTCAAGCAGCTCGTTTTCGGGCATGCAGCCATGAACGCCATCTGAACAAAGCATAAACCGGTCACCCCGCTCGTAGGTTAGCTCATTCACCTCTACTTCTACTTCTTCGTAGACTCCAAGAGCCCTGGTAATGACATTGGACTGCACCGACAGGCGTGCCTGCTCTTCTGTTATGATGCCTTGGCGAACCAAGTCAAACACAACGGAATGGTCGAAAGTACGGAAAATCTTCTGATGTCCTCTCAATTGATATACCCTGCTGTCGCCCACATGCGCTACGATGGCCGACTTCTCATTGAGCAAGAGGACAGTGGCTGTTGAGCCCATGCCTTTAAGTTCAGGGACTTCTTCCGCTGCGTTAAAGACGGCCTCATTTGCCTGCTTCACAGCAGCCGTCACCATGGCAGTGAGTGAACCCCATTGCTCTTCATCTGCTTCCTGCACGGCCTTGACAATTTCTGTCACGGCAATGCTTGATGCTTTCTTTCCAGCCGGTCCACCACCCATACCATCACAGACGGTAATCAAAAGCCCGTACTTCGTAAGGGCGAAGGAAAAAGAGTCCTGGTTTTCCATTCTTCCGCCAATCCTTGACTCCGCATAGCCAATGAAAGGTTCTTTGTCGCTTATGTGGATGTTTATCAAGTCCATTGGTGAGTGCTAAGAATAAAGATGATGGCCATGAAGATAACACCTAAAAGGATGAGTATTCCCATAAAGACCAACAAATGACTGTTAATCCAAGAACTTATTCGCGATAGCTTGGAAGGCTCTGGCAAAAGAGCAGCTGTAATGGCAGATTTAAATTCATCAGCAGTCTGATAGCGGTTTTGCTGTTCCTTTTCCGTAGCTTTCAGAAGCACCTTCAACAGCTTCTTGGGAATCTTTTCACTCGGCGGCAGTGATTCAGTGATTTGTTTGGTTAACGTCTCTGCTTCGCTGGCGCATGCCATCGGATTCGTTCCTGCCAGCAACTCATAGAAGGTGATTCCCAGTTCATAAAGATCAGTGGTCTTGTTGATTTTGTCTCTCTCACCTCGTATCTGTTCGGGAGCAGAATACTCAGGAGTTCCGATAAATCCAAACTGGGAGTATGCATTACCCTCATTGGTCTTTGCAATGCCTAAATCCATCAGTCTGACGTTAGAGTTGTTTTCCACCATGATGTTTGATGGTTTCACATCTCTATGCACCATTCCATGTGCGTGCACAAAGCTAAGCGCATCAAGCACCGAGCAGATAGCCATACTGATTTTCTGAACCCTTTCGTTAGAGTTTGCCAAACTGATAATATATGAATCTATATTCTGCCCTTGCACGAAATTGCTGACCAAAAAGATTGGCCCATGGTCAGGAGCGTATTCACAACACCCCAGCATCTCAATGAGGTTGGGATGGCGGAATGCCAGTGAAGCCTCCAGTTTTGCACGTTCTCTGACTTGCGGATTATTTGCATAGCTGTCGATGACTCTTTTTACCGCAACAGGGTGGCCGTCTGCACAACAGTAACCCATGAACACTGTACCCATGGCACCAGAGCCAATAGGATGGCTGTATGGATTATAGCAAAACCACTCTCCCTGGACATACAGGTATATCTTTGGATCATTGGGATACTGTAACACCGTCCTTGGGGGAATCATATATTGATTTCCCCTAAGCGCTTCTGGCCTTTGGTGCACATGCCGCATAGCTCAAAAGGTCAATAACCCACGGTGCCGCCTCGGTTCCCTGCTGCACTGCTGCCATCCAGTCCTACGGTGACATTGCTAGGCACATATCCGCTGCGTGCATAGGGGTCGTCATAACTATTATCGCGCGTCTGCTGTCCATTTTGGACAAATGGCATAGGGCCATAGTCAGATGCGTTCTCGTCTGCTTCAACGGGCAGGAAGTGCTCCTTTACCCTCAAACCGAGTGTGGCAGGATCAAGAAGAACCAGATAAAGTTCATAGTTGTCGCCCACAGTGATGAGGTCGCCATTAGCGCAGTCACGCGGTGCCGAACCTAAACTTTCGCCATTCACCATTGTTCCGTTCGTAGATGTCGTATCAGTGATAAAAGCTATCATCTTCTCAGGATTCTTCATAATACGTACATTAAGAACGGCATGGGCATAAGAGACGGTGCCTTCTAATAACTGTATATCACATTCTGACGACTGCCCAATGGTATTAGGGCCTTGATGCAAAGGCCAAAATTCTCCCGCTGCTGTCCGAGAGACTGAGTACAGGAAGCCATAGACGGGCTTGTCGGATGTGAACACCCTCTTCTGCTGTGGCTGTGTTATTGCAGCATCAGGTGCCCCTGTCTGTTGGCTTTCATAGGCAGCGTTAATACCAGGGATACGCGTAGCTCGTTGTGAAGGACTTGAACTACGTTGATAAACATTCGGCTGTGGTGGCATCTGCATACCATAAGGCATGCCACTTCCCTGATAAGGTCCTGATGGCTGTTCCAAACCAGGAATAACTGTTTTGTTTTGTGACATTGCAAAACTGTTTTAGCTGGCAAGCACCCCAAGTCAGTTGGTCTATGTTTTCAAGTTTACTTATGATACTAAAAAGGCGTAGGTGCCTGTTCTTCTGTCCATCCTGGAACTACGGGCCTTCGCAATGCCTTTCCCACACAGGATAGACAACGCAGTTAGCCCACGCCAGTACGTAGAATATATAATAATGTATATATAAACGTACCACGCAGACGTTTCGGTTGTCTTCTGCCTGCTGTGGGAATCGAGGTTGCGAAGTTCGTAGTCCACAACGACAGACGTTCGAAAACGTCCTTCTTAATATATAAGACCGCCCGCTTACCCACTTAGGGCTAACAAGCGATGCTGCAAAGGTAGGAGAAAAATTTAAAACCACCAAACATTTTGACGGATTTTTTGGTTATTCTGCTTTTTTAGTTGGTCGGGCCATGCTAAACTCGTTGATGATGTTGGGAAGGCACTATGCAAGGTACAGACTTTTACGGTTCTTCCGCTTCTCGGATAATAGGTTGTCAGAATGGCGTTAAACATAGGGATGTTCCCCCTTCAGAGAGTGAGAGAATGTGGCGGGGGCGACCTCTTACCATTACGAACAGAGAAGTTAACCCGGCTTTGAGTCAAAGCCGGGTTAAACCAAGTAAGATTGTATAGAGGCGAATGTTGATATCACAAGATGTTGTTGGCAGGAAAGTGTACAACAGCTTGTGAGTTATGTATCTGGATGATTACTTCCCTGTGAGGAAGCCGGTGGTACGTTCAGGCGAGAACAGTTCCCATAGCGAGGCTACGGTCCAGCCTGGAGCGAAGATGTCATTGTAAAATCCTTTGCCGTTGCGGCCGTAGTCCCACTGCGTGTGCTGCACCACTTCTGGGTTGAAGCCCGGCACGCCGATGCCACAGAGTCTCTCCGTAGTAGGCAGCAACTGTGTGAGGGATGAGCGGATAACATCGTAAATCTGCGCAAACTGTTGCTCGCCAGTCTCTTGTGCGAGCCATTTCACGATGTGAGGCAGTTCGAAGACGAAGACGTCGACATGGTTGTTCTCTACTGACACGTTGCTCCATCCGCGGCTCTTGAAGCCGAGGTCGCCCAGCATCTGTCCCTGTGCGAAGGGCACGTCCCACAAGTAATACCATGAGAGGGCGAAGAAGGCCGCTTTCTTGCAGAGGTCGATGTAGTGCTGGCGCTCTTGTTTCTTGGTGACCATAGCCAGATAGTAAGTAGCTGTGACGGCGCTGATGGCGGCCTCCTTGTCTTCGCAGTTGGCGTCGAGCGTAGAGGAGAAATAGTCGCTCTTCGAGATAATCTCACGTTCCAGATAGTCCACCGTGCGCTTGGCGGCTTCTAAGTAGCGCTTGTCGCCGAAATATTTGTAGCCCATGACGAGCGTGGAGGTGGCTGACGGTGTGGAACCTCCCGAGGCATCGACGTCGCTGTCGTCGTCACGGTATTTGCGCGGGTAGTGGCCGTCGTCCTTCAGCAGCGTCACCATGTTGTCGAGCAAGGTGCGCATCTTCTGCTCCCATTCTTTGTGCTTGCGTCCGTGCTGCTTCTCATAGCGCAGAAAGTGGAGCACAGCATAAACGGCCTCCGACTGCTGGCGTATGCTGTGCACGCAGTCCTTGTCGGCGGGAATGCCATTGCGTATGTGCATGTCCTCCTTGAAATAGCCACGCGCTGTGAAGCCGTGCTCCAGCCAGCTGTCGAAGATGGCGTTGCCCATGCGCACCAGTTCGGCATCGCCGGTCAACTCGCCATATTCCAGGGCGTTGAAGCCGTTGAGGAGAACGCGTCCGCAGAACCCCAGCTGCACATGGTCTACAGGCTTGCAGTCGTCGATGCGAAGCCCATGGCCGGAGTGGAACTTCAGTGCGAACTCGTCTACGTATGCCTTACGGAAGTAGTTGGCCAGCTGTGCCTTTGTCTCGTCGGGCGTGAAGAGCGGCTGCAGCGGCTGTGGGTTGAGCCTGTTCATGCAGTGCAGCCATGTGTGAGCCACAAAGTCACCGTAGTCCTGTACCTTGTCTTCACGGATGATCCACGACAGCTCCATTTTTTCGCCCTTTTTCAGTTTTGCGAAAGCTGTGATGGGATTGATGAGCGTCAGTTTTCGGATATAGCGGCGCGGTGTCTCCACGTAGGGATAGCCGAAAGTGAGCGCTGCCTTCCCTTTCTCGTTGTCGAAGCCCACATAGCCCAGCGACGTTGTTCCGCTCGTGATGACTTCACCTTCCTGATGCGTAGTCAAGGCATCCTGTAGCGGTGATGATTGAGAAGAGATGAACGAGTAGTTGCGCAGCACGCTGAGCGAGCTCCCCGAGGCGGCATCGTAGACGCCTGTCAGTGGCGACGAGAGTCGGTCTTCCCGCACGTTCCAGCTCTTCGACGTGTGGAATGATGGAGCCTCGCGTGGTGAGCGCAGGTTCTTGTGATACCAGAAACCAGGCAGGAAGAAGTCGCAGTCGTCGGTGGCGAAAGAGGTGGGAATGGCGGCGCCGAGGTTGAAGTAGACGTCTTTTTCTGCCGTCAGCGTGACGGTGAGGCGCACCTCATCGCCATCGGCCACCTGCTGCTGACGGATGTTAAGCGGCAACGGAGTGTCGGCTATTAGCCGTCCGTCAGCAGCAGCCTTCAAGTTCCATGTACGGGCATCGTTGCCAGGTTGTTTCAGACTGAGTTGATAGTTCACGTTGACGGCCGTTGCCATCTGGCAGACAGCTGCCAGCAACATGGCCATGAGGAATGTGTGTTTCTTTTTCATGTCGATTATTTATTTTTTAATCTTTGTAGCTTTTACTCCCTCTTTGGTGATGACCACCTTCTTGATGAATCCCTGCTCGTCGAACTCCATGCGGTCGATGCAAGTGACGCGGTGGTTGGCATCGGTCTCGCCCAAGGGACGGCGATGGTAGATGATGTACCACTCATCGTCGTCGGCACGTATGACAGAATGGTGGCCTGCGCCTGTCGCTACCTCGGGGTCTTGCTCCAGAATCTTTCCTATGCGATGGAACGGTCCCAGCGGCGAGTCGCTGATAGCGTAGCTCACACAGTAGTCGGGGCCTCCCCATCCGCCTTCGCTCCACATGAAGTAGTATTTGCCTCCGCGCTTCAGCATGAACGGTCCCTCGACGTATCGCTCGGGTGTGACTTCCTTGTAGGTGTCGCCGTCGGCAAAGGGCACGATGCTCATCAGATCATCGGCCAGCCGTACAACATTGCAATGTCCCCAACCACCATAGTACATATAATACTGGCCATCATCGTCGCGGAAGACGAACTGGTCGATGGGCTGTGCACCGTTGACGATGTGCTGTATCAGCGGCTTGCCTAACGCGTCCTTGTAGGGGCCCTGCGGCTTGCGGCTCACGGCCACGCCAATGCCGCCCACTTCGCCTTCATGCACGTCGTTAGCAGCGAAGAACAGATAGTATTTCTTGTCTTTCTTCACAATGGCTGGCGCCCACATGGCACGTCGCGCCCAGCTCACCTCCTTGCTGGTGAGTACATTGGGATGTTTCGTCCAGTGCACGAGGTCCTTGGACGAGAAGGCATCGAAATGCAGCTGCTCGTCGTAGGGTGCCGAATAGGTGGGGAACACCCAGCATTGTTTTCCGAACACGGCGCCTTCCGGGTCGGCATACCACCCGTCGACGATGGGGTTGCCGCTGGTCTGCCCGCTCACTTTCAAAACGGTGGCCATGAGAAACATGGTCATGATGATTTTTCTGCTCATATTCATGTTGTTATCGAATGCAAATATAAGGATTTTTTTCTTGTTTCAAGTCACAGCCTGACAATTGTATCATTAAAAAGTGATTCTTCAAAGACGTTTCCTTTTGAAATGCAATTACTTAGTAAACGCTATGAAAGATGTTTGTATCATGGTTTTATTGATTTGTGCTGCTAATGATGGCTGGCAGCATGGCCGATGCGGTCAATGCGGAAGAAGTCTACCTTGAACCATCCCGCGTTGTCGTTGGTGGAGCGCTCGCCGCTGTTGCGCTTGTTGCTGGTTTTGATGCCGAGGCAGAGGTCTTCGCCTGCTGTCACGTTGACATAGACCTCCATGTCGCGCAGCACGATGTTCGATGCGTTGCCCCCGACATGGCCTGCATAGGTGGCGTTCTCGCCAGGGCTGAGCAAATGGGTGTAGTCGTTTTCGTGGCCGTAATACTGCACTTCGTTATTGGCGAAGAGGCGGCAGTTGGTCTTTCTGTCGCCCTCCACCCACAGCCGGCAACTCACCCTGTAGAGCCCTGGCTCCAGCTTGCTGGCGGGGATGGTTTGGTAGAGCCAGAAGTCGTCGGGCATGGGCACGCTGTTCACCCAGCAGACGTTGACGCCGTGAAGGTTGGTGGCATCCTGGTTCACACCATACGACTGCAATCCGTTGGCTCCCTGTTTCAGCTCGCCTTTCGACTGCCATCCGTATGGGATGCCCCGGCTTATCTGTCCTGCTACATTCAACTCTCCGTTATGGCCGTACTCAAAGTCGTAGTTCTTAATGAGTTGCTTCGTCAGCGACAGGTCGTCCTCCTGCTTCACCGTGTTGCGTATCTCGCTGACCACCACGCCGGGGTCGAGCAGGGCGATGCGCAGGGTGACGGTCTTCTCCTGGCCACTGACATAATCGATGGCGGCGTCATTGTAGCCCTGAGCCACGGTGGTGTGCCACTTTCCCTCCATGGCCATTGTCTTCAGCGAGGTGATGACAGGCGACTGGGCCGCAGAGCCATCGAGCACCGTGAGGGCGACACGCAGGTCGTAGTCGGTGTTGATGGGGAAGTTTGACAGGCAGCGCACCTCTATGTGGTTTTTGCCTTTCTTCACGGGCACCTCATACTCCACAAAAGGCGCCTCATCTCGTGCGGAAGCAGATGAGGTGTTGTAGGCCGTCATGTCCAATGGCCAGACGGTGAGGCTTGACTTGTTGATGCCTAATCCCTCAATGGTCTTTACCGACGGGCTCGCCTTCTTGTAGTCAGCGGCGGGAATCACTGTCACATCTTCTTTGCTCAAGGGTATCGCTCCGTTGCGGATGCTTGTCGGCGTGACCGTGGCGGGCATGTTGAAATGCTCCAGTCCTCGGGGCTTGAAGTTCATCATACCGTTCCACTTGCCCCCGGCTATGTCGTTGTTATACTGGTTGGTCAGCTGCTCTATCATGCTGTATGCCTTGCGGGCGTCGGCGGCATACTGCAAGGCCATGTCGCGGTGTCCCAAGTTGCCCAGCTCTATGCTCTGTGCCGCACGGAAGGTTTTCACGTTCATGTAGTAAGCCCCTTTCACGGGATATTCTATGAGTTGGAAGAAGGCATCCTGCAGGTCGGCGGGTATGTTTCTCTTCAGGGCATCTACGCGCTCGACCAGTGACTCGTATTCGCTGATGCGCCGGTCTTTGTCGTCGTTGCTGTAGCTGATGATGTGCAGATGTTCGGGCTTGCCGCCAGCTGCCAATCGGTAATAGTCACGCTTGATGGCGGCTATCTCGTCGGCGTATGCCTCTCCGAAAGTCTTTGCAGCCCAGGCGCGGCTGTAGCCGATGGCATTCTCCGGCGTCCACTGGTTCACATTCCATGCTAAGTCCATGCAGAACTCCAGCTCCATCTCGGCGGGCTTGATGTCGCCTACGTTGATGACCCACAGCGTGCGGATGCCCTGGTCGTAGGCCCGCGACAGCTCGTAGCTCATCAGCGAGGGCGAGTGGGAGGCTATCCAGAGGTAGTCGGCGGGTGTGCCCCAGTAAGACACGTGGTAATAGACCCCGTTTCCGCCTGAGCGGGCCTGCTCTGCGGGCTTGGGCAGCTGGCGTATATAGCCGTGGTTGTCGTCTACCCAGCAGAGCGTCACGTCCTCCGGCACCTGCAGCCCGGCGTTGTAGGCATCGAGCACCTCCTTGTAGGGGATGAAGAGCTGTGGCACCTTCGTCACGTCATCGAAATACTTGCCCAGCAGGTCGCGCTGGTAGCCGATGATTTCCGTCAGTCCGCGCACCTTGTCCTCCGTTGTGGGGTAGCCCGAGATGCCCCAGTCATGCACGCCGCGCATACCTAAGGTGTACATGCCGTCGTAGCCCACGCTCTCTTTGACACGCTCTTCCCAGTAAGTCTGTATCTTCTTCTTGTTTGTCACATAGTTCCAGTCCTCATTGACGCCGTTCCAGGGGGCGTGGCGCCACTCCCACTCATTGTCGCGCAGCATCTGCTCGCAGTGACTGGATCCGAGCATGATGTCGTATCTCTTTGCCACCGGCAGGTTGTCCTTGTTGGCCCAGAAGGCTTCGGAGCAGAGGTGCATGGCGGGCCACAGCGTGTTGGCGCGCAGTCGCAGCAGCAGCTCCATCACTCGGGCGTAGGTGTTCGGGCCGATGTTGTTGTACTGCTTGTCGATGCCCTTGCTGGCCCAGGGGAAGAGCGCAAAGTCCTCGTCGTTGATGAAGATGCCCCGGTATTTCACCGACGGCTCGCCCACTGTCAGTTGTGTGCCTGTGGCATAGAGCGTTGCCTTCTTCTTCGGCGTCACGTCGGCCCACCATATCCAGGGTGACACTCCGGCTAAGCGTGACAGATCGAACAGACCGTAGGCCGTGCCTCGCGGCGTGCTGCCGATGATGACGAGTGCGCGGCGGATGCCTTTCTGCGGCTTCTCCACCATCTGCAGCGAGTAGGCTTCCCACTTGCCGCTGACCTTCGATGCGTCGACTTTGCCCTTGGCGATGAGGGCATCCACCAGCGGCGACTGCCCCACGGTGCCGGCAATGATGACCGGCTGTCCTTTCGGCAGGCTGTGGCTGACGGTCAGGGCCTTGCCTGTGACGGCCTGCAGGTCGTGTGCCACGCAGTCGGCGGCAGTAGCCACCACCTCGGCGTCAGCCTTGTCGGTCACTATCACGGCCACCTCGCTGCTCGTCACGATGGGCAGGGCGCCGCTGCTGTTTTCAGTGCTCAGCTGAATCTGTGCACTTGCTGTCATCGCCAGGATGACGGCGGTCAGGAAAGAAGCGAATCTTTTCTTCATGGTGTGTAATGTGTTGGGGTCAATGACAAATCATTTATGTTGCGTCGCAATGACGGCCACAAAAATACAAAAACTTTTGTCAAGTGATGCTCCTTCACCCGACAATCTTTCGCCCGTGATGACGTTTGAACAGATATTGTTGTCTTTTTGATAAGATATTGCTCCATTTGCTTGGCTTAAAAGGCCAATGGAGGAGAATTGGACTACATCAATCCTTTGTCTGCATCTGTCATGATACATTCGTTGGAGGAATTGGCTTGCTCCAGTATGGGCGGGCGTACTATCGGGGGGATAGCGGAGCATAATTTCATTCTTTCTGCAACTTTTCTCTCGAATAATTTGCAAGTATCATAGGAAATGACTATCTTTGCAGCAAATTATTAAGCTCCGCCATTCTTTCTTGAATGGATATGGCCGTCTGAGGACGGCTTTTTTTAATTTAGCGACATCACGATTATGGCACAGCGTGTAACGTTCTACATCGACGGATTCAATTTCTATTACGGCCTGCGCCGCACTAAGCGCAACGAGCCGCAATGGGGCGACTACTACTGGATTGACATGGTGAAACTCTGCCAGGGCTTTCTTGGTGATGGTCAGGAGGTGGAGAAGGTTATCTATTTCACTGCCTCGCCCCTCAACCCCGAGAAAAGCAGCCGCCAAAGTGCTTTCCTCAACGCCAACAAACTCATCAACGGCGACCGCTTCGAGGTTGTGCGCGGCAAATATCTCGACAAGCAAATTCAGTGTCCCAACTGTCATTACGCCATCTCACGTCCCGAGGAGAAAAAGACAGACGTAAACATCTCCGTCCGCATGATAGCCGATTGCGTGCTCAATGCCACTGATACCATCGTCCTCGTCAGTGCCGACAGCGACCTTGTGCCGCCTCTGGAGTTCATTCAGAAGCAATATCCTGAGAAGCGCATCAAGGTTTACTTCCCGCCCTCAAACTTCAGTTGCGACCTGAAGGACAATCTCATGCACCACAGCAGCAAGCCCGTCCTCATGTATAAAAACGAGCGCCGTTTTCGTGATGCCATCATGCCAGATATTGTGACCGACGGTACCAAGCGTTACGAGGTTCCAGAGAAGTGGAAACCAGCGAATATCGTGAGGTAAAAGATTCGGGAGACCGTCGTTGGCGATACAGTGGCGGCCTCCCGTATCTTTGCATATGAACTTTACAAATCTAATACTCTTTTGACAATCTGAAGATCTCTTGAATGATTTCTTATGATACGTTCTTGCTCCTCTTTATCCTTAATCTGCTGATAGTAGCGCTTCACGACTTCCTCGCGCTTCTGATGCAAATCATAATGTGACAAGCCAGCCCATTCCACAGATGGGTCAAGGCGTTGAATGATTTGCCTGTCCTCCTTTTCACATTCCATATCATTTACGGTGTCTCTCACATATTTGGGCGTTATAAAATGTACGATGACGCACATGTAAGAGCCGAAATAAATAGCTGTCCGATAATCGTTTTTGCTTTCATACGCTATTCCTGTTTCTTAATTTATTCCAAAGTAAATGCGCAGACATTATCCACGCATCACCGAGGTTTACCACAACCTACATCCATCGCAGAAACGTCTGCGCATAAAGCGCACACGCTCTATTTATGGATGTGTGAGGCTCGATTATCTGCGAGGTGGAATTCGGTAATGTTTGAGCCTACCAAAAGTTCGTGGCTCATAAGAAACACGATGCAAAGGTACGAAAATTTTGTGATAAACGATGCGTTGTAATTAAAAAAGTTATGAGAAGAGTTGAAATATCAGAAAAAGTACTTATCTTTACAGCGTCAAAACATTGGTTTTGGCTATCCGGGATGAATCCCGCAGGATTGAGGTAGCCCTATTCTCCCCCTTACAAAGGGGGAGTTAGAGGGGGGGGCCTCCTCTTTTGGAAAATAGGTTGGGACATCTCTGACAAACCACCCCTGACCCCTCCTTTGGAAAATAGGTTGGGACATCTCTGACAAACCACCCCTGACCCCTCCTTTGGAAAAGGAGGGGAAGGGGCGGCGCGCAGGTCGAAAAAAGTAGGAGATAAACACCAAGCGAAGGTGTTTATCTCCTACTGATGAACCTATTTGACGGTGAAAGCTATCAATAGAACTTGAAGTAGCGGCGGGCATTGTTGTAGCTGATGTCCTCGACCATGCGTCCGAGCAGCTCGCGGTCGTCGGGCAGGAGGCCTTTCTCCACGTCGTTGCCGAGGAGATTGCAGAGGATGCGGCGGAAATACTCGTGACGCGGATAGCTGAGGAACGAGCGGCTGTCGGTGAGCATACCCACGAAGCGGCTCAGCAGGCCGAGGACGGAGAGGGCGTTCATCTGCTTGATCATACCGTCCATTTGGTCGTTGAACCACCAGCCGGAGCCGAACTGTATCTTGCCGGGCTCGCCGCCTTGGAAGTTGCCAAGCATGGTGGCGATGACTTCGTTGGCGCAGGGATTGAGGGTGTATAATATGGTGCGCGTGAGCTTGCCCTTCATGTTCAGCTTGTTGAGGAACTTCGACATCGCCTTGGCGGTGTTGAACTCGCCGATGCTGTCGAAACCGGTGTCGGGACCGAGCTGGTTGAACATGGCAGTGTTGTTGTCGCGTATGGCACCATAGTGGAACTGCTGTGTCCAGTCGCTGTCGGCATCCATCTCGGCCATGACGGTGAGGAAGCAGTTCTTGTACTGGCGTATCTCCTGGTTAGAGAGACGCTGTCCACGCATGGCCTTCTCGAAGATGACCTCAATCTGCGAGTCGGTGTACTCCTCGTCGTAGAACTCCTCGATGCCGTGGTCGCTGAGCTTGCAGCCGTTGGCGGCGAAGAAGTCGTGCCGCTTCTGCAGGGCGTCGACCATATCGGCGAACTTCACGATGTTGACGCCGCTGACCTTGGCCAGCTGCTCGACGTAGGCGGCGAAGTCGGGTTTCTCGATATTCATGGCCTTGTCGGGACGCCAAGCGGGAATCATCATGGGGTCGTCGTCGGCCTTGTGCTTCGCATACTCGATGTGGTTGTGCAGGTCGTCGACGGGGTCGTCGGTGGTGCAGACGCACTCCACGTGGTAGTGCTTCATCAGGCCGCGGGCTGAGAACTCGGGCTGCTTCAGTTTCTCATTGCACTCGTCGAAGATTTCGCGGGCGGTCTTTGGCGAGAGGAGCTTCTCGATGCCGAAGGCGGTCTTCAGCTCAAGGTGTGTCCAGTGGTACAGTGGGTTGCGCAGGGTATAAGGCACTGTCTCGGCCCATTTCTCAAACTTCTCCCAGTCGGTGGTGTCCTTGCCGGTGCAGTAGCGCTCGTCGATGCCGTTGGTGCGCATGGCACGCCACTTGTAGTGGTCGCCGCCGAGCCACAGCTCAGTGATGCTCTTGAAGCGGTGGTCGTTGGCCACCATCTCGGGGATGAGGTGACAGTGGTAGTCGATGATGGGCATCTTGGCCGCATGGTTGTGGTAGAGATCCTGTGCGACCTCGGTCTCTAAGACGAAGTTCTTGTCGTTGAAAGCTTTCATTGTTTTACTTGATTTTAGTTTTTAACGTAAATGTGTTTTTCTAACGTATATGTTTTGTTTTTATTGTCTGCGGCGCCACGTGAATCATCGTGAATGACACGTGAATGATATTACGCGAGTTATTTACGTATATTCGCGAGTTATTTACGTATATTCGCGTTACGCCGTAGGCAAAAACACTTCATGTCAGTTCACGTTACGCCGTAGGCGAGGGCGTTTCTTCCAGTAATTCGCGTATCTCGTCATCGGTGGCGAGGTTGAAGTCGCCGGGGATGGTGTTTTTCAGTGCTGAGGCAGCGAGCGAGTAGTTCAGCTGTTGCTGCGGGGCGTCGGGGAAGGCGCGGACGCTGTGCAGCAGTCCGGCCATGAAGGCATCGCCGACGCCGGAGGGGTCTACCACGCCGTTGATGTCGTGGATGGGGGCCTTCAGCAGCTCGTATCTGTTGCCGTCGTCGCTGGTATAAAGGAGTGCGGTGAGCAGATGGCGGCTGCTGGCCACCATGTTGCGCATGCCCATGAGCCACTTGCGGCAGCGGGGATACTGGCGGTGGAGGTCTTCGAACCATTCGCGGTACTCGTCCATCTGCATCTCAAAACGGGTGTCGGTGGCGGTGAAGGGTGGCTGCTGGCGCTGGCAGAGCCATTCGAACTCGATGGCATCGCCGAACATCAGGTCGCAGCGCGAGAGCAGCAGGCTGATGGTGGCACGCGGGTCGGCGCCGTCGTAGCGCCATAGATTCTTGCGGTAATTGATGTCGAAGGACACCTTGACGCCCAAGCGGTCGGCCACGTCAAGGGCCTCGAGGGTGGCGTCGAGCGAGCTGCGCGAGATGGCAGCGGTGATGCCTGTGATGTGCAGCACGGCGGCGTCCTTGAGTATTTCTTCCCAGGGCATCATGCCGGGCTGCAGCTCGGAGCTGGCGGAGTGGTCGCGGTCGTAGACCACCTTGGCGGAGCGCATACCGGCGGCAGGCTCGAAGTAATAGGTGCCGATGCGCTGTCCGCCAAACAGCACATGGCGGCAGTCAACACCTAATTCCTGCAGACGCATCAGGCCGGCACGGCCTACAGGCGTGGACGGCAGGCGGGTGACGTATTCCACTTGGTTGCCAAGTGTGGCAAGCGACACAGCGACGTTGGCCTCGCTGCCACCGTATTTGCAGGTGAAGTAATCGCCCTGCGACAGACGCTGGTGATCGTTCTTGGAGAGGCGGAGCAGCAGCTCGCCGAAAGTGATAATCTTTTTCAATGTTAAGTGTTTAGCGTTTTATTGTTGAGTGTTAAGTGAGTTTTCATTCTTCAAATTCTTCAGCGCTGTCAGCTGTTGGCGGGCGCTCTGTTGGCCTACGGCTATCATGCGCATCATGCTCTCGTTGCCAAAGCTGGAGGCATCGTAGTCGGGTAGGGGAGGATTGATGTAGATGTCGCAGCTCTTACGGTTCTTGTTGTATTTGGTAATGTCAGGCCGCGACATGACCCAGTTGGCGATAGGCCCCAAGCCCACCATGTCAGCCAGCGAGGTGATGAGGTTGTCCTTTGACTCACGGTTCTTGGGTTTCTCTTGCTGTAGGTCGATGGCGATGATGATGTCGGCTCCCATATCGCGGCACACATCGACGGGCAGGTTGTTCATCATGCCACCGTCGACGAGCTTTTCGCCGTCAATCTCCACGGGTTTAAAGATGCCGGGAATGGCCATCGACGCACGGATGGCCCTGGGCAGTGTGCCTTTGCTGAGCACCACTTCTTCAGCCTCCATCATCGAGGCGGCCACGCAACGGAAAGGGATGGGCAGGCAGTCGAACTCCACACAGCCTTTTGCGGCCAGCATCGAGTCGAGCACCTGTTCTACGCGTCCGCCTCGCAACACTCCAAAGGCTGAGTTGCTGTTGTCGATAACGGGAAATCCAAAGATGTAGGTGACGCCGTCCTTCACTTTATAAGGCTCACCGCTGAGGTCGGCGCGGCGGTCGGTGAGCAAGGAGAGCCATTCCTGCTGGGTGAACATATTCTCCAGCTCGGTGGCAGAGTATCCGGCGGCATAGAGACCGCCGACGATGGATCCGATACTGGTGCCCACGATGTAGTCGGGCCGTATGCCCGCCTCTTCCAAGACCTTCAGCACGCCCACCTCGGCACCGCCCTTGGCGCCGCCGCCACCCAGGACAAGGCCTATTTTCTGCGCCCCGACGGGGCTAAATGAGAAATGACAAATGATAAATGATAAACTCAGCAGCTTACCAATACCATGAAATGTGAATCTCTTGGAGCTCATGCCACTGTGTTTATCATTTATCATTTGTCATTGAGGGCGAAGTCCGCTTACTTCACCAGAATCTTCTGTCCCTTGACGATGTAGATGGCGGGACGCAGGTTGTTCACGTCGGCAGGACGAATCTGCGAAGCCACCTTCGTGCCGGCGGTGTTGTAGACGTCAACCAGCTCGTCCTGACGGGCGATGGCGTTGATGCTGGATGCTTCACCGTATCCTAAGTGATTGGCGGTAAGAATCTTGGCTGTTCCCGATGACAGACGGATGTAGCAGCGTGTGGCATAGAAACCTGTGGTGTTCTCTTCGCCGACAGAAACGAAGCGCACCTCGCTGTTGTCGCGTGCCAGCACACCATAGAGTCCCTGAGCGTCGGTCTGCTTCTCAGCGCCTTCCATCGTCACTTCTTCGCCACTCTGCGTGGTGAAGGTCAGCACGGCCTGATTCTTGGTGATCTCAGCCTCTTTCACAATTTTCTTTGTGCCAGCCTCGCCTGTGTAGTAGAGCATGTAGGGGGTGTTGGCCTCCAGGCCATCCTTCTTGCAGTCGATGAAGTTCAGCATGATGCGGTTGGTGCCGTTGTCTTCAGCGCTGGAAAGGCGCTCCAGGCGGCAGTCGCTGCCAAAGATGTCGTTCAGCTCCTGCTCGCTCAGCGAGAAGGGCAGGGCGACGGTGTTCCAGCCGGTAAAGACGTAACGGTTGACATTGACGTTGCACACTTTACCGTCATACTTGGCCAGATTAGTGCCATTGTACGTGCTCAGATAGAGCTTCTCCTGTGCCTGTGCACCCAGAGAGAGTGCAGCCATAGCTGCGATAACTAACAGTTTTTTCATAGCGGTAAATGTTTAGAGTTTAGTGTTTATTGTTGAATGACTATTCTGTGATGTTCGGCATTTCCAAACCGAGGTGCTTCTTGCGGTCAACTACTTTCAGGGCGAGGCCTAACAACAGGGCGGCTATGCCCAGGCAAGCTAGCATCACCAATGGTGCAGTGTAGTTATACTGCGTGGGATCGGTGACACCAGGATTGGTGGCGTCGAGCACTTTACCGATGAGTAGCGGGAACAGCCAAAGGCCGATGTTCTGAATCCAGAAAATGAGCGCATAGGCTGAACCTATAATCTTCTGTTCCACTAGCTTAGGTACGCTTGGCCAAAGTGAGGCAGGAACAAGCGAGAACGATGCGCCAAGCACCAGAATGGTGAGGTAAGCAATGATGATGCCGCCTACTGCAGACCCCTTGAATATGGGCAGAATGAAGGCAAACGTGAGGTGGCAACCGATGAGCAGCAGTGAGCCGAGTACCAGCATCGTGGCGGCCTTGCCCTTGTGGTCAACATAGCTGCCCAGAATAGGAGTGATGCCCACGGCCAGCAAGGGGAACACGGCGAAGATGGCTTCGGCCGATTGGCGCATGTAGCCCATGTAGCAATAGATGATCAGTGCAACGATGGAGGTGACCAGCAGACCGTATTTCAACTCCTTCTTTTTCTGGAAGTTGCTGGCGAATGCTGTAGCAGCCACGACGAGCATGATGACATACTGGACAATGGTGACCGACTCGCTGGCCCAGAACGAGCCTTCGGCCGGCTTCTCCAGCGTGAGGTTGCACTGCAGCATGTTCACGGCATATTTCTGGAAGGGGAAGATGGCGCTATAGTAGAGCACGCAGAGCAGGGCCACGAGCCAGAAGCCCATCGAGGTGAGGATTTGTCCCAGGTCCTTGATGCGGAAGGGATCGTCCTTCTCCTCGGCCTCGCCTGTCTGACCGTCGAGCTTGCGGTCCATAAAGAAATAGACGATAGCCATAATCAGGGCGATGCACATCAGCACCACGCCAAAGGCCACCGAGCGGCTCACGCTGACATGTTCGCCCAAGCGGGCAAAGTAAGGCGAGAAGATCATGCAGGTGGCCACCCCCAGACGGGCCAGTGCCATCTCAGAACCCATTGCCAGGGCCATCTCGCGCCCTTTGAACCACTTCACTATGCCTCGTGAGACGGTGATGCCGGCCATCTCGCAGCCACAGCCGAAGATCATGAAGCCGCAGGCAGCAAACTTAGCCGAGGCAGGCATGCCTTCATAGAAGGGCGAAACGCCCAGCTCGTCGAACAAGGGAATGTAGTTGAGGTTGTTGGTGAACCATGCTTCCAGACCGCTGCCTTGGAAACCGTCGCTCACAGCATACCATTTGATGACGGCGCCTACAAGCATCACTATCGTGGAAAGCACCATAGTGAAGCGCACACCCATCTTGTCGAGGATGATGCCGGCGAAGATAAGGAAGAATGCGAAGACATTGAGGAACACCTCTGAGCCTTGCATCGTGCCAAAGGCGGTGCTGTCCCAACCGCGCTCTGAGAGCATCAGGTCTTTGATGGGCGAGAGGATGTCCATGAAGATATAGCTGCAGAACATGGCTAAGGCCAGCAGCAACAGGGCTGTCCACCGCATGGCGGCGGAATCACGTAAAGTCTTTTGAATAGCTTGGGTCATTGTTTTTTTCTGAGTCTTATGGGACTTATGGGTCTTATGGGACTTATGGGTCTTATGGGTCTTATGAGACCTATAAGACCTATGGGCCGGCTAAGGGGTTATACGGGTATTTTGTCAATTCTCTTCTGGTGACGGCCGCCCTCGAACTCGGTGGCGAAGAATTCGTCCATGATCTTGCGGGCCATGTCTTCGTCGATGAAGCGGCCGGGCATCACCAGCACATTGGCGTTGTTGTGCTGACGGATGAGGTGGGCAATCTCGGGAATCCAGCACAGGCCGGCGCGGATGCTCTGGTGCTTGTTCAGCGTCATGTTGATGCCCTCGCCGCTACCGCAGATGGCGATGCCGGGGAATACCTCACCAGCCTCAATGCCGCGAGCCAAAGCGTGACCGAAGTCACTGTAGTCACACGAGTCCTCAGTGTAAGTGCCGTAGTCCTTATAGGCCCAGCCTTTCTCATCGAGATACTTCTTTACAAACTGCTTTAGGGCAAAGCCTGCGTGGTCGCTGGCCAGCCCAATGGTCTTTATTTCCATCTTTTTATTGTTTTTGTCATTGTTTTCGATGCAAAATTACAAATAAGAGTTCAAAGCACCAAATTTATTTGTAGTTTAGTTTAAAAAAAATGCCGCCGATGTGCACTTTTTGTGCATATCGGCGGCATCGTCTGTTAAAGATTGTTGACAAAGGCTCTGCAAAGGCGCTTATTCTTCTTTCTTTGCGGCCTTCTTCTTGGGCGCAGCCTTCTTCGGGGCGTCTTTCTTGGCCTCCAGTGCCTCCAGTTTCTCCAGCTTAGCCTTCAGGCGGGTAATCTCCTTGTCCTTCATCTCAATCTCGTCGCCCTGGTTGCGGATGGTGGTGAGAAGCGAGTTCAGCTCCTCGTTCTCAATTTCCAACGGGTAAAGCTGGTTGACACGATTGATGAAGTCGCCCAGGATGTTCATGTAGTTGGTGAAGGCATCGAAGGGACCGCTGTAGATGCCACGGTCGAGTCCCACGTTGCTGGGCTTGGTGGTCATGAAGCGGAAGTTGTTGGAAGCCTGCAGATAGTCCCAGTCCTGCATGATGCGTGGGTCGTCGGCTATGAGCAGACGGTCGGCCACGCTGTAGAGCTTCTGGAAAGCCTCGCGCTGCATGGCGTTGCCGAGCCAGCAGCTGACGTCGCGCTCCTCGTCAACCCACGAGAGTGTGTCGGGCACGTCGAGCTGGCTGACGCTCTTCACCTTCATGCAGATGTCTGTCGGCGTGCTGAAGGTGATGCCCTTCTCCTTGGCGCAGATGGGCAGAGCCTTGATGAATTCCAGAATGTTCGATGACAGCGGCTGTGCGATGCCGAGAGCGGAAAGCTCCATGAAGATGTTGATGATCTGCTCTTCCTCGGGCAAACGTGAGATGCGGTCGATATAAGCATCGGCAAAGAGGGGATAGCCCTCCCACTCAGCATTGTTGAAGCGCAGTGAGATGTCGTCGCTCAGCTCCACGTCGCGCAGCAGCAGCTTCAGGTTGGGAGCCTGGTTGCAGTGGTAGACATAGTGGGGCGACTTCCATCCGAGCACGTGCTTGGCGCCTTCAGTCAGCATGCCCTTGAAGCCCAGGGCGGCAATCTGTGCGCCGATGTCGTCGCTGTAGATGAGCGACGAGTTGCGGGCCACCTTCGGCTCTTGTCCGAAGTACTCCTTAATCTTCTGCACCTGCTTCTTCATGTCGCGTGCAAAGCTGTCTGGGTTGGCCAGTGAGGAGAGACCGTGGCTGTAGGGCTCGGCCAGGAACTCCACCTGTCCCGTCTTGTTCAGATCCTGCAGTTTCTCTAACACCTGCGGGGCGTGCATCTCCAGCTGCTCGATGCCGGTGCCCGAGAGGGAGAAGGCCACCTTGAAGTAGTCGCCGTTGTCCTTGATCATCTGCTCCAGCGTGTTCAGGGCGGGCATGTAGGAACGCTCGGCGATGTCGTTGATGCTGCGCTCGTTCTCGTAGTCATCGTAATAGTAATGGTCGGTACCGATGTCGAAGAAACGGTAGCGCTTCAGATGGATAATCTGATGTATCTCAAAATATAAGCAAATTGTTTTCATTTTTTATTGAATAGTTGTGGAGTAAGGAGTAGTGGAGGTATAGTAGATTACATCCGTCACGTCCTATCTCCGTTTTAGAAATGATTTGTTGTTATTCTGTCAGAGGAGCCGGGCAGCAGAGGTAATCTACTTTACCTCCACAACTCCTTACTCCTCAACTCCTGTTAAGCTGTTTCCCAGCCGAGCGTGCGGCGATAGAGTGTGCGGATCCATGTGCCCACCTTCTCCCAAGTAATCTGGTCCACCTCCTTCTTGCCTTCTTCCTTGAGGTACTGGAAGAGCGATTCGTTGGTGCAGATGCTGTAGATGGCGTCGGCCAGTGCGTGGATGTCCCAGTAGTCCACCTTGATGCAGTTGTTCAGAATCTCGGCGCAGCCTGACTGTTTGGAGATAATGGAGGGAGTGCCGCACTGCATGGCCTCCAAGGGCGAAATACCGAAGGGTTCCGAGACAGACGGCATGACATAGACGTCGCTGTCCTTTAGGCATTCATACACTTGCTTGCCGCGCATGAAGCCCGGGAAGTGGAAGCGGTCGGCGATGCCGCGCTCGGCTGCCAGGTAGATCATGGCGTCCATCATGTCGCCGGAGCCTGCCATGCAGAAACGCACGTTGCGGGTGCGGTGCAGCACCATGTTGGCAGCCTCGACGAAGTACTCAGGGCCTTTCTGCATGGTGATACGTCCGAGGAACGTGACGATCTTGTCCTTGCCTGTGTGGTCGGGACGTGGAATGTCCTGATACTCCTGCGGCAGTGGATAGACGGCGTTGTGCACGGTGAAGCACTTGCGCGGATCCTGATGATACTGGTTGATGACCGTCTGGCGTGTCAGCTCCGACACGCACATGATGCAGTCGGCCCAGTCCATGCCGTTCTTCTCGATGGAGTAGACGGTGGGGTTCACCTTGCCGCGCGAGCGGTCGAAGTCGGTGGCGTGCACATGGATGCACAGCGGTTTGCCGCTCACCTGCTTGGCGTGTATGCCGGCAGGGAAGGTCAGCCAGTCGTGAGCGTGAATGATGTCAAACTCTTCGGTGCGGGCCACCTGCCCGGCAATGATCGAGTAGTTGTTGATTTCCTCATGCAGGTTGCTCGGATAGCCTCCAGCAAACTCCATGGCGCCCAGGTCGTTGACGTTCATGTAGTTGAAGTCGGCGTAGATATGTTCGCGCAACTTGTAGTAATACTCCGGGTCCATGATGTTGCCCACGCGCTGCTTCACGTAGTCGTAGCTGACATCGCGCCAGGCTATGGGCACGGCGTTCATGGCCACGATGCGGCAGGCGTGCTGGCTTTCGTCGCCGAAGGGGTGGGGCAGGCAGAGCACCGTCTCAATGTCGCCCTGTGCCTTCAAGCCCTCCGATATTCCGTAATTTGCAGTGGCGAGTCCGCCGAACACATGAGGCGGATACTCCCATCCAAACATTAATACTTTCATATCTCTTTCTGTTTAGAGTTTAGTGTTGAGTGTTGAGTGACTTTACTTCTTTAGGTAGCGTGGAACTAATGACACTCAGCACTCAACGCTTAACACTGATATACTTTCATATCTTTTTCTGTTTAGAGTTTAGTGTTGAGTGACTTTACTTCTTTAGGTAGCGTGGAACTAATGTCACTCAGCACTCAACGCTTAACACTGATCTATTTTTGGTATGAATATTTCTCCAGCAGACGCATGGTGCGCAGAATCTCGGCCACGTTCATGGCAAACGACATGGCTCCGCGTCCGTGGAAGGGCGGGTTGCCGTCGAAGAGCTCCGAGATGGTGCCCAGGGCATGATAGTCGATCTCGTCCTCGTAGCCCACCATCTGCCGCTCGATGAACGACAGACGCGAGCGCTTGTAGAGTTTCAGGCAGGCTTCCATGTAGAAGCCGCCGAGCCATGGCCAGGCTGTGCCCTGGTGATAGGCGTAGTCGCGCTGTGTCTGCGGGCCCACGTACATCGGGTTGTAGCCGCCACTCTTAGGCGACAGCGAGCGCAGACCCTTCGGAGTGAGCAGCTCGCGCGTACATATATCTACTACGCTCTTCATCTGCTGCTGCGACAGGGGCGAATAGTCGAGTGCCACGGCGAAAATCATGTTGGGGCGTACACTCCAGTCCATCATGTTGCCGTCGACATAGTCGAGCAGGTAGCCGTATTCGTTGACGAAGGTGTCGATAAACGACTGCTTGGCCAAGGCTGCGCGCTGCTCCAGCTCGTCCACGGCCTCCTGGTCGTTTCTTTCGGCTGCCATTGATGAACAGAACTTCAGTGCGTTGTACCACAGTGCGTTGAACTCGACGATGTATCCCGAGCGTGGCACCACGGGGCGCCCGTTGGCTGTTGAGTTCATCCACGTCACGGCGTGGTCGCGTCCGTTGGAGTAGAGCAGTCCGTTGTCGTCGAGTCGCAGGTTGGGGTGTTTTCCGGTGGTGATGTAATTCATCATCTCGGTGAGTAGGTCGCCATACAGTTCGAAGCACTTCTCGCGCCCTGCGTGTTTGGCATACTGCTGGATGGCCCATACGGCCCACAGCATCACGTCGGGCTGTTCCATCTCGTAAATCTGCACCGTCAGCGGTTCGCCGTTCATAAACTCGCGCAGGCCGCGCTCAGCGGTTTTCATCACCAGCTCGAAGTAGTCCTGCTCTTCGATGGCCAGTGTCAGTCCGGGCAGTGCGATAAACGTGTCGCGTGCGCGGCATTTGAACCAGGGATAGCCGGCCAGCAGATAGCGGTCGTCGTTGGGCATGCGCTTGTGGAACTGGTGGGCAGCGGTGACGAGGCAGTGGTAGAAGTTGTCGCGCGGCACACGCTCGTCCACCTCGTCCTGGAAGAGTTTCTTCAGCGTGCTTGTCTTGATTTGCGACGTGGAGCCGCTGAACACGATGCTCTCACCCTTCTTGATGGTCATCTCGAAATAGCCGGGCACGTAGAGATCCTCGTTGCTGGCGTAGCCGCGCTCTTGCTCCTTCGGATACTCAATGCCGCGATACCAGTCGGGCTGGAAGATGAAATCGTTCTTCTTCGAGAACTGCATGAACAGCTCAGGATAGCCTTGGTACATGCAGGTCTTGATGCCGCCGTCGATGGGGGTGTACTCGCGGCTTGCCACCATGTTCTCATGTGTGAACTGTCGCACGGAGCGGAAGGCCAGGAACGGGCGGAAACGCAGCGTTGTGGCTGAGTGGGCGTCCTCCAGCGTGTAGCGGATGAGGATGCGGTCTTCGTAGTGCTGGAACACTACTTCTTTCTTCAACACCACGCCGCCCACACGATAGATGGTCGTGGGTACCTTCGAAGCGTCGAATTCACGGATGTACTTGTGTCCCTTGGGACTGTAATTGTTGCCCTGATACTTGTGGAGGCCCAGGTTAAACTCTGCCCCGTGCTGGATGACCGTGCAGTCGAGCGACGACAGCAGAACGTGGTTCTCGTCGTCAATCTCGGGTACAGGTACAACCAACAATCCGTGGTACTTACGCGTGTTACAGTCGACAATGGTTGACGAACTGTAGGCACCACTGCGGTTAGTACGGAGCAGCTCGCGGCGAAGGCTCTCTTCAAGATTCGTCATCACGGCTTTCTCAAAACGCAAATAACTCATGGTTGCTTTTTGTGGTTTTTTATTTGTTTGTTCAATTGTTTTTTAGGTTATTAAACGCCCAAAATTACAAACTTTTTGTCACTCAGCAAAGAAAAACTTTGACTTTTTTCAAAAAATAGTCGCTTTTTCCGTTTTTCAATTACCAATTGTCTGAAAAACCAGCTGTTTTTTGTATCTTTGCCGACGTTTTTGGCCATGAGATACTTCATTACGTTGAGTTATGACGGCACGCGCTTCCATGGATGGCAGGTGCAGCCCAACGGCATATCGGTGCAGGGAGAGCTGCAGCGGGCGCTGTCACTTTTGCTGCGCCAGGATGTTGCTGTCACCGGAGCGGGACGTACCGACACAGGGGTCCATGCCCGCATGATGGTGGCGCATTTTGATTTTAACGGTGAGTGGGGCGCAGGGAGCGGTGAGCGTATGGATGGCCGGCAGCTGGCCTACAAACTGAATAGGATTCTGCCGCAGGACATCGCTGTGCAGCGCGTGGAGCAGGTGCCCGACGACATGCACGCACGCTTCTCGGCGCTCGCGCGTACATATTATTATTATATACACACGTTCAAGTCGCCCTTTCTGCGTCATTACTCCTGTGAACTGCACTACGACCTTGACTTCCCGCTGATGAACCAGGCAGCGGCCATTCTCTTGGAGTATGATGACTTCGGCGCCTTCTGCAAGAGCCATGCCGATGTGAAGACCACACTCTGCCACATGATGAAAGCTGAGTGGCGTGAGGTGGAGCCTGGCCAGTGGTGTTTTGAAATCCAGGCCAACCGTTTCCTTCGCAACATGGTGCGTGCCGTGGTGGGTACGCTTGTCGAGGTGGGTCGCCACCGCCTGACGCTCGACGATTTCCGCCGTGTCATTGAGGGCAAGCGCCGCACTGAGGCCGGCGAGTCGATGCCTGCCAAAGCCCTGTTCCTCCAGCACATCGCTTACCCTGAGTTTCGTCACATTTAGTGCTGAAACTTTTTCGACCTGTGCGGATGGAGTGACATAGTTGCGTCGCTAATTAGGTCGGTTCGTTAACCGAGTTCTGTCGTCCCTTCGGGACTGTTCAACCCAATCCCTGCTAATAGGTCGGTCCGCTTTTCAAATGAGGGATTTGGGCTGTGCAGAAGAAAAATAGGTGATGTCATTGTTGACATACCACCCCTCACCCCTCCTTTGGAAAAGGAGGGGAATGGGCTGCGCCAGAAGAAAAATAGAATGATTATCCGCAATTACCCGATGGTGTGCACGCCACTATAGAATCAAACCGACTCCTCATGAGAATGTATCATGACAGCTACAAGCAAGGCTTGAGGTAGCCCTATTCTCCCCCTTGCAAAGGGGGAGTTAGAGGGGGATTCATCTGCGCAGAGGAAACCCACCCCCGGCTTGAAGATGTTGTCCGCTTAAGGACAACATCGCCTGTGAGGGAGGGGAGTAGTTACTTTTGCGGCAGCATGTGTTTGTCTGATAATGAATGAGACAGAACATGATAGCAAAGGCGTCCTTCTGCTACATGCAGATAATCATTAAGGCTATAAGATATAGAGGGCAATGGCGGCACAGGCCTCGGCATCGGCCAAGGCATGATGATGGTTGCGAAGGTCGTAGCCACATGCTGCTGCTACGGTGTGAAGCTGGTGGTTGGGCAGCGAATGGCCGAATTGCCGGCGTGAGGCAACGAGGGTGTCATAGAAGCGGTAGTCGGGATAGTCCATCTGGTACACCTTGAACACTGCCTTCAGGCATCCTTCGTCGAAGCGGGCGTTGTGGGCCACGAAGGGGATGGAGGCTATCAGGTCACGGCGGTCGACAAGCGGCAACTGACGTTCAGCGAAGAACACACCGGCAATGCGCTCCTCCAGCTGTTGCCACACTTTCGGAAACACGGGAGCATCGTCGGTATCTAGCTGGCTCAGCCCATGCACCCGCTGGCACCAGTAAGAATAGTAGTTGGGCTCTGGCTGGATGAGGCTGTAGAACGTATCGGCCACCTGCCCACGGCGCACCATGACCACTCCAACGGAGCAGACGCTCGACGGCTCCTGATTGGCCGTTTCAAAGTCGATGGCGATGAAGTCACGAATCATGCCCTTCTGTCTTCTTCTGAAGAATTCATCTTAAATCTTTTCGCAAAGGTAACGTTTTCCGAGTGATTATTCGTGCTTTTGCACCAATTATTATGATACTTTATGAAAGTTATAGGCAGAGAGAGTGAAAGGGGAGTGAAATGCCCTTTCACTCCCCTTTCGCTTCAGTCTTACGTAACTCGAATCACTTGTTATACTTCTTGCCATTGTCGATATAGACACCGTTGGCAGGACGCTCGTTGAGGGGTCGGCCCTGCAGGTCGAAGTACCGATGGGTGCCGTCAGCGTCGATGGTGTGGATGGAGTATCCTTTGAGCTCATCGATGCCTGTCGTAGAGGTCATGGGAATGTCGCCGTGGAACTGGATGTTCTCGCTGGCGTCAACACTGGTGGAGCCTGACGGCCATGTGAGAATCCTGCAGTTTCAAGGCATCATGGGTTTTAAAAGTTTCCTGCCGAGAAACCATCGGTTTCTCGGCAGGAAACCAAAGGTTTCTCGGCAGGAAACTTATTGCATAAAAGCCCCAGATGGCAAAAAGACACATGCTGTACGGATGGAGTGACATAGTTATGGCGCGAAACAGGTCAGTTCGTTACCCGAGTTCTGCCGCCCCTTCAGGGCTATTTGCCGTTCCTTGACCGCCGCAGGGACCCCCGTGAGGCACTCCCCTCTTACGGGGAGGGGTTAAGAAGGGAATGG